>JBGAPZ010000039.1:0-36516 GCA_044220975.1 Micropepsaceae bacterium | reverse complement strand
CGACAACGACTTCGGTCGTCGCGCGACATCTCATAGCAACACAGTCCGCGCGCGAACATTGGACTACCGGCCGGATCGCGATGGCCCCGCGGACACGCAAACCGTTCCGTGGGACGGCAATCGGACAGATACAACTCTCGTGCAAGGGATGCCGTTGGAACCGGGTGCACACTTGTTGCCGCGGTCGCAAGAAATCCAAGAAGAAGATGAAGCGCCGTGGCTGCCCATGCCTACTGTTCCTGGGAGCGGCGTTGGAGGTCCGGTAGTCCGCCGGCGAGTGGCACCCTTTCCGCGTCCAAAGCCTGTTACGGTTCCTGGTGCTCGCCCGGGATTTCAACCGAACGACTGGTACAGCGACGCGGGCACTCAAACGAGTGCCAAGAAGGTGCTCGTCGGAGTTGGTGAACTCTCGCCTGCTCAGCAACAAAATCTGAATCGTCGGCGCTGGATGCACCCGACCGGCGTGGGGCACGGAAATAAAGCTCTCACCCAGGGCTTTGGGTATTTCGGCGCGAGTAGGGCGACCGCGGCAAGCGTTACCTCGCATGGTGGTCTCGACTGCCCGGGAACTTTGGTGCGCATGCCTACCGACGCAGAACTCATCGGTGTTCAAGAGAGTTTCGTTTGGGTGACAGACAAGAACGGGAAGCAAGTTCGGAAAAGCATGGGCTACACCCTGACGTTCGACCTTGGCGACGGACTCCAGCTCGCGTTGCTACACGTCAGGCCCAGCCAGCGGGTACTGGACCTGCAGGCGCAGCTTACAAATCCGCGTGGGCGCTTCGTCCGATCGACTCGATTCCGCATGGGCGAAGACCTCGGTTTTGTGGATGACCGCGCTTACTTCGGCAGGAATGACCACACGCATTTGCAAATCACCGCCGAGGGAGGCGACTACAACGGCCAACATGTTGCCGGCTTTGCCATCGACCCAACGCAGTTTGTGGAGCGTGGCGGTGTGCCTGTCGCGCCACGCGACGATGCCTATTCCGATGATGGAGGGTTTTGGCAGGAGTTGCAGGAGTTACTGCCTGGGTTTTAGCCACAATTCGGACACGATGGTCGCCTTCGATCCCGCCCATTGCGAACGGTGATTTCGTGGTTGGTCGAAGTGTTTTGTGGTTCTCCTTGGCGCTAGCAAACATGACGTTGCTAACGACGATTGGTTCGTTAGCGGAGCCCGTGGAATCCGCGGACTACGGATGTCCGATGACAAAGAAATCCGCATTCAAATCTATGCAGTCCTGTATCGACTGCACCACTGAGGATTTGCCGCCAACGATGCGGCTCATTTGTGCCTCGCAGCAAGCAGTTGCGCGCGGAGACATGATAACCGCAATTGCGAAGATGGAGGCGGCGGTTGCGCGAAACGATCGCCTCGGCTTGGGCGACGGTCCATGGGCAGACCTCGCCGAACTCTATTGTGTGCAATCCACGCGCGTCAAAGACGCGGCGACAGCTGCTGTTCTAAGGCGCAACGGTCTCAACCTCTTGCGCGAGCACCGCTGCGCCGCTCGTATGCGCAAGTCGCATGTGTGCGCGCTACCCGATTGGCGAAACGAAAGCTCACGCGAGCGGCGGCCAAAGAGTGAGCGATGGCTTGAAGACAAAAACCCTAACCCGCGCGCTTGGGGTTACATACCGAACCCCGATCTGTCCCCGATGTGCATGGCCGCCTATTGCGGCGCCGGGTTTCAGAACGACGAAGACGGAGAGCGCCGCGGCACCAGCTACGACTTTCTCGACAACGACGAAGAGGGAGGGCTGGATGTAGTGCAAGAAGACTCTGCGAATGCAGTGCAACGCGTCCCTTCGGAAATTGAACTCGAGCTTCTTGCAGCCAAAAGATTGGAAGCTTCCGCGGAGAAATGGTGCAAAGCGAGTATGGCCGGAGGTTCGAAATGACCGCGCGCCGCTGGCCTGCCACGGTAGCGGCTGTGCTCGCTGTCGTTTTATCGGCCCCTTCCGAAAGTCGAGACGCGATCCAGAGCTTGAAACTTAGCGAACCGGCAAAGCTCTATAGTCCGGAAGCAGCCGGTCAACTGGCGGAGACGCTTGCCAAGATCGCGCGTCGTGAGGCGAATCGCGGCGATATGCCTGCGGCTATCGAAGCGATGCAACTAGCGGCCAATGAAATGGCGCAGCGTCGCAACACGAACTTCGAACTTTGGGACAACCTCGCCGAACTCTACTGCGTCCAAGCAAGGCGCGACCGCGATCCCAAACGGGCGGCTGCAGCGCGGGCGAACGGTTTGGCGCTGCTGCGCGAATTTCGCTGCGCCGCAAATTTCTACAAGCAGAATACCCCGAACGCATGCTTCATGGATGGCACCACGCTGCCGAACACGGACATGACGCCGCTATGCTATTCCGTGATGTGCACCGCCGCCGGCCACGTGGTCGTTGCACCGAAAGACGATACGCTGACCGGAACCGAACGACTCATACAGGAGAGCCGCTCCGAACCGGCCGACACCGACTACTCTTACTATCACTACTACAAAGAAGACGCCACCAATCTCGCCGCGATCGAACAATCGTGCCGCCCGCCCAAATAGAACGGCCCGCGATGCTTGCGCTTGATCGCTGCTCTTCGGCCGCAGAGCCTCGCGATAACCGCGCCAGCGAATAGCGGTCCGCGCCGCGGCGCCTCGCGCCAGCACCACAACGCTTCAAATTCACGAAGGAACCACATCCATGTGTCATCCCATGGTGCTCGTCGGCTTGCAGGCCGGCGCGCAGATTGCCGGCGGCATCGCGCAGCAGAAAGCGGGCAAGCAGGCGGCGATCCAGGCGCGGCGCGAGGCGATCTACCAGCAACAGGTCGCCGCCGCCGAAACCGAAAACATCCGCTACGCCGCAAAACGCGACCTGGGCAGCCTGCGCGCCGCGTTCGGCAAGCGCGGCGTCGGCCTCGACAGCGCTTCGATGATCGACGTGATCGCGGAGTCCGCGGGCAACCTCGACTACCCAGCGCTGGTCAAGGAACACGAAGGCCTGATCGCGCGCTACCGCGGCGAAGCCGAAGCACGCGCAGCCAGAGCTGCAGGGCAGAACGCGTTTACGCGTTCGCTACTTGGCGCCGCGACGACGCTCGCGCAAGGCTTCGGGGGCCGCTGACGTATGGCGAACACGATCAGGATCCCGGTGCCCGACGTCGCCTATGCGCGCAACCTCGGCCTTCCCGCGATCGAAATCGAGGACAACCCGTACGAAGCGGTCGAAGGCTTGATCGTCGGCGTCGGCAACGCGCTCACCGAGCGCAAGGCGCGCGACGACGACGCGGCCTTGAGCGAAGCGGACGCCGATTTTTATGAAGCCGCAGCCAGCCACGCATCCGCACGCGGCTTGAACGGCGCGGCAGCGCCGGACGGCGCAACGGCGCCCGGCAACGGCGCAGCGGGCCAAACGCCACACCTCAACGACGCGCTTGAGACACGGTACGAATTCTGGGCGTCGAAATATCCGCATCTGCGCAACGAGTTGCGCCGGCGCTTCGCGAAAATGCGCCTCGCCACGCCGTGCCGCGAACGCCAGGAAAGTGGCGCACGCAACGCTGAAGCAGCTGGCGGAAATCGCATACCTCCGCCCGGGCGACATCGGTGCGCTGCGCGACGAAGCCAGCGAACTGCGCGGCGAGCTGCCGCCCGCGTATCACGACCTCTTTGCCGCGCGCGAACAGGAGATCGACGAAGCCTACGTCCGCGGGCTCATCGACACGAACCCGAAGTTCGCGCTCGAAACGCTGAGCCGCGAAGACTTAGGCCTCGGCGAACGCTCACGCGAAGTGTTGCAACACGAAGCCGAGCGCGCAGTGCACGCCGAACGCGACGTTGAAACCGCGGCGCTCGCGCATGAGAAAATCGCCCTCCGCGTTGGCCTCGGCGCGAAGCTCGACGAGGCGAACCGCGCGGGCACATTTCCGCGCGAGGCCTACAACGATGTCCGCGACGCCTACAAACTCGATCCCGCAATGGGCCGAGACCTGGAAGCAAAGCTGGACGCCGCACACGCCACCGCGCTCGCCCGCGCCGAACGCCACAACACGGTCGGCCGCGCACTCGTCGAAGGCAAGCCGTTAGCGTGGGACGCGCACCATCTCGAAAGCCTCGACCGCCACATCGAAGCGGTCGCAAACGACGGCAGCGACGAGGCAACCGCAAACCACCGCCGCGTTCGCATGGCGATCATCGCGGCCGCAACGCCGCCGAAGCTGCAAGACCACATCCGCGAAGGCCTGCGCGCAAGCGACTGGGCCCGCCGCGCCGCCAGCATCCAAATGCTCGAAGCATTGCAGAAGGCAGACGACACCCTAACGGCCTGGCTTCCTACCGACCTACGCACCTTCGCCCACCGCTTCACCGCGCTCACCGGCGCAGGCTACGCAGACGCCGAAGCCTTCAAGCACCTCGACGCAGCGAACTCGATCGCGCCCGGCAAAGCCACGGCCCGCCGTCACCACTTCGACACCCATGTCGACATCGATCGCCTGACCGCCGCCGCCGCCAACGCCTTCACGAAGAACGAAAGGCCGCCCGCACATGTTGCTGCGCGACACGAACACGTCTGACTTCCGCGTCCCCACTACGCCGCAGCAGACGATTGCACCCCATGCTGCCGGTGACGACGCGCTGCGCCGGCGCAACGAACGCGACGCACGGCTGACCGTTGCGCACGAACGCGCCCGTGCGCGTGTTGAGATGCTGAAGATGTTCGGCGAAGATGGACAACAGAGCGCGGGCTTGGTCGCACGCGCCGACACGGCGCTAAAAGCCTACAAGGCCTCACCCGGCGCGCTGAAGGGCGACGACTTCGCCGCATTGGCGCGCGACGTGCGGGCCCAAGCGCTTCAGCTCGAGGCGATGGCGCGCGCCCGGGAGCGCGTCGTGCAAACAGGCAAGACGCTGGACACGCTGATCGAAGCGACGCGCACGGCACCCGAAAACTTCGAAGCCCACGCCGAGGCCGCACGCGAAGCGATCGACGGCCAAAAGCTCCCCGCGAAGGTCGAGGCCGCTCTCCGCGCCAGGCTTTCGGAGATTCCGGAAGCAGCGCTGGCGGCCCTGATCGAGCGCGACCCGGCGCACGCGGCCGATTTGATCAAGACGCGCAAAGGCCCGGCCGATGCCACGTTCGGCCTCGACCGCGCGACGCTTCGCGTGCTCGGCAAACAAGCGGCGAGCGCCATCGACGAAGCCGACGCAACGCGCGAGAGCGCCACGAACGTCGTCGCGATGCGCGCCCACGCCGACGCGGCAAACGCGATCGCGTCCGCGGAAAGCGGGGAGGGCGACGAAGCAGGCCTGACCGCCTGGCTCGCACAAACCGAGACGATAGGGCCGAACGCCACGCGCGCGCTGCGCCGTCAAAGCAAAGCCGCTGCGAAGACAGTCGCGAGCCGCAAAGCAGCCTTCGCTGCGATGCGCGAAAAACTCGCCCGCGGCGAAGATATCCCCGACGCCAACGAAGACACCACCAACCCCGTGTACGCCGCGGCGACGAAAGCAGGCCTCGCACCAGCGGACGCCGCCCAATACCTACGCGACGCCCCAGACCTAAGCCCCACCGACCGCGATCGACGCACAAGTGACTTCGCCCGCACCGTGGACGGCAAAGACCTCGCACGCGCGATCGAACAAACCTTCAACATCCACATCGCCGGCATCGGCGAGTAACGCCGCAGCCCTCATGGCCGGGCAAGCGAAGCGCGACCCGGCCACCCAGGGTTACACGCTGAGCCAGCGACCCTGGGTGGCCGGGTCAAGCCCGGCCATGACGATTTGTTTTCATCGGAGCCCCACCCATGACCCTCTCCACCACCGCCGCGCGTGTTTCGCTTGCTGCGAACGGCGCGACG
This sequence comes from Micropepsaceae bacterium, assembly GCA_044220975.1. Classification (GTDB taxonomy): domain Bacteria; phylum Pseudomonadota; class Alphaproteobacteria; order Micropepsales; family Micropepsaceae; genus SZUA-430. Next base: position 30,659 of record JBGAPZ010000039.1, on the reverse strand, counting down.
ACCACGTTTCCGTTCGCGTTCAAGATTTGGGCGCCTTCGAACTTGAAGGTCTATGTCCGCAACAACGCGACGCTCGCCGATACGCTGCAAACGCTGAACGTCGACTACACGATCGACATCGTGACGTATCCCACGACCGGCAACGTGATCTTCGCGAACGCGCCAGCGTCCGGCCAAACCGTCGTCATCGTTCGCGACATGCCGTTGACGCAAGACCTCGACCTCATCGCCTCCGGCACGTTCGCGGCCGAGAACGTGGAGCACCAGCTCGACAAGCTCGCCGCCGAAATCCAAAGCTTGCGCGAACTGATCGCCCGCACGCCCAGGCTTCCCGTCGGCACGACGCTCGCCGACCCCGCACTTCCCGAACCGCGCAGCGCCGTCGCCAACCAGCTTCTCGCGGTCAACGCCACCGGCGACGGCTTCGACCTGAAGCAACCGGTGAACCTCTCTCTGCAAACCGTGTCGTCATTCATCGGCACGCTGTTGGACGACGCGGATGCCGCCACCGCGCGCGCGACATTGGGCGTCGGCGGCGCGATCGACCTGAACCTGCTCACGACGGACGCAACCGGCGGCGCGCTGAACGACTTCGTTGCCTTCGTCGATGCGTCGGAGTCGAACGCGTCGAACAAAGTCCGCGTGGACAACTTCCTCTCGACCGCCATCGCGGCGGCGACCGACACGACGCCCGCACTCCCCGCCGATTACGAAATCGTCGCCCGCAAGCTCGCCGACGGCACGCTGCACAAGCCGCTTCTCTCGGAACTCGGCATCGTCAAGCAGACGCTCTGGATCCCGGCCCCCGCGATGATCCCGCGCGCGACGAACGGCCCGGCGCCGGGCAGCACCGAAACCGCAACGAACAAGGTCATGATCAAGACGCTCGACTTCGACGCATCGACATGGGAGTTCGCGCAGGTCAGCGTGCAAATGCCGAAAGGCTGGAACGAAGGCACGCTCTCCGCCGTCTTCGTGTGGTCGCACGGGAGCGCCGCGTCGAACTTCAACGTCGTCTGGGCGATCCAAGGCCGCGCCTTCTCCGACAACGACCCGCTGGACGCCGTGTTCGGCACCGGCGTCTTCGTCACGGACAGCGGCGGCACAAGCGACCAACTCTACCGCTCGGCCGAGACCGCAGCCTTCACGCTGGCCGGTTCCCCGGCCGAGAACGACGTCGCGACATTCCAAATCATGCGCGCAGCCGGCGACGCCGCCGACACGCTGGCCGTCGACGCACGACTGCACGGCATCGCGCTCTTCTTCACCACGAACGCGAACACGGACAACTGAACCAACCCCCAATCGTCATGGCCGGGTCGCGCTACGCTTGCCGAACATAAGGAAGAACCCATGCTCAAACTCACGCACCTTGCCGGCTTCGGCGTCGGCGGCGGACCGGACGCGACGCCCGACGCTATCGACTTCACCGACATCGCAGACGCGGGCGTCACCGCCTCCGCCGCGACGAACGTCGTCACCGTGACCGGCATCGGCGGCTCGATCGCGCTGCGTCTCACGCTCACGGCGGACATGACGGCAAGCCAAGTCGTCCACGCCTTTGTCGATGGCCTGCAGGTCGCCGAAGGCACATCCGGCACCGCGATCGACGTCACCGTCGCGAACAACCAAACGCTGCAGTTCATCTTTACGAACGCGAACGACAACACAATCTGGTCCGGCACGGCCACGCTCACGAACTTGAGCGACGCCGGCGCTACCCTCGATTCGTTCGCCTACGCACTCCAAGACACCGGCACCGGCGGCGGCACCGGAGGCCCCGGCGGCGGAGGCGGCTGGGGCGGCGATCCGCCGTGAGCAGACGCACAATTTCCCACGCCGTCGCGTCCCTGTATAAGGGACACAACATCCCAAGCGAGGAGAGTCGATGTCGACCGGGGCAAAACTCTTTAGCGCGCTGCTTCTTGCGGCAGCGTTCGCACACCCCGCCGCGGCGACGAACTGGGTTCAGCTCGACCGCTTCAACTGGATCGACGCTGACAGCATCGTTCAATCCGGGAACATTACCGCCTATAGATCGGTGCATGCGAACGCGTCGCCGGCCACGACGGGCGATCCCGGCCTCCGCAACGGCATCGACTGCAGCACCCGTCGTGAATACTGGGAGGAGTCCGGTCAACTGGTTGCAGTGCCGGACGACGATCCGGACTTCGACGGTTACATGAGCGCCTCGGACCCGAGGTTCCGGCTGCTCTGTCCGAACGCGGCGTCGTCGGTCGCTCCAAAGCCTGCGGCTGCACCGGCGAAACCCGCTGCGCCCGTACCCTCGAAAGCCGTGGCGGCATCCGATCTAAAGGTTTGCGAGACCTACGGCCCCGACGCGAAGGTGCGCATCGCGGCCTGCACGCGCATCGTGGAGAGCCAAAACCCGCGCTTCGCCGATCTCGTTTCCGCGCACGTCAATCGGTGCGTTGCGCGCTTTATTGCGAAGGAAAAGATTGACGACGCCCTCGTCGATTGCAATCGGGCGATGACGCTCGATCCGAAGAGCTTTGACGCGGTGCATTGGCGCGGCGCGCTCAACAACGTAGCGGGACGGCTCGACGCTGCCATCGCCGATTTCACGGCCGCGATTGCGCTGAATCCCAAGGACGCCAGACCCTACTACAACCGGGCTCAAGTTTACCTACGCAAGAAGGATCTGCAGAAAGCGCTCGCCGATCTTACGACGAACCGCAACCTAACGCCGGACGCGGACGAGAGTTTCTTCCGCGCAAGGCTGTGCTGGGCGCGCATGTCGCTCAACGTCGAGTTGGAGACCGCGCTCGGCGATTGCGAAAGCGCGGTGAGGCTGGCACCGAAAGACAGCTACGCCTACACCGAACGCGGCTTGGTCCGGCTGCGCATGGGAACGCTGAAGGAAGCGCGCGCTGACGCCGATAAGGCGCTCGCGCTGGATAAGAAGAACGCCCGCGCGCTCTATCTTCGTGCGCTCGTGAACGCGCGCGAAGGCAAGACGATGGCCAGCTACGACGATTACGCCGCCGCCAAAAAGAACCAGGAAGGGATCGCCAAACAATACGACGACATCGGCCTGAAGCTGATCGTGCAGGCCGAGGCCGCGCCGTTCTGCCCGGGGCTCACTGCGCTGATCAAAGCAGCCTCCGAACGCGCGGCCTCGAAGGCGAAAGCCGACGTGGCGATGCCCGGCGCCACCTATTGCGCCGCGGTCGAACGCGGTTATTTGTGCAGGTGGATGACGGGCGACGCGCGGGCGTCGGCGCGACAAGCCGCGATGGCCACAGCCGCGGCAACATGCCTGTCCGGCTACACGCGAAAAGACAGCGCCGGTAACTTCGGCCCGGCAGCCGATTTCGCTCAAGCCAAGACTAAGATCACAATCGGCACGACCTACGATCTGAAGACGTCGTCGAGTGATGGCGCCGCCGTCGCCGTCACGATCACGAAATAGTTGCGTCATGCGCGCGCTCCGCTGGCTGCGACGAATGTGGAGCGCCCCGCGCGGGCGCCCTGCGCAACCGCCTGGGGCTTACGCCGTCGTGACGGTTGAAAACCCCGCCGGCCGCTTCACGGACTTTGCGATCAGCAAAGAAGTCGCGACCCGCGGCGTTTTGGTCGGCGCCGATCCGTCATGCGACATTCGTATCTCCGGAAAGACGGTGCGTCCGGTTCATGCCGTTCTGCAGCCCATGTCGAATCACTGGATGCTGAGACACTTGCCGGTAGGCCGCCACCTGCCGTTGCCGGAGTGGTGTGAGGCCCAAAACGACGACCGCGTCGACCGCGTGCCCTTCGAACTCGAAGGCCACGTGCTGCAGATTCACGACTCCTACGTTTGGTAAGAGGTAGAGATGAGATCCGCTTCCCTGACGATCATGTTCGCATTCGCGGTCGCCGCGTCGCTATCCGCGGCGGTTGCGGACGACGATCCAAACATTGCGCTGTGCAGGAACAGGCCGGCTGCGAACGTCGAAGCGGCGATCGCCGCCTGCACGGAACTGCTCGGGCGCGAACTGCCGGGGGATGTCCGCGTCGCTGTGCTCAGCGCGCGCGCGGATCACCATTACAGCGCAGGCAAATTTGACAGCGCCATGACCGACTTTAGCGCAGCGATCAAGCTCAATCCGACGGATAGACTCGCGGCCGAGACTCACTATCTGCGTTCTTTCGTCGCCGAGACACTCAAGAAGGACGACGTCGCGTTAGCCGACGCCATCGATGCCGCGAAGTTGGATCCCTCCGTCGCCGATTATTGGAAGCGACGCGGGATACTATTCGCCGCTGGCAGCACGTATGACATGGCGCTGCATGACCTCGACGAGGCGATCAGGCTCAACGCGAACGATGCGGAAACGTACTTCCACCGCGGTGAAGTGTATCTGACCAAGACGATTGTCGATTGGGAGGCCGGCGCCTACGACCGCGCGATGGCCGACTACAATGCCGCCATTCGCCTCAAGCCCGATTATGGTGAGGCGTTTGCCTCGCGCTGCTGGCTCAGAAAAAACAAGCCGCTCAACTTGAACGGAACGACCGATCCGCAAGCGCTGCCGGACTGCAACGAAGGCGTCCGGCTCGCCGGCTCTGCCGTCGCCTACAATGCGCGCGCCGTGCTCTACGTTTCGCTCCAGCGCGACAAGGAGGCGGTCGCCGACAGCAACGTAGCCGTGAAAAAAGCTCCGCAATGGGCATCGCCGCTCTTCGTTCGCGGCGTCGCCAAGCAACGCACGGGCGACGAAGCCGGTGCCAAGGCCGACATCGCGGCAGCCGAAAAGCTCGATCCGAACGTGGCGAAGACGTACAGGAAGTATTTTCCCTGGTTCAGAGATTTCGACGCCAAGCCCGCGATGACCGAGCGGCGCAAGCAGATGCTGAAAGAGCTCTGCCCCAAAGGCATCGTCAGCGAAGAGGAATGCAAGGAAGCGGGGATCGTGAAATGAGAGGCGGACACAGCGAGGCATTTCGATGAAAGCAGGTTTTCTACTGACGGTGTTTGCGGTGACATTGCCGCTAAGTACCGGGGTTCCCGCCGCCATTGCGGAAACAACTGCGGGGGATACGAACGCCAATACGCGAACGCCGGTCCTTGGCACGGATGCGCCTCTGTGTACGTTCACGAAACGCATACTCGCCGAACGGCCCTCTGAGTTTGCGAAGTTCAAGGGCACGCCTTTGTCTAACGGCAAGGGAATGTCTTTTGTTGGCAAGGCGACCCCGGATAACGGCACGAAATGCAGCCTTCATGTTAGGCGGAAGATTAGTGGGAAGGATCTAAGCCCTACTTACGGCTGCACCAAATTCGACCTGGGTGTCGAGGAAGCCAAAGCGCTTTATGCCAAGTACAGGACCGAACTGAGTGCCTGTTTCCATGATCTGAAGGTCAGCGAAACCACGCCAAATCCAGACAATCCAGTGGCCATGTGGAGGTGGACGGCGCTATCTGCGGAGTACTCGATCGAACTTGAGGCGACAGACGGCGACTATGTCTTGACGAGCATGTTCACCGGCAAACCTCTGACCGAAAAGAAGATGAGCGTTAGCGTCGAAATTTACGATCTGACGACCGCGCCGCCGGGCGCGACAATGCCGGAACAGCCCTAGGTTCTGCGCACATTAGACGAGGTACCAATGCAATTCGCGTCGCTCCTCGTGGGCCTTGCTTTTGCAACCGCACTAAGTGTCAGTGCGCGCGCCGCCGAAGCCGACATCGCCCGCTGCACCGACACGACATCCTATCCGAAGCCGTCGGATCGCGTCGTCATGTGCACCGAGGCTCTGAAAACGCCGGGCATCTCGATTGAGACGCGCATCGCGCTGCTGCGCGGGCGCGGCCACGCCTATTACGACAATGGAAATTCCGCCAAGGCCATCACCGACCACACGGAAATCATCCGCCTGCGCGCCGACGACGCCGAAGCGTACAAGGATCGCGGCTGGGTCAAGTGGGCCGACCGCAAATACGACGCCGCGATCAAAGACCTCAATCAGGCAATCAAACTCAAGCCGGACTACGCCGAAGCCTACGACACGCGCGCGAGCAGTTATCTGATCACCAAGCGCTACGCGCTCTCGATCGCCGATTGGGGCATGGTGATCAAACTGCGCCCGGCCGATAAGCTCGGCTACGATTTGCGCTGCCGCACGCGCGCGGTCGGCAATATGGAGCTCGCCGAAGCGCTCGACGATTGCACGAAGTCGCTGCAAATGAACAACAGCTACGCCACGCTCGAAACCCGCGCGCTCGTCCACTTCCGCCGCGGCGAGATGGCCGAAGCGATCGCCGACGCGAACGCGGCGCTCGCCATCACCACCGTGGCCTATGGCGCACGCTACATCATGGGCGTGGCCAAGCTGAAGTCGGGCGACACAACAGGCGGCAACGCCGACATCGCGACCGCCAAGTCACTCGAACCGAACGTCGCCAAAGAATACGCCCCCTTAGGCGTCGCGCCGTAGGCGGCGCTTCCACCTTCTCTTTCTAGTCGTCATGGCCGGGCTTGCGCGCCCGCCGAAGCCACGTGGCGAAGGCGGGACCCGGCCACCCAGTGTCGCGCGCTCGGCGTCGACGCCGCCCATGCAAACCAAATCCGTGAACGTTGCAATTGTGTCCCTGGGTGGCCGGGTCGCGCTCCGCTCGCCCGGCCGTGACGGCCTTTTTGATGAAGCAGGAGAACCGGAATGCCACTCGACGAACGAAGCGAACGAAACCTCACCGGCGTGCACGCGGACCTCGCAAAGGTCGTGCGCCGCGCGGCCGAACTCACCGACTGTCCCTTCATCGTCACGGAAGGCCTGCGCACGATGAAGCGCCAGCGCGAACTGGTCGCCGCGGGCGCCTCTAAGACGCTCAAGTCGCGCCATTTGACCGGCCACGCGATCGACTTCGCCCCACTCGTCGCGGGCGAAGTCACGTGGAAGTGGCCGCCGTTCGCGATCGTGGCGCAAGCGTTCAAGCGCGCCGCCGCGGAACTCGGCGTGCGTGTCATGTGGGGCGGCGACTGGCGCACATTCAAGGACGGACCGCACATCGAACTCGACCGCAAAACGTACCCCGCGAAGGAGGCCGCATGAGAGCAACGCTCGACAAAGTCTTCGGACCCGCAACCGTCGTCTATCTGCTGAGCGTGAGCGTCGCCGCGCTCTGGTGGGCGAGCGATCTCACCACGCGCGTGCGCGCGATCGAACGCTCGACGGTGACGGCCGAACGCATCGCCCGCCTCGAGACTGAGGTCGCGGGTTTGAACGAGAACACGAAAGACCTGAAGCGCGGCGTGCAAGACCTCGTCCGCGAACTGCGCGCGCCCAAGCGCTAACCGAAAGCACCGAAGATGACCCTCTCGACCACGACAAGCCGCACAGCCCACGCGGCGAACGGCGCCACGACCTGGTTCGCGTTCCCGTTCAAGATCTGGGCGGCAAGCGACATCAAAGTGTCCCTGCGCGACAACGCAACGCGCGCCGACACCCCGCAAACGTTGGTGACCCATTACACGCTGAACGTGTCGGCCTTCCCGGGCGCCGGCAGCGTTGTCTTCATCACCCCGCCGCCCGCCACGAAAACCGTGGTGATCGAACGCGAAGTGCCCGAAACCCAAGACCTCGACCTCGTTGCGTCGGGCAGCTTCGCCGCCGAGAACGTGGAAACGCAACTCGACAAGATCGTGGCGCAAGTCCAACAACTGCGCCGCGTCGTGGCGGACTGGCCCGCGGCAACCGCCGCGCCCGTCTACAACGTCCTCGACTTCGGCGCGAAATGCGACGGCACGACCGAAGATCACCTCGCCGTCCAAGCCGCCATCGACACCGCCGCCACCACCGGCGGCACCGTCCAATTCCCAACCGGCACCTGCCTGATCGGCGAGACTTTGACGGTCTACAGCGGTGTACGCCTCGCGGGAGTGCACATGAATTGTACGACCTTGAAGGCCAAAGCGAATCTCAACGCTCCTATCATTCGCTCGGTCAACTATTTGACTCTGATAGGAACTAACAAGTGGCTTACGTCAGACGGCGTCGTACATGGCTTTGAGATGCAAGACTTGCAACTCGATGGCAACAGAATGCAGCAATCCGGTTCGCCTAACGGTGTCGAGCTTTATGCAAAGCGATTGACACTCCGGCAAGTGCTTATTCGAGATTGCAAGGCAATCGGGCTCGTGACAGAGGCGGGCGCTGCGTCGGGTCAAGCGGACTGGCAAGATTTGCCGGAAGGGTCGATTGGGCCCCTCTTCATTCGCAACTGCGGATCGCACGGCTGGCAAATGCGAGGTCCGCACGATGCGGTAGTGCCGCACATTGGCATCAACGAATGCGGTGGCGACGGTCTCCGCATAGAGGCGGGGGGAGTATACAACGGCACCTGCGACATTGGCCTTGCGCATGTCTACGCGAACAAAGGCAACGGCGTTTACGGGAGCGCTTCATTCAAGGCTCGCCACCTCATTAGCGAAAACAACGACAAAGAGGGGCTCTACCTTGATGCAAACCATATTCACATCGGGATACTAGAGGCTTACAGCAACTGCAAAGCGACCGGGGTATTTGAGGTCGTCATAAGCGTAAACGCCGCAAGCACGATCATTGGGAGCGCAAACATTCGTAACCTGTTCGCGAACACGAAGAGCGGGATTCAGTTGGCCGCGGATCATTGCCGAATCTCGGCACGTGTTGATGGAAGTTCGATTTCATCAGCAGGAACGGGCGTAGAGGTTTTGGGAGGCGCAGACCACAATTTGGTAGACGCAAGCATCACGGGCTTTTCAGGAATGGGCGGCACTGGGCTAAAATCCAACTCTGGCGGAGTGGGTGGTTACAACCAGATCAACGCGACTATCTCGAACTGCAAGACGCTTTGGAACAACGGTTCCGGCGGCAGCTACAGTGGTTATAGGATCAGAGGGCGTGTTGAATCCGGCCAATCCTTCTTTGCAGGATCAGGCCCGCCTGGATTCGACGCTGTCGAACGGTGGGACATCTGTGTCGAAGATCAAAGCGGCACCCGATATCTCTCGGAAGTGCGCAAGACAAGCGGAGCGACGTTCGACCTTAACACGACTACCGAGCAATCAATCTCTATCGGCCTTGCGGAAATCGGTTGGGCAGGAACGATTGAGAACGAAGATCTTCAGTTTTGCTGGGTCAGCGCAACGACGAACACGACATTTCAAGTGCAGTACCTGCGTCTCGTAGACATCACGGGAGCGGTTGGAAGCCAAGTGGCAAACTTTCGTCTCAAAATGGCAGCGGCCGCCGGTATTGCCGCGACGGGCAACATTCTTGTCCAGGGCCGTATCTAAGCTCTATGGCGAGCTTCTAGTACCTGGCGAACGCGTCGGCTTGGGCTGGGTAGGTAGCCGGTTGGAACTGTTCGATCAAGGGCACGATCTTTCCACGACGTGTTGCAAAGAATTGCTCAAGCTGCTCGCGAACACCCTGAGGAACTTCGGCCGAAGTCTGCGAGAGCTTTTTGTCGGCGGCGATCACCATCGGAACCAAGCCCAAGAATCTAAAGATGTGACGCATCGCATCCTGCTGCGACGCGCAAAAGTGCTCGAACGATACAAGCAAGACGTTAGCTGGCGGAAAGTGCTTAAGGAATGTAACGACGTAGGGCTCGTAGATGCTGTCCTGTACGAAATTCAACGACTCGACGCCTTCATCGAACATATGGTCTCTGGCTTCTGCGAGCTGAAATTTCAGATATTGCTTGTACTGCGACAGAGCGCGATCGACAGGGTCTCGCAACATGATGATACTTTTGGCGTTGGGATTGAACGCAGCAATGCGTTCCGCGGCCAGAAAATAGGAAGGTGAGGCTTCGCCGCAAAGTTTTTCTGACTTGGGGTCATACTGAAGTTGCTCGTGATACTCGAGCCCATAGTATGCCGGGTCATAAAAGGGATCGAGCTCACGCGTGAAGTAATGAAGCTCTTTCTTCAACGGAGCCTGCACGCGCGGGTGTTCGATGATGTGGTCAAACACCGACGTCGTCGCGGCCTTCATAAAACCAACGACTAGAAAGTGGGGGTAGGGGTGGCTCATTACCTCTTGGTCACGATGAACGTATCTTGATAGTGAAGTGCGCCGCGCTTCTCCGCCCACGTGCCAGGATCAAATCCACCAATTTCAAGGCCGTAGCGTTCGATGAGCGTGCGCCAGCGGTCAAGTGTATATCCGGCAAAGAAATCTTGCCCTTCGTATGCCTGATAGTGCCCCTCCGACACTTCCTTGACTGCCGTATGCAGGTTGGTTCGTTTGACGAAGTCGCCGAACGTCCTGTCGATGATGAACGCTGTGATATAGGCAACACCGTCGCGATTGAGGGATCGAGAAATCTCACTGAAGTATCTCTCGGCATCGGCCTCGACAAGGTGGGTGAAGACCGAAAGTGCAAAGGTGAAGTCAATGGAATCGCTTTCCGCGAAGCCCAAGGACAAATTTGCGGAAGGCTTTATCTCGCCTCCGAAATAGTAGTTGTGCTCGACATCCTGAAGGAAAAACTTGAACTTCGGGTTGCGCGCGCTGATGTTTTTGGCGCACCAGCCGATACCATCCTCAAACACGTCGGTGCCGAAATAATCTCCGTCTTTGACAAGCAACGAGAACGGTAGCGCGAGGCGGCCGCAGCCGCTGCCAATGTCGATGATGCGCGAAAGCGATGAGAGTTTTCCGCGACGGACCAACTCAGCAAATGACCACGAAGCCGTGTTCTTGAAATGCTCTGCAGAATGGCTACCGATCTTGTTCATCATCCAAAGCGGTGGCAGCTCTGACTCCGGGAGGGCCAGCAATTGCTTGACCACCGAATCCAGCTGACCTTGGGCTTCGCGAGTCGCCGCTTCACGCTGTCTCTGGTGGATGATGTAGGCGCTTTCGGTGTGGTCCATTGATGTTTTCAACCACCTACGATCTTGATGTAGACCCCAATCAGCTCAATGCCGCCTCCATTTCCAGAGGGGTCCGCGTTGATCACCAATACGGGAGGGTTGGTATAACCGCCCTCGCGCACCGGCACCTTGTAGCTGAGCGTTTTCAGTTCAAACTGGCCGCCAACCTCAAGTTGTTGCCAGCCGCTATTGCCGGCTTGTCGGGTGGCGTACACAACTGTCAACGGCCCCTTTTCGCGTCCCGGTGCCACGCGCGCGACAATGCCGATCTCTATCGGCTTGCCGTTTGAGCGATTGCTGAACTCAGCCGGCAGATCGACGCTCAATCCCTGCGTCGGCCACTCCGTCGATGTCGTATCAAGAGGGGTGGAACTGACGACGCGGGCGACCACGGCATCGCCACTGTCCAAGCTGAAGCGCTCGAGGCGATGGCCTGAAGCCACGTGCCATTTTTTGGCATCGTTTTGGCCAAATGTTACAGAGAATCCGCCACCACTTCCTGCGTTTGCTAACTGGGCCATTAATTTGCCCTCAGCGCTGAGTTCGCCACTGGCCAGCCTCCGAATGTCTTTCCAAAAAAAGGCCGTTAGCGCCACTAGCGCCAGAGCCGCCGCCCCAGCGATCAATCCCATTCGACCCATCGATACTCACCATCGCAGAGTTGCTCAAATTCGGACAGTACACGGCCCCCCTTTACCGCCGCAAGAATTCCCCAAGCAAGGTTTGCTCTCACTTTCACGTGGCGTGTGGTCTTGGGCTAGTGTGGTTCGCCGACGTCCTTAACCCCCCACGCGCCCACCCCATGCCCCCGATCTCGAAACCCGGCTCACCTCGCTCCCGCTCCTGCACCGGGGGAAGGTGCGCGACATTTACGCTGTCGGCGCCGACAAGCTCCTGGTCGTGCAGACCGACCGGCTGTCCGCGTTCGACGTTATTTTGCCCGATCCGATCCCGCAGAAGGGGCGGGTGCTGACGCGGCTTTCGCACTTCTGGTTCGAGCGGCTGGGCCACGTCATCGCCAACCACCTGACCCACATCGACCCGAAACCGTGGTCGCACCCTCCGAGCGCGACGAAATCGCCGGGCGCGCCATGGTGGTCAAGCGGCTGGCGCCATTGATGATCGAGGCGGTCGTGCGCGGCTACGTCGCGGGCTCCGGCTGGAAGGATTATCAGGCGACGGGCGCGATCTGCGGCGTGGAGCTCCCGCGCGGGCTCCAACAGGCGGCGAGGCTCCCCGAACCCATCTTCACGCCGGCGACAAAGGCCCCGGCGGGCAGCCACGACGAAAACATCTCGTTCGACGAAGCGGCCAAGATCGTGGGCGCAACCTATGCCGCCGCCGTGCGCGACGCCTCGCTCACGCTTTATAAGGAGGCGTCCGATTACGCGGCCACGCGCGGCATCATCATCGCCGACACGAAGTTCGAGTTCGGAACGGACGCGGCGGGCAAGCTGCACCTCATCGACGAGGCGCTGACGCCCGATAGCTCGCGCTTCTGGCCGAAGGCCGACTACCGCGTGGGGATGAGCCCGCCCTCGTTCGACAAACAATTCGTGCGCGACTGGCTCGAAACCCAACCCTGGAACAAAAAAGCCCCAGCCCCGCACCTGCCGCCCGACGTGCTGGCGAAGACGTCGGAGAAATACCAGGAAGCGCTGCGCCTCCTGATGGGCTAAGGCCGCGCAATAAGAGATATCTCACGCGAAGACGCGAAGACGCGAAGAAAAGACGCGACCGCGTTTTGATGCGCTCAGGCGCGCAGCGCCAATCATTCGACACGCGCTTGGCAGCGCAAGAAAGCAGCACGTCCTTCGCGTCTTCGCGGCTTCGCGCGAGATTCTTTTAGACACTGCACCCCTGGCCACGTGGCGGCTCGCCCGGGGACACGTTGAAACTTTAGCCGTCTCCCAACCCAAAAAAGGAAACTGACATGAACGGCACCAAAGTCTGGTGGCAGTCGAAATCCGTCTGGGGTTCGATCGTCGCACTCGCGGCCGGCGCAGCCACGCTCGCCGGATTGCATCTCGACGCCGCGCTGCAGGATCAACTGGCCGACCTGATCGTAGGCCTAGCGAACATCGCGGGCGGGCTGCTCGCCTGGTACGGCCGCGCACGCGCGCAAAACGCTCTGACGTGGAGCGCTTAGCCCATGAGAACCATCTTGAACACGTTCGCCGCCGCGACCACGGCCGTGCTGCTCGCCGCTTGCGCGCTGCTCCAACCCCTGAACGCGGACGACGACGCCAGGCGGGCCGCGAAAATCACGTTGACCGCCTACGAGGCGACGCAGCAAGCGATCTTGATCTACGCGCGCCTGCAGCCGTGCGAGGCGCAAACCACGGTGGGCCCGCTCTGCCGCGACCAAGCTCTCTGGACGAAAATCAAAACCGTCGAGGCGGCCGCAACAAAGGCCGTCGCCGAAGCCACCCCAGTGCTGAACGGCGAGACGGCGGACGCCGGCCAACTCATCGCCGCCCTCATCGCAATCGAAAACGTGAAGCAGGCCGTCGCGCAAGCCCAAAGCAAACTGAAAGGACCAACGCCATGAACGCCGCCGCCGCCGTAAGCCTCATCACCCAAATCGTCGTGAACCTCCCCGCCGCGATCACCACGGGCGCTGAGGTCATCCGCCTCGTCAACGACGCCTACAAAAGCTTGAACGACGCGATCGCCGACCGCGATGCGACAGCGGAAGAAATCGACGAACTGGTCGCAAAGATCGCAGCCAACAGCGCGGCGATCCAGGCGCTCTAGCCGAAGGGAGAGCCCTCGGCCAAGTGCTCGATCGCATGCGCCAGCCGCTTGCGCAGCCGCGCCGGCGGCAACGCCTTCGGGTCGAACATGCCCTGGATCCCCAAGCCTTCGGCGAGCCCGACCAGAGTCTCGGCAAGCGCACCCGCATTGTGCGCCAAAAAGTGATCGTGCCCTTGCGCGTCGACGATGGCCTTGCGAACGGCCGCGCGCCAAGCGGCATAGGCGCTGGCAAGTTCCGCGCGCAAGGTATCGTCGGCGATGCCCTCGGCCTGGAAGTGATAGAAGATGCGGCATGTCGCAACGCGCTCCGCGTCCAGCGGCATGCCCGCCTCCAACAGACGGAAGACGCGATCGATCGGGTCTTCGATCGCGTCCGTTTCCATCATGCGTCGCGCCACGGCTTGCGCCGCGGTGCGCAAGCCGGCCAGCAGCAGCGCCCGCTTGTCTTTGAAGTCGTGCGAGACCGCGCCCGCGGACCGGCCGGCCTTCTGGGCGGCAGTGCGGATCGTGACGCCGTTGACGCCGTCGCGTGCGACGACGTCCAGCACCGCGCGCGCGATATGGTTGCGCCGTTCGTCGCTGCCGTTTGCGACTTTCAGCGTCGTTTGTTTCGCGCGGCCGTCGTTGGACGGGCGCACCGCGCGCGCGGCCGATGCCTGCGCCTTGCTTTCATGGATACGGATAATTCACCTCAAGCCGTTGTGACTGGTTCCGTTTTCGCATAGAGCGCACTGACGACGACGTCGACCTCGGTGCGGTTTGACGAGCAGGGCAGCAACAGCTGCTCCACGACGGCGACGTTCCCGTTCGCCAATTTATATCGCTCGGCATGGGCGACGGGCGATGCCGAGCGCACGCAATCCAAATAGCAATCGGGTCTGCAACCGACGGAATCGGGATGCAGACATTGATCGAGCGCCTTGCCGGTGTGATCGGCCCCAGCCAACCGCACGAGATACGTGCCGTAAAGCCGGTAACGGAATCGGATCGGATCGCGCTCGACGTCGATCAAGGCGATATGGCCAAGCCAGGCCCGCAAAGCCTTGAAGTCGAATGATTCTTTCGGCGCGACGTTCCCTTCGCCGCGTTGCTCGCGCCAATAATCGTGCAGCGCCTGAAGGCGTGCGTGCGAGACTGCGAACGGCGTGCCGCTCCCCGGCACCGGCCCCAATCGCTGCATTCCCTTGAAGTTTGCAGGCATACATGGCCTCAGAAATGCACGCGCGAACCCGAGGCGGACAGAAACGCAGCCGCCAAAGGGTTCAACGGCGACGGCAAGTCTCAGTGTTTGCGTCGCGTCGCTCGGCAAACGTGCTGAGTCTCACAAGTCGATCACGTTGCTAACAAACGGCGCTAAGTTGATCTTGACCGATTGCGACACCGATATGACAATTCGCGACAATGGCATGGTCACCCGATGCACCACTTGGTTCGTAGCAACACGCTGGGTCTGGTCTTAGAACTGTCAGAGCGATTTGGCGTGCGAAGCGCCGACATACTTGCCGAAATCGGCATCGACGCAAAACTCGCGACCAAACCCGGGGCCTTCATTCCGTCGATGAAGTTGATCGATGCCGTGGAGTACGCCGCTGCCAAGTCCGGCCGCAACGATTTCGGGCTGCTTCTACGCGCCCGGCCGGAAGGCCTCATCGGCGTCTTGATCGCACAGTGTACCTCCGTAGCCGACGCGGCACGGGAAGGCGCGCGCTACATCCACTTGCAGAACACGGCGTTGCGTTACTCCCTGACCGCTGCGAAGAGCAATTATGTTTTCGGCCTGGAGATTGCGACCCAAGGCAAATATCCGCCCCGGCATTACGTCGAGGCCCTCTTGATCGGGTGTGTCCTCTTCTGCCGCGCGCAGCTCGGGTCCTCGTGGCATCCATCCGCCGTCTCGTTCCGCCACGACAGGCTCGCAGATATCGCCGCTTACAAAAACGCCTTTGGCGTGGTTCCAGCCTTCGGTCAGGAAAAAAACTTCATCCTCGCAACGCGAAGAGATTTCGATCGCAAAATCACGAGGTCGGATGAGCGGAGCAAGTTGGTGCTGCAAAATTTCCTTGAGGAATTGGAGCGGCAAAAGCGGAACAACCCGGTCGGCATGGTCGAGTCGTTCGTCAGGCCGCTGTTGTTCGCCGGAAAGGCGACAGCCGCGCATGTGGCGAGTCTGCTCTCGATGACGCCGCGCACGCTTCAGCGCAAGCTTGCCGCCGAAGGGACGACCTTCCAACACATTCTGGCCCGCACCCGCATGGAAATCTTCAACGACTACGCGCCAAGCGGGATGAGCTTGACCGAACTCGCGCCGCGGCTCGGCCTTTCCGACGCAAGCGCCGTCAGCCGTTTCGTCAAATCCCAGGCCGGCGCCTCCGTACGGTCGCTGCGCAAACGCGGGAAAACGGCGGTAGGCGGCGCCGCGCGCGCCCGTTCCCAAGGCGCGCCTTGATCCAAATCATGGACCGCGCCGACCGGGCGGGGTCACCTCCCAAGGGAAACCGCCGCGGGGTTAAGCGTCGTGGACGTTCGTGCGTATCGAATGGCGTTGCGCCGGGAGTGGCATCTCTGGCGCGCAGCTATCATTGCGCTCGCGGTGGTGCTGCAGCTTCTGGGCCCCGCCGTTTTGATGCGCGCCGAAGCGCGTACCGGCCAAACCTGCCTCGGCATCACCGGCAATGCCGGCGACGGTTCGCAAAAGGCGCAGCGCCACGACACGCAATGCATGCACTGCCCGAACGCAAGCTGCAGCGCGCCGGTCTTGGCGGCGGCGAGCAGCGTCGCGGCCCGCCCGGTGCGCATCGCGATCGCCGAACCGGTGCCGCAACTCGCCGCACGATCGCTCCCCCACGACCGCCCACCCCCCATCGGCCCGCCGGGGTGAGGGAAATCGCACTCTCAGACCACCCGCACAACCACCTTCCCGAAATGCGCTCCCGTCTCCAGATACGCAAACGCCTCGCGCGCTTGCGCGAACGGGAACACCCGGTCCACCACCGGCTTCACCCCCGTGCCGTCGATCACGCGCACAAGCTCCATCAGCCCCGCGCGGTCGCCGACGGTGATGTTGCGGAACGACGCGCTGGAAAGTTTCAGCGCAAAGAAATCGATGCCGGGGTTCTCCTCCGACAAAAACCCGATCGACGCGATCTCGCCGCCCACGGCCACCGCGCGCAGCGATTGGTTGATCGTGCCGGGCCCGCCCACTTCGACGACGCGGTCAACACCGCGCCCGCCGGTCAGCGCGCGCACCTGCTTCCCCCATTCCGCCGTCTTCGCATAGTTCACGACGTCGCTGGCGCCCATCGCGCGCAAGCGCTCCGCCTTCGCATCGCTTGATGTCGTGGCGAGCACGCGGGCACCCATCGCGCGCGCGAGCTGCAGCGCGAAGATCGAAACGCCGCCGGTGCCTTGCACCAAAACGCTGTGTCCCGCGCGAATGGGCATCGGCCCGCTGAGCGCGCTCCACGCCGTCAATCCCGCGCAGGGCAGGGTGGACGCCTCCTCATAGGAAAGCGTGTCGCCGAACTTCACGACCGCTTCTTGGGAGACGACCTTGCGCTCGACCAGCCAACCGTCGTTCTGATCGCCGTAAGCCTCTTGCCCCATCGTCGCGTGCAACGGCCCCGCAAACCAGCGCGGGTGAAACGTGCCGATCACCCGGTCGCCCACCTTGAACGCCGTGACCCCTTCGCCGACGGCCACAATCTCGCCCGCACCGTCGCTGGTCGGAATGAGACCCTTCTTGTGCGCGCGCGGATAGCGCCCCTTCACCATCGCAATGTCGCGATAGTTCAACGACACCGCATGCACGCGCACCGTCACCTCGCCACGCTGCGGCATGGGTTCAGCTTCGTCGTGCAGGCGCAAATCATCGAGGCTCGCAAAATCGTCGAAGCGATAAGCCTTCATCAACGCAACCTCATCCTGTTCATGTTCAGTCGCTCGAACCGGCCAGCGCTTCAAACCGCGCGTCGCCGCGCAGCTTGTCGAAATCGGGATCGAGGCGCAGCGCCACGGGCGTGAGCGGGAAGGGCGCCGGCAGTTTCAGCAACCGTTCGATCGCGCCGATCGCCCGGTCGCGGTCGCCGAACCGCGCCCAAACACGCATCTGAACGTCCTCGTTGGATGCGCCGATCATCACATCCTTCGTCACCGGCGCCAGCTCCACGGCGCGCGCGGCATAGGCCAAGGCGCTATCGCGTTCGTTCAAGCCCGCCTGCACGAACGCCAGGCCGGTCAAAACGCGCGTGCTGTTGGCCTGCAACTTGAGTTCCGCCAAAAGCCCGTCGCGCGCTTTGACATACGACGCCTTCGCGCCGGCAGCATCGCCCGATAGGTCCAGCAAGTATCCAAGGCTCATGTCGAAATAGGTGGTCGAAAAGTTGGACGAACCGGCGGTCAACGCCTTGATTGCACGAATGGCGTCACCGTATTTGCGTCGATAAACGGCCTGAACCGTGACGACGTCCAACGTGCCATCGTCGACCGCCGGGCGAACGGTCTTCAACAAAACTTCCGCCTCGTCCAGCCGGCCCTGCACCTGCAGCACCGCGATTTTCTGCGCGAGGAGCGAGCCGTCGTCCGGCCAAAGGTTGAGCGCCGCGTCGATCAAACGCGTCGCGCCGGCGAAATCGCGCGTCGCGAAATGCAAAGCGATCTCGTCGAAGCGCAGATCGTACGAACGCGGATCGAGCTCGACCGCTTGCCGCAGATAGTTCTTGCCCTCGTCCAAATGTCCCTGACGTTTGGTGACGCCGGCCAGCGCCTGCAGAAGTTGCGGGTTGTTCGGCCAACGCGTCCGCAACAGCTCGAAGTGCCGCCGCGCGCCGTCATAGTCGCCCTCAACCCAATACTGGAAGCGCCCTTGCTCCAGCAGCACCTCTTCAAGATCGGGCCCATAGCGCAGCGCCTTCGCCAGCGCCGCCTGCGCAGCGGCGCGCCGTGCCTCAGTCGCCTCGATCGTGAAGTATCGCCACGCATTGTTGCGCACCGACAAAGCCCACGCGATCGCGAACTGCGGATCCAGACGCACCGCCTCCGCCAAATGATCTTCGATGCGTTGCTGGACGCCAGGCTCACCCTTGAGCGCAAGGTCGGTCAGCGCAAGCGCCCGCAGATAGGCGTCGTAAGCGGCGGGGTTCGTGGTCGGCACGCGTTTCAGCGTCTGCTGTTCGCGGCCGGTGACTTTGGCCTTCAACGCATCGGCGACCGCAATTGCGATCTCGCTCTGCACGCTGAAAATGTCGTCCAATTTGCGATCGTAGTGTTCGGCCCATACATGGGCGCCGTTCACCGCGTTAATCAGCTTCAAGCTGACGCGAACCGCATCGCCGCTGCGCTGAACGCTGCCCTCTAAAATCGTCGCCACCCCAAGTTCCCGCGCCAGCGCCGCAATGTTCTTCGGATCGCTGCCGAGGTTTGCGGTGGATGACCGTGAGATAACTTTCAACGAACCGATCTTGGTCAGCCGAGTCAGGATTTCGTCCTGAATGCCCGACGCAAAGAACGCGTTGTCTTTGTCCGCGCTCAGATTCTCGAACGGCATCACCGCGACCGAGGCATCCGGCGCACCGCCGGACGACGGCCAAAGCACCCAGCCAAGCAGAGCGGCGAGAACCACCACCGCCGCGCTCGCCCCAATCACCCACATCGTCCACGATTTCGCGGGCGCCGCCGTGAAGCGCCGCGCCGCACCGTCGCCAGCGAGCGCAAAGACCTCGATCGCCTCGCTCATCTTGTCGAGTTGCAGCGTGCCGCGCGAGACGAGCCCGTCGGCGAGGGGACCGCGAATGGTCTGCCTGGCCGTGGCCGAAATCAACGTAGCGCCAGGCTCGCTCTTGGCCATCAACCGCGCCGCGACGTTGACGCCGTGCCCGAGCAGGTCGCCGTTCGGCTGTACGACGACATCGCCGACATGCACGCCGACGCGCACTTTGGGTTCGCATTGGGCCGCAAGTTCGAACGCGGCTTCAACGGCGGCAAGGCTAGAACCGAACTCGAGCATGAACCCGTCGCCGGCCGTGTTGAACACGCGCCCGCCGTGACGCGCAGCGATCCCTTCGATGATCGGGCGCAGCGCCGCAACCTCAGACGTCGTCTTCGCCTCGTCAGCCTCCGTCCGCGCGGAATAACCCGCAACGTCCAGCGCGACGATGGTAGCGAGGCGTCTCGACGGCGTCTCGGACAACGGCATCTCCCCTTCGCGCCGACGTTAGCACATTGCGCCGCGGAAGACGTGAACGCGGTCCGCCCTAATTCCCCGCCTGGATCAACGCATCCCTGAGCAGCCAATCGTAGGTCGGCCGCGTTTCGCCGTCGTCGAACGTCACGCCCGTGTCGCTGACCCAGAGATCGTCGCCGGCGCGTTGGTGGCCGTAGGCAAGCGCCACGATCCCGTGCTTGGCGACGGGCTGAACCTCGCCCGCATCGCACACACCGTCGCCGTCGCGATCGTGCCAGAGCGAAAGCCCGTCGAGCTCGCCGCCCGCAATCTTCCCGTCGCCGTTATCGTCCAGCGCGCCGAGTGCGTTGTAACCGTTGTTCCATGACGCGACCCAGGTGACGGAGCCGAACAGCTGAAACCCGCTGCTCACGTGGCGCTTATCCTTCGGGTCCCACACCAGCCACGCCGCATCCGCCGTCAACCACCCCGCGCGCATCGCAGGGCCCTGACCTGAGAAGTCGAACGCGACCTCGGACCGCCGGTCGACCAGCGCGTCGAACGACACGTCGCGCTTCAACGGCACCAGGATCGGCGTGATGTAAATAGCCGGCGGCGCATCGACGAGCCGCTTCTTCACGCGGGCGAGCAGCCGCCGGTCCGTCCAAACCTTCGCGATCTGATCGAAGTGCTCCGCCGCCTCGCTCACCACCGTGTGCGTGTCCCAATCGGAATGCGGCTCGCCCGGGTTCACCGGCGGCGGAATGCGCTTCAGGCCCTGATACATCACATAGCGCAGCTCGTTGCGCGCTTGGCGCAACAGCCCCGCGCGATCGTACGCGAACGCCAGCGCCACCCGCCCGCGCAGGTTCGCAGGCTCAAGCGCACGCGCTTGCTCGTAGGCCGAGGTCGCCGCCGCCAAATGCGCGTCCATGCCGCGCGGTCCCTCAAAGCCGCCGGCCGGAATCTCGCGCTTCGGGCCCAACGTATAGGTCCGCGCCTCGCACCGCTCGCCCGGTTTCGCGGGTGGGAAATTGTCGCGCGAACCCTTGCCGGTCGACTGCGCATCCAGCTTCGCGCAATCGTCGATCAGGCCTTCCGCAACCGTGTCCCCGTGTTCGCGATAGACGGGAAGGCGCGCCGCGCGCCTCAGATACGCAAGCAAATGCAAACGCCCGATCGCGCGCAAGCGCGCTGCCGGCTCAAGCCCCTGCGCGTTGCGTTCCAGGTTGGCGAGCAACCGCTCGACCGGAACCTCGTCCACGCGGTCCGCTGGCACCATCGCGAAGATGGCCAACGCGGGCGTAGAAATTATCACCATTAGGATTGCAGCAAGTATGGCACGCATTCCAGAACCTCAGGATTTCAGCGGTGCAACCGTTAAACGGCAAACGAACCGTAAAGGGCTAGATCGGGCCAAGTCTAACGGATTTCTCAGACACGGGGCGTAGGCTTAAGCCCATGTCTGCCGATACCGTCAAAGCAGCCACAGCGGTCGAGACCGCCGCCAAGATCGAGCAGGAGATCATCCGGCTCGGCTTTGGCACGTGGCTGCAATACGTCGACGGCATTCCCTTTGCGGTTCTGGTTGCCGCCATGATGAGCGGGCTTTGGCCGACGCTGGGCAAGACCCATCCGCTGATCGCCATCACCTGGGTGCTGGCCGAAGTGGTCTGGTCGTTCGCCGCGCTCGTGCTGCTGCGCAACTACGTGAGCGCGCCCGATCGCCGTTCGTCGCAGACCTGGCTGAACATGCAATACGCGAACATGGTCGCCCACGGGCTCGTTTGGGGAAGCATGGTCTGGGTGTTCTGGGACGCGGGCAACACCGTGAACCAGGCAATCTTGTGCATCTTGGCCTTGGGCGTGATCGTGGCCATGTTCTTTCTCACCGTCGCGAACTTCCGCCTGCTCTGCACGTCGCTGGCAACGCTCACCGTCGTGGTCTGGAGCGCGTTCCTGACACATGAGGGCGCGCTCGCGCAGGTGTTTTCCGTGGTCTTCCCGCTCTTTGCGATGCTTCTGCTGCGCTACGGTCACAAGATGGCCGCCAATATCCACGACACGCTGCGGCTGCGCTTCGACAACGAGGCGCTGGCCGAGGCCGTCGCCCGCGCGAACCGCGCCAAAAGCGACTTCCTGGCCTCGATGAGCCACGAACTGCGCACGCCCTTGAACTCGATCATCGGCTATTCCGATTTGATCCGCCAGGAAACCTTCGGGCCCATCCAGCCCGAACGCTATGCCGGCTACGTCGAAGACATCGCCGCCTCCGGTCAGCATCTTCTGAAGATGATCAACGACTTGCTCGATCTGGCCAAGATCGAAGCCGGCAAGCGCGAATTCAACGTGGCGCCCGTGAACCTTGCAGAGGTGGCAGCCGACGTGATGCGCTTCGTCGAACCGATGGCCGAGCGCGCGCATGTGAGCGTGATGTTCGAGCCCCAGCGCGAAGTCATCGTGCGCGCCGACGAACGCGCGGTGAAGCAGATGCTCTTGAACCTGCTCTCGAACGCGGTGAAGTTTTCAAGACCGGGGGGCCTCGCCGTCATCATCTTGGACGTAGCCCCCGGCAGCCGCGCGATCTTCGGCGTCAAAGACACCGGCACCGGCATGACGGTGGAAGAACAACTCAAAGCGCTGGAACCGTTCGAGCAGGTAACGGGACACGAAACCGTCGAAGGCCACGGCACGGGCTTGGGCCTGCCCATCGTCAAGGGCCTCATCGAAGCCCACCAAGGCGCGCTGCGCATCGAAAGCACCAAGGACATCGGCTCAAAAATCTACGTCGAATTCCCCCCCGAACGCCTCATGCGCGCCAACGAAGGCGTGGCGGCTTAAAGCCTCAACGCCGACCGGCAATCGCACCTCACGGTCGCATCTGTCCGGTTCGTATGAAGTGTTGGCACTCGCCGCCGCATTCGATACCGTCCCGCGCCAAACACCGTTCGTCTTCGCAACAAGGGGGAATGAGCCAATGCCAAAGCTCGTCCGTGCGCCCGTCCGGAAGGTTCGTTCGCGCGTGTTCGACAGTGCGCGCTGGCAAGGCTATCGCGCCCGTCCCGACGACATCGTCATCGCGACGTATTCCAAGTGCGGCACGACCTGGATGCAGCGCATCGTGTGCATGCTCGTGTTCAAGAGCGCCGAGCGCAGGTCTGTATGGGATGTTTCGCCGTGGCCCGACATGCGCTTGTTCGGCCCGATCGAGGAGACGCTGGAGCGGGCGGAAGCGATGACACATCGGCGCTTCTTCAAATCGCATCTGCCCTACGACGCCTTGCCCGTTTATGAGGGTGTGAAGTTCATCCACGTCGCGCGCGACGGCCGCGATGCGGCGATGTCGCTCTACAATCACTTCGCGCGCTTCACGCCGGCCGCCTGGCAGATGTTGAACGGCGTCAGCCTTGGCGATCCGAAGTTCGCGACGCCCTATCCGCCGACGTCGCACGACCCCGCCGCATACTTCCACGATTGGATCGCAGACGGCGGCGCGCAAGGCGACCCCGGCGCGTCGTTCTTTGACGTCGAGAACAGCTATTGGTCCGCGCGCCACGACGCGAACATGCTGCTCGTGCACTACAACGATCTGAAAATGGATCGGGCCGGCGAGATGCGCCGCATCGCGGACTTCTTAGGCATCGAAATCCCGCCAAGCGAATGGCCCGCCCTCGTCGAGGCCGCAAGCTTCGAAGCGATGAAAAGCCACGCCGACGAACTCATTCCGGCCGCCCAGATCATGTGGGAAGGCGGTGGCGACGGCTTTCTGCACAAAGGCACGAACGGCCGCTGGCGCGATGTGGTCGCGAAGGCAGACCTCGACCTCTACGACGCAAAAATCAAAACCGCCTTCTCAGCCCCGCTGGCCCGTTGGCTCGAAAACGGCCGCCTCACCGCCGGCGACCCAAAACAAACCGCGTAAGCGAGCGGCACGACGCCAAACGCTCGGCCACCCAGGGTCACCCGCAAGACGTACCCAATTATGACTGTCATGGTCCGCGCAGGCGGACCACCCACGACTTCTTCTTCAACTAAGTTTGCGGCGCCATTCGCGACGAGAGACACTGGAAGGACCAGATCGCAAGGACACGCCGATGCAGTTTCTCCTCAGCGCGATAGGTGGCTTCTATGACCCGCTGATCTGGATGCCCAGCGTCGCCGCCGCACTTTTGATTCGAGCGGACTGGCGCGCATCGCTGTTAGTCGCGGTGGTCCTAGCCGCGGCGTATGGCCTCGCCTCCGGAATGACGGTGCAGAGTTATCTCGATCCTGCGAAGCCCAGGGTCGTGAGCCGCAAGACGTCGCGAGCCTTTTTGGTTGGCCTCTAATGGCGGGAAGTTGTCCAAATAGTTGCGAGAAGATTGCGAAAGAATTCGGGATGGACAACAAATTAGAGAAGGCCCTGAACAAGGCCAGAAGAGGGGCGGCATGACTTGCGCGCGAGGCGCTCTATCGTGATCGGAGTTCCTGACCACGCGCCGGACGAAGCGCTTTGAGTTCTGTGGCGCGGCGGCGTATTGTGCCGTGAGTCTGTGATCGCGCGAATTTATCGCTCACGACGCGCAGCGGGGAATGCTTTTGCGTAGCTCCTTGACGACTTCAATACCTCATCGCCGCAAGCGCCGATCTACGCTGCGGGGCCTCATCGTGGCGTCCTTCGTCTTCGGGATCGCTATCGCGGGAGAGGCTTACGCTCAGAGCATTCGGGTGTATGAGCGAGAACACTATAGCGGCGTTCAACGGCGGTACCTGTCGGAAGAGAAAAGTCTCAAGGTTGATGGAAACGATCTGGTGATCGGCAGCGCAAATGTCGATCCAGGGCGCTGGCTGTTATGCGAGAGAGAGTCCTTTACAGGGAACTGCGCCTGGATATCCGGTCACGCGCCATCATTTCGGGAGCTGAAGATGACCGGCGTGATCCGGTCACTGCGCCCCGAGATCGTTCCGCTGCTGCGCAGGGAATGGGGCGAACGTCACGCACCATCGACCTCCGCATTGGCCTTATTCAGCGAATCGAATTTTCGGGGGGATTGGGTCGCCGTGCGGGAGAGCGTCCGTGACTTGGCGGCTGCAAATATCAAGATCAAGCCTGCCTCCATCGTGCTGCAAAAAGGCGCTTGGCGCGTTTGTACGCAACCCGACTTTCACGGAACGTGCCTCGCAATGACCGCCAGCGCTTGGGATATGGCGGACATTTTCACGTCCAACATCGCATCAGCCGAACGGCTCTATTGAGGCCGTGATCTAGTGGCGAGGTTACCGGAAGTTTTCCGGGACATGGACGAACCGGGAAGATGCCGCTTTCGCGAGTGGCGGTGGCTTGAAGCGTGACGCGCTCCTAGAAATAGCCTGATCTTGAGTTGGCGCATGCGCATTCTCATCGCCGAAGATGACCGTCAAATGATGGGTTATTTGTCCCGTGGGCTGAAGGAATTGGGACACCTGGTGGTGCCGGTCGCCATGACGTGGTTTTGCTTCGGGCGCAAGCGGTGGCGTCGTCGAACAGCTAGCGCAGACTGGAAACGAAGGCACTTTCCGCGCGCAACCGTCCGTGGCCCGCACACGTCCCGGCTCTCGGTTTCGATCGTTGACCAAGCCTAGAAAATTGCGTTGGGTTTCGCGCTCTTGCGGCACGTTCCAAACGATGTGACCATATTGCGTGTGTACCGGAATGTGCCGTCGAGCCGGCTGACTTGTAATATGTACGAATACTCGCTGGCCCCTGGCCCGTAGGGAAAGAACGCAGCCGAAATCTCTGCGGGTGAAATGTTTGGATTGTCCGCCGTGTCGGATCCAGACGGCTGGGATCCGGGTCGCCCCAATTTCCAAATCGCGGTAACGGCGTGCGCACTCTCATCGACGACCAATTGGAGATCGGCGGCACCGGCATCGCCGGATGCCCGGCAGTCGAGCCAGATTGTTTCAGCTTTGGCAGGCGCAACGACAACTGCCGCGCTTATTGCAAGAATCGCAAGCATACGGCTCATCGAAATTTCTCCTGTGATCTGATTGTCAACGCCTCACTCCACCGGCGTCTGCATCATCGCCTCGATGCCGAGCGCGACCAACGTGGCGACCATGAGGAACGCGGCGCCCCACGTCGCCCACTTCTGCCAAGATGCTTTCGACGGGCGAAAGAAGCCTGCCGCCAGCACCAAGGCGGAAACCGTCAGCAAGATCCAAAGCATCACTCGTCCCAGCTCGGCTGTTCGCTCAAATATTCGCAGGCATAGTCCGCGTCTTCTTCGTCCGCAGGCCTGTTCGGCTCGCACTCGTCTTTCGACGCGTAAGGCCCGCGCCACACGAACGGCCCCACGATCGTGTCGGCGACGACGTACCAGCCGGCCCCGTTCCAAGCGGGCGATGCCGAAGCCTGAACGGCGAGCGCCGCCGCGAGCACGGCCACACCCAGCGCAATCCGGATAGTCATCGAACGCCCTCTCTGTTATCCGTCGAATGATAGCACGCCCATGGGGACACACTCGATGACCAATCCGCCGAGCGAGGACGTCCGTGCCGAATGGCGCCGCGGCTGGCGCGTCGTCCTGGGCGCGGGCGTGGGCATCGGCACGGGCGTGTCGCTTTACCTTTTGCTGGCAAGCCTCTTCGTCAAGCGCGTGACGATGGAGTTCGGCTGGACGCGCGGCGACCTGGCGCTGGCCGGCGCGGGCTCGTTCCTGGTCGCAGCGCTGGCGCTCGCCTACATCGGCCGCACGCTCGACCGCTTGGGCTTTCGCACCGTCGTGCTCGTCTGCGTGCCGGCGCTCGCGGCAGTCTATCTGGGCACATCGCTTGCCTCCATCGTCGTGGCGCCCATCGTGGCGGCGATCATTGCGGGCTACGGCTGGCGCGCCGGCGCCTACGCGCTGATCGTGGTGATGCTGTTCGTAGGCCTCCCGCTCGCGCTCTGGCTGATCGGCAGCGCCAAGGAAGCCCACGTCAGCGCCGCGGACGACGTGGCGGGCGACGACGGTGTCCCCGAAAATCTGGCGGTGACGTTGCGCGAGGCGCTGCGCGGCCCCGCCTTCTGGTTGATCGCAGGAGCCCTTGTCGCGGTGAACATCCCGGGCTCGGGCGTCGTGGGCCAACTCGCGCCCATGATCACCGACAAGGGCTTGAGCGAAACGCAGTCGGGCCTTGCCATGTCGATCTACGCGATCGGCCTCTTGACGGCCCGCATCGCCACCGGCTTCGCGCTCGACCGCTTCAAGGCGCCCAACGTTGCGGCGATCGCAACCGGCGTCCCCGCACTCGGCGCAGCATTGCTCCTCGTGCCCGAACCGAACTTCGCGTTGGCCGCACTCGCGGTCCTGCTCATCGGCATGCAACAAGGTGCCGAGATCGACCTGCTCGCCTTCTTCGTCAGCCGCAACTTCGGCACCAAGCACTACGGCGCCATCTACGGCGCCATCGCCATGGCCGGCGCCCTCGCCAGCGCCGCAGGCCTCATCCTCTTCGGCAAAGTCCACGACTGGACGAAAACCTACGACATCGCCCTCATCGCCGGCACCGTCGCCTTCGTCATAGGCGCCGGCGCATTCTTCGCGCTGAGATTGGTAAAGAAGGCCTAAGATCCGCCGCCGCGGGACGCTCAGTGCTCGCGTTCGAACAGCCCCGCCAAACTCGTCACGATGACCGTACTCAGATACCAACCCAAGGCGATGTGCACCCAGTACCAGATCCAGAGCTTATTCAAATGGCTCTGACGCTCATCGGCCGTCCACTTCAGCGCGCCGCTTCGCGCTTGCTGCTCCACGTTCTCTCCCGGAATCCAATAGTTGGATTGTCCGAACTCGACAATGGGCACGAGAAGATCGAGGCTGTACATCAGGGGATATGGGCTTGCGTATACGGCCCGAGGATCAGGTTCAGTGGCATCCGGCGTGCCGTCAGAAGGCGTATCGGCAATCGGGCCTTGATCGACGCCAGATGTTAGGCCCGTCGGTTGCAACGGTGCAGCGCCTCGCGACGGGGCCTGCTGGTTAAACGTTCGCGCAGAGGATCCCGTGCGCATCTCGTTCGTCGCGTCGGGATTCTGCATCATAAAACCGTCCGAAAACGCGGCGGCGAAGACCACCCAACCGATGAGCCATACCGCAATCCCAACCACGAATGGCGCCCACATGCGATACCCGTAGCCCGGCAGTGAACTCACTGCGAAATGCCAAGCGTACAGGCCGAACGCGCGAAGTCGTTCGCTGCGCCGGTAGCGAAGACTGCGATGCCACAAGCTTTCGCGTTCTTGGAACAAGCGATTGGCTTGGCTTCGATTCCCGGCGGTCAGAAACGCTCGCCCGCCCTGCGTCCACGGTTGCGCCATGAACTCTTCGCACAGATCGGCCTCCAGCTGACAGTAAAGCCAAGAGATCCGCTCAGCGGCACGCTCACCTGGTTTTGTCTTGGGCGACTCTTTCGGAGCAGGCGTTAATGAACGCGTGCCTTCTGGATCTTGCCCGGCGTTTGGATCGGCCTGAACCATTCCGGGAGTCTCGCGGGGCGCAGGCAACAGGTGTCCAACTGCGATGTTGTCGTAGGAAAAGCCATTCAACCGAAAGCGCATCGGAGGCTCGTCTCCGCGAGACCATCTCTTGCCACCCGCTTTCGCCCACAATGTCGTGTCGTCGTTCAGCGTGCTCGTACTGGAGTGAGACCAGTTCATCCACCCGCTGGAACGCGGCGCCGTCAGCGGCTTGTCCTTGCGCAAGTGCGCGTCGATATCGCGGAAGACAAGCTCTCTGCCGAGCCTTGCTCGAGAAGCGTCAAGGACCAAGCCGTTCAGCGGCCGAAAGTCGTCCGAATCGAACTCGTCGCGAATGTCACGCTTGGCAAAAGACTTCAGCGGCAGCTTGTAACCCTGGAAGTAGCAGGCTTCAAACTTGACTTGGTCTTCGACGGTCGCAAAGCGCAACGTAACCGGTGCGTGAAACTGACAATGGTAGGCCAACACGCGTTTCAATTTCGCGCGGTGCAGCAAGAGCCCCGACGCGCACATCCGGTAGAGCCTTTTGAACGAGTCGGAATTGGCTTTCTCAAGCCACTGCAGAAAATGCGGCCCATTCAGCGCGACGTTCCAGATCGTAAACTCGGCGCACATGAGGTTCGTTGCGTCTATCCTGACGAAGCAGTTCTCTAGCCTACGCGGATAATTGGTTGTCACGGGTTCGAACGCGGAGAAGGATGTCGGCAGGTCGCTCCCAACGACACTGAGATGACCGCTGATGATGGCGTTGTTCGCATAGAAAATGACGCCTGGATGCTTGATGCAGCTCAAGTCTTTGACATAGACATCGCGCAGCTTCGACTCCGCGAGCGACACGCGATCGGCCGCGCAATTTCTAACCACGATTTCAAGTTCGGGTTGCACAATGCCGCCAAGGTTCAGCAGGCCGACCTTTCGCGGCATGTCGTTGATTACTTGCACCCCCTCAATATTCAGCCCTATCGGCCCCTCTCTTAACGGCTGCCCGACGGAGATTAAGTCCTCAAGCCCGGCCTGACCTTCGAAGTAACGAAACGCGCGTTGCGCACTGCCGCCGGTAAGTTCGTTGAGCGCGTGTTCCAGCCAGCCTCGCAAGTCTTCGCCGCGCACTTCAGGCCGCGGATCGGGGGGCTCTGCTAATTGGACGGCAGGCGCTGCAGTCTCTGTCTTGGGCCCTCGCAGCCATGGAAACCACCCAACCGCGCGCACGGGTGGCGTCTGCTCGGAAACGAAAACGTCATCGGCTTCCGTATCGGCCGCAGACATTTCGCCGTCCAACACGTTACGCAAATGTATCTTGCGCGCCTCAGTCGGGCGCGGCACAGCCGACAACATCGGATTGCTCGCCAGTGTAATTGCTCGCCAGTGTAACTGTCGAGACGATGGCTGTCGGCGGTGCAGGGCGCAACGACTGTCCGGCACACCACGTTGACTTGGGCGGGACTATGTCGCCGCGTCACTACACTTTACGCGTCACTGACGAATTTTCGAATTCAAACTACGCCACGCACGTGTTCGCGAGCAGCCGAACGTTCGCGTTTGGCGAGAATTTGGGCTCTGATCAACATCACCGTGTGGACGGCGGTGGTGCGGGTCCCGTCCTTTGCATCTGCACAGAGAACGGCGGCGTCGCGCGTTGTCCGGGCACCGTGATAGTCATCGCGTCGCCGGCGCAAATGTAGTTGACGTTCACGCCATCGGCTGCGAGCGTCCCGCAAACAACATCTGCCGCTTCCCGTCGTTGTCGTGCAGCAGAGCTCGAGCGTGCTCGTTTCTTCCTCTCAGGCAACGCGCGCCAAGCGCCAACCACGCATCCCACGCCACCGCCGGATTACGCGCTGATTGTGATGATACTGTTCGTGGGGCTCCCGCTCGCCCTCACCGGGGCCGGCGCATTCTTCGCGCTGAGATTGGTAAAGCACCCGCAAGCCGTCTCGCGACCTGTGGTATGACGAGCAACCGACGTAACGCCAGCTTGTTGAACCAAATGCCGCTCACCCATCGCGACACGCACATCCACGGCACATGAACGCCACCCGAGGGCGCATAGCAACATTCCATCGATCACCGATCGAATACGGCGGTGCGATTCTAGCTGGCATCGTTTGCGTGAGTCTTGTCGCCTACGTACGTTGGAAATTCCCACTCCGGCCGGATGGCTGGCAGGTCGATACCGTTTTCCTTGCCATCGCGCTTGCGTTGTTCGTCCTCGCCTACGCATTGGCGCGATCGAAGACCGTGCTTTATGATGATCGCGTCGAATGGTCCGGCGCGTTCCTTCCGGCTGTGCGTTTGTTCGCGCGCGATGTCGCCGGCTTACGCACGACAAGTCTAAGGCGGTGGCGCCTCATCCCGAAGGGGAGGGGCAGAACGATCACGCTTCCACCGGACCCTGCGC
>JBGAPZ010000038.1:0-38185 GCA_044220975.1 Micropepsaceae bacterium | reverse complement strand
CGACCGAACAACCCCATGTACCCGGAGGTTGGGCGAAGAAAACGCGCCTCTGCGCTGCAAAATCTGGGGTTTCGCCGCCACGTCCGGCGCACCGGGTCGACGTTCCGTATCACTGGGCCATTTGTGTTTGTCACGCAGGGCGCTTATAGCACAAAACATGAACAAATGCCAGCGGGATCCGGAGACGGTGTAATGGATGCGACTTTGATTGTGATCGACAGCGATGCGGAGCTTCTGCGCGCCCGCAAACTTGTTGAGCAACTGATGCGCTCCGCCAACGCCGCCGACATAGCGCGGCTTCAGGCGCAAGCACGCCTGATCGCTGCCTACGAGGAAACCAAATGGCCGCGTCGTACGCCGGGTGCGGCCGAGATTGTGCGCTATCTCATGGATCGGCACAGCTTGACGCGCGCCGATCTCGTACCACTTCTCGGCACGCCAAGCCGCGTGAGCGAGGTGCTACAAGGCAAGAAGGGGCTCAGCATGGCGATGGTGCAGCGGTTGCGGGCGCGGTTCCGTGTGCCGGCGGAGCTACTACTGCCGCCCGCAAAGGCGATACGGCGGCGGACCGCCGCTTGATAACGCGGTGAATCTGCCACGTGTCCCCGTAATCTTTGAGCTATGCGTATTTCAACGCCACACCCAGTGCCTGCATTTTCAAAGCGTCCGGGCCTGCGTAGCCCAGGTCCGCAACCTTGCTAAGTCTTCGCCTTGCGATTCTGATCAACGTATCTGCCCACCCAATAAACTCGGCCGACCTCATCACCTTGTGGCCAAACTCGTCGATGTCGGACGGAACAAAGTAAAGCCGTCCGGCGCGAATGAATTCGCTGGTGACGAAAGGCCTGTCGAATTCAACGATGAGGTTTTCGAGCGGACTGCAATAAAACTCATCGCGCCCTCGAATGGGCTTGTAGTGAATTGTCTCGAGGTCTTGCGCCCGGGCGAGCAGAACTCTGAGAACTTCCTTGCCATATTCCAGCGCAGAAAAAGTGGTCAACAACTCCGGCCGCGACGACAGAGAATGATGCTTAAGGATGACTGTCTCGGGGCGTGCGGCCAACAAAGAAAGTTCGAAGTCCGCTAAGTCGCTTTTCGTCAAGAACAGGCTGACTTGCCTTCCGTGCACGACTTGTGAGTCTCCACCTTAACAACCGGGGACAGTTTACGTATCCCCACTTTACACTGTCAGTGTAGCACAATCGCGCGCGATTGTGGCGGGGTAGCCCACCGCTTCCGGCGACGGGTCACGCCGTTGTCACGGAGCGTGCCACGGCTTCCGCGACCTTTATCCCGTCGATTGCAGCCGAGAGGATGCCGCCGGCGTAGCCTGCGCCTTCGCCTGCGGGGTAGAGGCCGCGCGTGTTGAGGCTTTGGAAGTCTTCGCCGCGCTTGATCGAAATTGGCGACGACGTTCGTGTTTCGACGCCGGTGAGTACCGCGTCGTCCATCGCGAAGCCTTTGACCTGCTTTTCGAATGCGGGCAGTGCTTCGCGGATGGCTTCGATCGCGTAGTCCGGCAGGCAGGTCGAAAGGTCGGTCGGGCGGACGGATGGTTTGTAGGATGGGACCACGTCGCCGAGTTCTGTCGATGCGCGCGCAGCGATGAAGTCGCCGACGCGCTGACCCGGCGCCGTGTAGTCGCGGCCGCCTGCTTCGAACGCGCGCTCCTCCCAGTGGCGCTGGAACGCGATGCCGGCGAGCGGGTGACCGGGGTAGTCCTCAGGCGTGATGCCGACCACGATGCCAGCGTTCGCGTTGCGCTCGTTTC
The DNA here is from genome assembly GCA_044220975.1 of Micropepsaceae bacterium. Lineage (GTDB taxonomy): Bacteria > Pseudomonadota > Alphaproteobacteria > Micropepsales > Micropepsaceae > SZUA-430. Next base: position 36,414 of record JBGAPZ010000038.1, on the reverse strand, counting down.
GAGAATACTGGCTCATGCCGTTCGTGACGACGCGACCGGGCTCGGACGCGGTCGCGACGACGGTGCCGCCCGGGCACATGCAAAAGCTGTAAACCGAGCGTCCGTTCGTGGCGTGGTGCACGATCTTGTAGTCGGCCGCGCCGAGCAGCTTGTTTCCGGCGTTCGGCCCCAAACGTGCGCGATCGATCAGCGATTGCGGATGCTCGATACGAAAGCCGATCGAGAACGGTTTGGCCTCGACGTAGACGCCTTCGTCGAACAGCATCTGAAACGTGTCGCGCGCGCTGTGGCCGACGGCCAGGACGACGTGTTCGGCCTCGAGCGTCGATCCGTCTGCGAGCGCGAGCCCCGCAACCCTCCGCTCGCCCGTGGGCGATTTGTCGACAAGAAGGCGCTCGACGCGCGTTTGAAACCGAAACTCGCCGCCTAGGGCCTCGATCTTCGCCCGCATATACTCGACCACGGTGACAAGGCGAAACGTGCCAATGTGCGGCTTCGACACGTAGAGAATTTCCGGTGGCGCGCCGCCCTCTACGAATTCGCGGAGCACTTTGCGCCCGAGGAAACGTGGATCTTTGACCTGGCTGTAGAGCTTGCCGTCGGAAAACGTACCCGCCCCACCCTCGCCGAACTGCGCGTTCGATTCTGGATTGAGCAAGCGCTTGCGCCAGAAGCCGAACGTATCCTTCGTACGCTCGCGCACGATCTTGCCGCGCTCCAGGATTATCGGACGCAGCCCCATCTCGGCAAGGATCAGCCCCGCGAAAATCCCGCACGGACCCGCGCCGATCACCACCGGACGCTTCGCCGGCGGCGTAGGGGCGCGGACGATTTTGTAGTCCATGTCGGGCGACGCTGCGACGTGACGGTCGCCGCGCAGTCGCGCCATGACGGCGGCTTCGTTCTTCACCGTCACGTCGATCGTATAGATGAAGACAATTGCCTTGGGCTTGCGTGCATCGACGGCGCGACGGAACACGGAAAGTTCCAACACATCGTCCGCGCGTCCGCCGATCCGCTTGAGCACGGCGGCGCGCAAATCCTCATCGGTATGACCGAGCGGGAGCTTTACTTCGGTCAGGCGCATGAATTCGAGGTGCCTATTGGCCCTTGATCAAGTGGCGCGCTTTGATCCAGCGGACGGTCCGCGTTTTGGAGCGCATCACGATCGTTTCGCTGGTCATGAAGTTGCCGCGTTTGTGGATGCCTTCGAGCATCGAACCGTCGGTTACGCCGGTGGCGGCGAACATCACGTCGCCGGAGGCGAGGTCCAAGGTGTTGTACTTGCGCTTCAAATTCGTGATGCCGATGCGGGCGGCGCGGCCGCGCTCGTCGTCGTTGCGGAAGACGAGGCGGGTTTGGATCTGGCCGCCGACGCAGCGGAGCGCCGCCGCCGCAAGCACGCCTTCGGGCGCACCGCCCTGGCCGATGTAGATATCGATGCCGGTGTCGGGGTCGCTGCAGTGGATGACACCCGCGATGTCGCCGTCGGAGATCAGGTGGATCGAGGCGCCGACTTCGCGCACCTTGGCGATCAGATCGGCGTGACGTGGGCGATCCAAGATGCAGGCTGTGATCTCGCGGACGGGAACGCCCTTGGCCTTTGCGAGTGCCTTGATGTTGTCGCGCGGGTCGGCGTCGAGATCGACGACGCCTTCGGGGTAGCCGCCGCCGATCGCGATCTTGTCCATGTAGGTGTCGGGCGCGTGAAGGAGGCTGCCACCTTCGGCGATCGCGACAACGGCGAGTGCGTTCGCCATGGCCTTGGCGGTCAACGTCGTGCCTTCGAGAGGGTCGAGGGCGATGTCGACCTTCGGGCCCTTGCCGGTACCCACTTTCTCGCCGATGAAGAGCATCGGCGCTTCGTCGCGTTCGCCTTCGCCGATGACGACGGTGCCGTCGATGTTGCAGAGATTGAGCGCCGTTCGCATTCCATCCACGGCGGCGCGGTCGGCGTCGTGTTCGTTGCCGCGGCCGACTTGTTCGTAGGCAGCGATTGCGGCGGCTTCGGTGACGCGCGCGAGTTCGAGCGTCAGAATGCGCTCTAGGCCAGTGGCGTCTTGTTGGACGTCTTTCATATTTCCCCTCAGAACTTTTCCATTCTTATCATAACCGGTTGTTCGGCCACGACGCCTGCGGCCACGATGGATTGTAGAGCCTTCGTCATCGACGCTTCGCGCGCCTCGTGCGTGATCATGACCACGGGCACCGCTTCGCCCGGCGCACGGCTGCGCTGCAGCATGCTTTCGATCGAAACGGCTTGATCGGCGAGGCAGCGCGACAGCACGGCAATGACGCCGGGGCGGTCGATCACGGTGAAGCGGAGATAGCACGGTCCGATGTGTTCGCTTACCGGCACGATGACCGGGCGTTTCAGCGTCGAGGCGGGTGCGCCGAAGGTGGGCATGCGAACGCCGCGCGCGATGTCGAGGAGATCGGCCATGACCGCCGACGATGTCGGGCCGGCGCCTGCGCCACGGCCTTCATAGACGGACTTGCCGACGAGGTTGCCTTCAGCGACGACCGCGTTGAACACGCCATCGACATCGGCAAGTGGCGTGCCGAGCGGGACCATTGCGGGGTGAACGCGTTGTTCGATCCCGGCGGCCGTGCGCGTAGCAAGGCCCAGCAGCTTGATGCGGTAACCGAACTCGTGGGCGAACGTGATGTCCGCGATGCTCACCCGCTCAATGCCTTCGACGTGGATGCCGTCGAGCGCAGGCGCATTACCGAACGCCACCGCCGCCAACAGGCAAAGCTTGTGCGCGGTGTCCATGCCGCCAATGTCGAACGTCGGGTCGGCTTCGGCATAGCCCAGTCTCTGCGCCTCGGCGAGCACATCGGCGAAGGTGCGGCCGCTCGCTTCCATCGTCGTCAAGATGTAGTTGCAGGTGCCGTTCAAGATGCCGTAGACGCGCTCGATCTGGTTCGCACCTAGACCTTCACGCAATGCTTTGATGATCGGGATGCCGCCTGCGACGGCTGCTTCGTAGTTCAGTGCGAGGTTCTTGCCCTCGGCGGTCTTCGCAAGCGCGGCGCCGTGATGCGCGAGCAGCGCCTTGTTCGCTGTCACCACAGGAATGCCGCGCGCCAGCGCCGCTTCCACGGAGGCCTTTGCAGCGCCACCCTCCCCGCCGATGAGTTCGACGAACACGTCGATCGGAGCGGATTGCGCGAGTTTCACCGGATCGTCGAACCACTCGGCGTTGCCCAGCGGCACACCGCGGTCTTTGCGTTTGTCGCGCGCGCTGATGGCTGCGAGTTCGAGCCTGCGACCGCTTCGGGGTCCGAGCGCTGTCCCTTGTTCCACAATAATGCGGGCGACGGCGGCACCGACGGTGCCTAAGCCCGCAATGCCAACACGAAGCGCCGTCATTGCGCCGCGTCGCGGGTGCTGCGCGCCTCGACGATCGCGGGGCCTTGGCCCAAGAACTTGCGCACGTTGCGCGCGGCTTGGCGGATGCGCTGTTCGTTTTCGACGAGTGCGATGCGGACATGGCCGTCGCCGTATTCGCCGAAGCCGATGCCGGGGGCGACCGCGACCTTCGCGTGCTCCAACAACAGCTTCGAGAATTGCAACGAGCCCAGATGGCGAAACGCCTCCGGGATCGGGACCCACGCGAACATGGAGGCCTCAGGCGACGGCACGACCCAGCCGGCGCGCGCAAAGCTTTCGACCAACGCGTCGCGGCGGCCTTTGTAGATCGCGCGCATTTCGTCGACGCAGTCTTGCGGACCGTTCAGCGCGGCGGCGGCTGCCACTTGGATGGGCGTGAAAGCGCCATAGTCGAGGTAGGATTTGATGCGGCCGAGCGCGTGGATCAGCTTCTCGTTGCCCGCCGCGAAACCCATGCGCCAACCGGGCATCGCGTATGTCTTCGAGAGCGAGTTGAATTCGACGACGATGTCTTTCGCGCCCGGCACCTGCAGCATCGACGGCGGGGCATGGTCGCCGAAATAGATCTCGGCGTAGGCGAGATCGGAGAGGACCCAGAGGCCCTTGGATTTCGCGAACGCAACGACGTCTTTGTAGAAGTCGAGGCCGACAACTTGCGCCGTCGGGTTCGACGGGTAGCTCACCACGACTGCGGTTGGGGGCGGCACCGCATGGCGCACGGCGCGTTCGAGGCCGCGCAGGAATTGCTCGGGGCTCGACGCTTCAACGTGGCGGATCGAAGCTCCCGCGAGGATGAAGCCGAATGCGTGAATAGGGTACGCCGGGTTGGGCACCAGTATCGTATCGCCGGGCTCCGTCATCGCTTGCGCGAGGTTCGCGAAACCTTCCTTCGATCCCAGTGTCGCAATCACTTCGCGATCGGGGTCGAGCTTCACGCCGAAGCGGCGGCCGTAATACGCAGCCATCGCTTTGCGCAAACCCGGGATGCCGCGCGAGGCCGAATAACGGTTTGCGCGCGGATCACTCGTTGTCTCGACCAGCTTGTCGATGATGTGCTTCGGCGTGGGCATGTCGGGGTTGCCCATGCCGAAGTCGATGATGTCGTCACCGGCCGCGCGTGCCTTGGCCTTCAGACGGTTCACTTCCTCGAACACGTAGGGCGGCAGGCGCTTAATGCGGTGGAAGTCGGTATTCACGGACATGGCTCCATCGCCGCGGTCCAGGCGCGGCGTTCCGTCAGTCTAGCGCCGATTCGGGCCCTGACTATTCGTCCTTTGGCTTGTCCGTCGCAGCCGGGGTCGCGGAAGCGGGCGCTGGCGGAGCTGCCGCCGGCGTCGTGCCACCGCGGAGCTCATCGGCCGAGTGCTGCGCGTTGTCGCGGTCGGCAACCAGGCTGTCGCGAATCTCACGCTGTTGCGCCTCGGTCGACGCGGCCTGGCGGGGCGCGGGCTGCGTCGAGAGATTCGGGAACTCCGTCGGGGTGGTCGGCGCCTTCAATGCCACCGACTTTTTCTTGTCGCTTTCCGGGTCCAACGGATCGACGACCGGCGCCAGCGCACCCTCAGCCGGGGCCGCGGTTTGCGTCACTTCCTTCGTTTCCGCGGGCTTGGCTTCGGCCTTTTGTTCGACCGGACCCTTCTTTTCCGTAACGCCATCGTACCAGCTGGAGGGCTTCGTCCATTCCGGCATAGAGGAACAAGCGGCCAAAAGGGCGGCCACGGCGACAACTGGCAAAACGCGCAGAACCAAGCGGGACATCAGGGCGAAACTCCGTCTTAAGACGATGGGATATATCCGAGGCCCCCGCGCACGGATAGTGGCTGATTTTGCCGCAAACCGGGTCGGAAACGCTACCTTTAACTTTGCCAGATACACCGTCACCACGCCACCTGTGACACTTGCCGCAGCCAAGGCCTCCGGGCATGAATTGCTGCAAAGCAGCAGTCATCAGACCCGCAGGGGCCAAGCCCTCCTTAGGAACCGACATGGCCGAACCACAAAAAACAGAAAAGAGCGCCAACGAATACCGCGTGAACGACCCGGCGGAATTCTCCCGCAACATGGTCAAGGTCGCGGCGCAGAGCCAGCGACTGGTCAGCGACTTCATGAAGGCGCAGATGAAGAACGGGAACGGGTCGGAAGGCGGCGGTTCGCGCGACCCGCTCAACCTGGGCAGACCTTCGTCGATTTCTTGAGCCATGCGGTTCGCAATCCGGGTCACTTCGTCGAGGCGAACTTCAAGCTCTGGCAGGACTACTTGAACCTTTGGCATCACGCGGCGCGGCGCATGCTGGGCGAGGATGTGCAGCCGGTCATCGAGCCGTCGCCTGGCGACAAACGCTTTAAGGACAAGGATTGGTCGGAGAACCAGATCTTCGACTTCATCAAGCAGTCGTATCTGCTCTCCGCGCGCTGGCTGCAGCAGTCGATGGGCGAGGTGCAGGGCCTCGACCCCAAGACGCGCAAGAAGATCGATTTCTACACGAAGCAATTCGCCGACGCTCTGTCGCCGACGAACTTCGTGTTCACGAATCCTGAGGTGCTGCGCGAGACGTTCAAGTCGAACGGCGAGAACCTGGTGAAGGGTTTGAACAACATGTTGAAGGACCTCGAGCGCGGCAAAGGCCAGCTTGCGATCCGTCAGACGGACATGGACTTCTTCGAAGTCGGCCGGAACTTGGCGCTGACGCCGGCCAAGGTCGTTTATCAGAACGACCTGATGCAGCTGATCCAGTACATGCCGACGACCGAGGAACAGTTCGAGCGGCCGCTGGTGATTTTCCCGCCGTGGATCAACAAGTATTACATCCTGGATTTGGGAGAGAAGAATTCGTTCGTGAAGTGGGCGACGGCGAAGGGCTACACGGTGTTTGTCGTGTCGTGGGTCAACCCGGATGCCAAGCTCGCGCAGAAGACGTTCGAAGACTACATGCGCGAGGGCATTTTCGACGCGCTTGACGCGATCGAAGCTGCGACCGGATCGCGCGACGTGAACGCGATCGGTTATTGCATCGGCGGTACGCTGCTTTCCGCGACCCTCGCCTATATGGCGGCCAAGGGCGACAACCGCATCAAGTCGGCGACGTTCTTTGCGGCGCAGGCGGACTTCTCGGAAGCGGGCGATCTGCAAGTTTTCATCGACGACGAACAGTTGCGTTCGATGGAAGAGACGATGAAGGCCCAGGGCGGCTATCTGGATGGCGCCAAGATGGCGACGACATTCAACATGCTGCGCTCCAACGATTTGATCTGGAGCTTCGTGGTCAACAACTATCTGATGGGCCGCGATCCGATGCGGTTCGACCTGCTCTATTGGAACGCCGATTCCACGCGCATGCCGATCCAGATGCACATGTTCTATCTGCGCGAATGCTACCAGCAGAACAATCTGGCCAAGGGCAAGATGGTGTTGGGCGGCGAGAAGCTCGACCTCGGCAAGGTCAAGATTCCGATGTACCTACAGTCGTCGAAGGAAGACCACATCGCGCCGTACCGCTCGGTCTACAAGTCGACGAAGCTGTTCAAGGGACCGATCACGTTCATGATGGCGGGCTCGGGCCACATCGCGGGCGTGATAAACCCACCGGACGCGAACAAGTATCAGCACTGGACGAACGACAAGCTCCCCGAGAAGGTCGAAGAGTGGATCGCGGGCGCGACCGAAACGCCGGGTTCGTGGTGGCCGCATTGGGACAAGTGGCTGTCGAAGCTTTCCGGCAAGAAGGTGGCGGCACGCGTTCCCGGCGACGGCGAACTAAAAGTCATCGAAGACGCACCGGGGTCGTACGCGAAGATGAAGTAACCCGATTTGCCTGGTTGCGGGCACCTTGCTAGGTCTGTGCGCTGCATGACCTAGCGAGGCCGCATGTCCGAGCTCGTCGCGTATCATCTCCCCGGTGCATGGGGTCTTCCGTCGGTCAGCCCATTTTGTCTGAAGCTTGATGCGTTCCTGCGCATCACAGGCATCCCGCATAAGGCCGTGACGACGCCCACGCCATTCGGCGGACCGAAGGGCAAGGCGCCGTGGATCGAGCATGAAGGCCGGAAGATCGGCGATTCCGGTTTCATCATCGACTATCTGCGCACGCAATTCGGTGTAGATCCGGAAAAGGGATTGAGCGCGGCCGAACGCGGAGTCGGGGTGGCGCTACGCCGCCTCATCGAAGAGAACCTCTATTGGACGACGGTTTACGACCGCTGGATCAACGACAAGAATTGGGCAACGTATCGGGACACCGTCTTGGGCGGCATTCCCGTGCCCATGCGATATGCGATTGCACCTATGGCCCGACGCAGCATTCGGCGGCAACTGCGCGGGCATGGGCTGGGTATTCATAGCGGCGACGAGATCCACGCGATCGGCAAACGCGATATCGGTGCGCTCGCCGATGTCCTTGGCGAGAAGCCTTATTTTCTGGGTAACGAGCCCACCGAAATCGACGCAACGGCATATGGGATACTCGCGAACATCATCGTTGTGCCGATCACGTCGCCCGTGAAGGACGAGGCGCTTCGCCGCAAGAACCTGGTTGCATTCGTCGAGCGCTTCCGCTCCCGCTACTACGGATAAAATGTGATGGCGCTCACCTGCGATCGCGCGTTTGTGAATCCCAGCGTCAGAATCGCGCGGTCTGTCGGCTAGATTGCGCCACAATCGGCCCTCACTTGTTGACGACGTTTGAAAGGAACACTTCGATGTTGAATCGTGCGCTTCTTGCCGCTGTGTCGCTCCTCACCCTGGCTGCTTGCGAAGCGGACGCGAACAAACCGACACCCACGACGACAGGTTCACAGCAAACGTGGTTGTGCGGGCGCGAGTATGTGAACCACGCGTGGGGTTATCAGCGGCGCGGCCTCGTGATCGACGCCTCGGGAAACATTTGGAAGTACGACGTCAAGGGCGGCGCAGGGTCTGCGCAGTGGAACCCGGCCGACATGACGCGTCTGACCGAGGCCGATCTGAAGCTTCGCTACGATGGCGCAATGGTGGTTTCGGGCAAAACGGTGCCGGTGCCGGAAGTCGAGAAGTACTTCCCGTTGATCAATGACGCCGCGCAAGCGAAGCCCACGCAGCCTTCACCGCACGGCGCGGACATGGGTCAGACGCTGGTCTATTGCTACACGTACGATGCGGGCACGCGCATGTATTCGCAGGTGATGTTGGACAACAAGGGCGATTGGGATTCGACCAACCCGAGCCAAGCGGCAACGAACCTGAAGTCGTGGCTCAACAGCTGGTTCAAAGACGTCACGTAGGTTCGATATCGCCTGAGGCGTATTGTTTGAGAAGGCTCGCCGCGTGATCGGCGAGCCTTGTTTGTTGGATGGCGTCGCGCAGGCCAGCCGTCAGGTCTTGGTAGTGCGTGAGGTTGTGCCAGGTGACGAGCATCGAGGCTAAAATCTCGTCCGACTTCACGAGATGATGCAGATAGGCGCGGCTGTAGCTGCGGCAGGCTTGGCAGCGGCAATCGGCTTCGAGCGGGCGGGGGTCTTCGGCGTGGCGCGCGTTGCGCAGGTTTACAGGTCCGCGCTTCGTGAAGGCTTGTCCGTTGCGCCCCGACCGGGTGGGTAGCACGCAGTCGAACATGTCGATGCCGCGCAAGACTGCACCGACGATATCGTCGGGTTTGCCGACACCCATGAGGTAGCGCGGACGATCCGTCGGAAGGTGCGGGAGGGTGAAGTCGAGCACATCGAACATGCGCGCCTGCCCTTCCCCCACCGCGAGGCCGCCGACGGCATAGCCGGGAAACCCGATCTCTTTCAGCGCCGCGGCGGAGCGTTCGCGCAAGTGCGGGTAGACGCTGCCCTGCACGATGCCGAAGAGCGCGCGGCCAGGCGCTTCATGGAAGGACGCTTTCGAGCGTTTGGCCCAGCGCATCGACAATTCCATCGAGCTTTCGGCTTCGGCCTCGCCTGCAGGGAACGGCGTGCATTCGTCAAGCACCATGTGAATGTCGGAGCCGAGCAGCGCTTGGATTTCCATCGAGCGTTCGGGCGTCAGATGATGCGTCGCGCCGTCGAGGTGCGATTGGAACGAGACGCCTTGCTCGTCAATCTTGCGCAGTTGGGCGAGCGACATCACCTGGAAGCCGCCGGAGTCGGTGAGGATCGGCCGGGGCCAGTTCATCAATTTGTGCAGGCCGCCGAGCTTTGCGACCCGCTCCGCGCCGGGGCGGAGCATCAGGTGGTATGTATTGCCCAGGATGATGTCGGCGCCGGTTTCGCGGACGCTTTCGGGCAACATCGCCTTTACAGTGCCTGCTGTGCCGACCGGCATGAACGCGGGTGTGCGGAGCTCTCCGCGCGCTGTCGCAATGACGCCGGTGCGTGCGACCCCATCTGTGGCGGTGAGGGTGAAGGAAAAGGCGTTCATCTGCGTTTGCGTATCAGAAGACAGGCGTCGCCGTAAGAATAGAAGCGAAAGCGGTTGGCAATGGCGTGCGCGTAGGCCGCCTGCATGGTTTCCAACCCGCAGAAGGCGCTGACCAGCATGAACAGGGTTGAGCGCGGCAAATGGAAATTCGTGAGCAGCATGTCGGCTGCTTTGAAGCGGTAGCCCGGCGTGATGAAGATGCGCGTGTCACCGGCAAACGGGTGCACGCGGTCCGTGGCTGCGCTCTCGAGCGTGCGCAGGCTGGTCGTCCCGACGCAAAGCACATTGCGGCCGGCGGCGCGAGCAGTGTTGACGCTGGCGGCCACTGAGGCGGGAACTTCGCCCCACTCCGCGTGCATCACATGGTCCTTCGTGTCATCGGCTTTGACGGGCAAAAAGGTGCCGGCGCCGACGTGCAGCGTCACCGTCTCGCGGTGCACGCCGCGCGCGTCGAGGGCGGCCACAAGTTCAGGCGTGAAATGCAAGCCCGCAGTCGGCGCGGCGACTGCGCCGTCGCGCGCGGCGTAGATCGTGTGGTAGTCGGTTTGGTCGCGCTCGTCGGCGGGGCGCCGTCCGGCGATGTAGGGCGGCAGTGGAGTCACGCCGGTCGCGGCGATCTTTTGATCGAGCGCCGCGCCGAATTCGTCGAAGCGCAGGGCGATCTCGCCACCTTCGCGCTTGGCTTCGACGACGGCCGCGAGGTCATCACCAAAACGCAGCGTGTCACCGACGATGAGCTTTCGGCCGGGTTTGGCGAACGCCGCCCAGAGGTCGGAGGCTTCGCGCTTGTGCAGCGTCACTTCGATTGCGGCTTCGGCACTCTCGCCACGCGCGGGGCGCGTGCCGAAGAGTTGCGCCGGGATGACGCGCGTATCGTTGAAAATGCAAATGTCGCCCGTGTTCACGAACGAAGGCAGGTCGCGCACGCTTGCTTCCTCGAACGCAAGTTCGCCTTCGCGCACGATCAGCAGTCGCGCAGAGTCGCGCGGCGACGCGGGCCGAAGAGCAATCAGGTCCTCGGGGAGGTCGAAATCGAAGTCGGCGACGCGCAACTTGCTATTTCGGCTTCGGCTTTGTGCCGTTGTTGCGCTTCAACGGCACGACCTGGCCGGGCCGGGGTATGAATTTCACGCCTTGCGCGGCGAATTTTTCGCGGACGCGTTCGGCAACGTAGGGCGAGGTGAAATGCGAGATATCGCCGCCCAGCGAGGCGATTTCTTTCACCAGACGTGAGGCGATCGCTTGATGTTTCGCGCCGGCCATCAAGAACACCATCTCAATCTCGCGATTGAGCGCCATGTTCATGCCGACCATCTGAAACTCGTATTCGAAGTCGGAAACTGCGCGCAGGCCGCGGATGATGAAACTGGCGCCGATTTTTTCGGCGAAATGCATGAGCAAGATGTCGAACGGTTCGACCGCGATCGTCACGCCGGCATCTTTCGCGATCTGCGCGACTTCGTGTTTGACGATGTCGACGCGCTCATCGAGCGGAAAGAGGGGGCCCTTCGCCTCGTTGATGGCGACGCCGATTACCAGGTGATCGAGCAGTTTCACCGCCCGCCGCACAATATCGAGATGCCCGTTCGTGATCGGGTCGAAAGTTCCGGGATAGAGCCCGATGCGTTTGGCCATGGAAGCGCCCCTGCAAGCGGCGGTGAGCCGCCTACCGATCTTTAGCTGTCCTTGGTTGCGTTGCAACCAAGGACCAGCGTTAAGGATTGACTAAGCGGACGGCTCTTCCGCCTCGCCCTCGATCTCCTGGGCCTCGCCGATCCGTTCGACCGAGACGACGCGCTCGCCCTCGCCCAGCCGGAAGAGGATCACGCCCTGGGTGGCGCGGCCGGCGACGCGGATCTGGCCGACCGGCAGGCGGATTGTCTGGCCGCCGTCGGTGATCAGCATGAGTTGATCGGTATCTTCGACCGGGAAAGAATCGGCGATGCGGGAATTCTTCTTGGCCATCGCCAGCGACGATGCCGAGCTGCTCATGTTTCCTGACGTTCACGTTACCACAGCAGGCTGGAGCGGCTCTGCCGCTTATCCTGGAAACCGGTGGCGATACCTTGTTCCTGGCGCCGAGCTTCCGCGTAGCGTTCATGGTGTTGACAGCGCGGCCAAGGGGGTCCACGCTCCTGCCCCTCCACTTGGAACATCGGCTGCCTCGCTCACCGGCGGCGCGGCGCATGGCGGCAGAGATTGCTTCGAGGTAAGCGCGCGGGCTTCGTCGACGGTCGTTTCGACGTGGCGCAGGATCGCCATCGAGATTCACCTCGTCGCCTTCGGCCACCATGCCGTGCACGCCCGTCGAGTCAGGCCCTTGAAGACGCGCACGTCTTCGGTCGAGAAGCGGATGCACTTACCATCGTGCGGAGATGGCGTCGTCGTCGTTCTTGGCCGAGATCGAGACGCCGATGATCGCGTCGCCCGGCCCGGATTTTCATCGCCGGTCTGCTTGTCGCCTTCACATTCGGTGAAGTCGCCAAAGCGTTGCGACGGATGTCGGCCGACCTTGTCGCGAACATCACCGAACTTGTCCCACCAGTTCGCCTCGGCAATCACGCAAGACACGCGCGACAGATCGGCCTTCCTTCAACGGAGATTGATCAGCGCCGGCCTTTTCCTGCGGCGTGGCGAGTGAAAAAGGCGCCGCCCCAGCACGGCATGCCGGCCGAGGAGAAAGAACAACAGCGGTTGATGCGCCTGCTGCATCGTCGCCGGTCACCCAATCTTCGTCCTTCTACGCCATGGCGGCGCGATCATGGCCATGCCCTGCGTCGGCGATATGCCCAACGGTACGCGCTCAATGGCAACCCTGGTGCGTCACCGTCATCGGCGTTCTCGCGCTGATCAGGTTCGCCTCGACCGAAGTCGACGTCCATGATCTCGGCTTGATGTCCATGTCGGCGAAGGTCGATGCCAGGCCATGCTCTTCGCGCACGACGCTCATCATGCGTTCGCGCGAACGCAGAATTTCGGAGGTAGTCCTCGATCGATTTGCCCAGACCTCTTCAGTTCGTCGCCGGGATTCTCGTCGCGGCCGTAGAGCAGCATGGCCGGCAGCAGCTGAGGATCGCGCGTCGCTCGTCGGAGAGCTTCAGCGTGCCGTCGGCTTGCATCGCGTGGCGCGGGTCGTCGACCAGGGCAACAAGCGGTGCCACGTCCAACGCCGGCCGTAGTTGTCCGTCAATCGCGTACGCCGTGGAAGCGTCGGCTCGAGCGATGATACGAATGAATTCGTCGATATTGGCAACCGCGATCGCCAGGCCCACCAACACATGGGCTTTGTCGCGAGCGTCGTTCAGCAGCTTCCTGGTGCGGCGGGCGACCACTTCTTCGCGGAAATTCACGAAGGCGCGGATCATGTCCTTTAGGTTCATCACCACCGGACGGCCGCCATCGAGCGCCAGCATGTTGACGCCGAACGAGGTCTGCATCGACGTGAAGCGCCAGAGCTGATTGAGCACGACATCCGCCATCGCGTCGCGCTTCAACTCGATCACGACGCGCATGCCGTGACGGTCGGACTCGTCGCGCGCGTCCGAGATGCCTTCGACGCGCTTATCCGCGACGAGTTCGGCCAGGCGTTCGATCAGCATCGCCTTGTTCACCTGGAACGGCAGTTCGGTGACGATGATCGCTTCGCGGTCCTTGCGGATCTCTTCGATATGCGTGCGGGCGCGCACGACCACGCCACCGCGTCCGCGCACGAGGGCCAGACGGGCAGCGTTGCGGCCCATGATGATGCCGCTGGTCGGAAAATCGGGACCCGGTACGATGTCGACCAGTTGCTCAACCGCGATGTCGGGATCGGCGATGTAGGCCAAGCACGCGTCGATGACTTCGCCCAGATTGTGCGGCGGGATGTTCGTCGCCATGCCGACGGCGATGCCGGATGAACCGTTGACGAGCAGGTTCGGGAAGCGCGCCGGGATGACGACGGGCTCGTGATCCTGGCTGTCGTAGTTCGGTTGGAAGTCGACGGTGTCGAGATCGATGTCTTCGAGCAGCGCTTCGGCCGCCTTCGTCATGCGCACTTCGGTGTAACGCATGGCGGCCGCTGGGTCGCCGTCGACGGATCCGAAATTGCCTTGGCCATCGACCAACGGCACGCGCATGGAAAATTCTTGCGCCATACGCACCAGCGCGTCGTAGACCGATTGGTCGCCATGCGGATGGTACTTACCGATCACGTCGCCGACGACGCGCGCCGATTTGCGGTAGGGCTTGTTGTGCGTATAGCCCGCCTCATGCATCGAGTAGAGGATGCGCCGATGCACGGGCTTTAAGCCGTCGCGGGCATCGGGCAACGCGCGGCTCACGATCACGCTCATCGCGTAATCGAGATACGAACGCTTCATCTCATCTTCGATCGAGATCGGGTGAATCTCGCCGCCTGGCGTGCCGGATGAACCGGCCGCCGGCTTGTCGTTTTTGGAGCCGGACAAGGGTGGTTTTTCGGTATGGTTGGAACGCGGCCGGACCATAGCGGTTCGGTCCACGAAAACCTAGGGAATTTCGAGCAGTTTTCCCCGCTAAATCGGCGCAGAACTCTGCGGTTTTTCGGGGTGCGGCAACGGGGTCTCGAAGGGCCCCAAAATCAAGTGCAAATTCTGACCGGTGCGAAGCCGCCACCGGGGGTGCGAAAGTTGGTCGTCTGGCCCCGGTAGACCCTCGCCAAACGCATGAACGGCGCAGCCCCATAGGCGAAGGTGCGGACATCGAAGCGCATGGATTCGTAGCCCGGAACGTCGATGCGGCGTGCGTCAACACGGTCTTGAGCGACATAGTCTGCGCGTGCTGCGACTTCGGCCCATGTTCCGGCCGTGAGCTTCGCGCCGTCGTACACGGCGCGCGAACCGAAGCCGTTCATCGGCTTGAAATAGAGATGCGCACGCTTCGCCCACAGGTCGGCCGCGTTCGACGGCGTCAGCACGACAGTACGCGGGACGGTTTCGACAAGCGCTTGGCGGGTCGCCTCATCGACGCCGACGTCTCGCAGAAATGCGTCGTCGCCGAGTAACGCCAGATTGCGCTTGCAAGCAAAGAGCGCGTGCGTGCGCGGATCGGGCGAAACGACAACCGAGCCCGCGAGCAGTGCGTCGTGGATCGCCCTGTCCTGTGCGCGGTCGAGCGCGAAGCTGGTCAAGCGGTTGTATATGAAGTCGACCGGCGTGGAGTTGTGCCATAGGCGGTTGTCGCGGAATGCGAGTTCACGCGGATCGGCGATGACCGCTGCTATGCCTGCATCGCGCAGCATTCGGGCTGCGAGTTCGAATTCGAGCTTCAGAAACTGTTCTTGCGGGTTCTCGTCGACGATGGCGACCGTTTGCAATCTGCCCTTTCCAGCTGCCGCCCACTCGGCGCGAAATTGCTGCACGAAGACACGGGCCCACGCGCCGAGCGGTTGGGCCTCGGCGTCGCCTTCGTTCCAACCCATCTGATCGATCAATGCACCGTAGAAGGCGCCACCTGCATTGGTGTTGATCTCAATTAGCCGCGGGCCTTCGGCCGTCAGGTGGAAATCGAAGCCGGTGAACAAGCCCTCCACACGTTGAGCCGCGTCGCGCGCGATTGGCGGGGCGGCGCCGAGCGTGGCTTGTTGATAGAGCGGCGTCGCGGCCACCTTATGGATCGCGGCGATGACTTCATCCATGCGCCACGCGTCGAGCGCCGAGATCGCGACCTCGACGTTCGCGCGCTTGGTTGCAAGATCGGCCGCGTAGTGCGGGCAGCACGCCGGCGCGGCGCCACGATCGCGTTCCGGAGCGAGGATCGTCATGCGTTGACACGTTGTTTGACGGTCTTGGCTCGCGCGAAGGGTGCGAGCCAGCCCATTGCGTCGCTAAACGCCTCAGCGTCGAGTTGGTAAAGCATCCACCGTCCCTGCTTTTGCGCGCGTACCAGGCCCGCGCCGACGAGCAGTTTCATGTGGTGGCTCACGGTCGCTTGAGACACACCCAACAAGCTCTCCACGTCGCAAGCGCAGACGACCCCGTCTTGCGCGCAACAAGCAGCCTCCGGCTTGCGCAGGAACTGGAGAATCTTGATCCGGACGGGATCGCTTAGAGCTTTGAAAACGCGGTCGGGCTCATTCATACATCTCAATATATCGATATATTTCGATATGTCAATGTGTGGTGGCTTTCGAAGTGTTCCCGTCGGGGACCGAGACGAACAGGAACAGGCCTGCGGCGACAAGCGCTGCCGCCGTCATGGCACCGGGAAAGTACGTGCTCATGGTGAGTGCGGCGTAAAGGTGACCCATGCCGTTCAAAGTCAGAAACAACGCGAAAACATAAGAGGCAAGCCGCATCGGCCCCCTCTTCACGTGAACAAGCCACGTGAGCGCGGCGAGAACGATCGCGGCGCCGATCAAATTCGTCAGCCAAACGCCGTAATTATATTGCGGTAGTTGGAGCCAGGGGAAAACGGTGCTCACGAACACATTGAAGTCCGCGTACACACCAAACGAGCCGTAGGCGATCTCTTCGACGATGTGGACGGCAAAGGCAATGCAGCCGATGGCCCAAGCCCAAGTCCAACGATCGAAACCGCGCATGTTCGTCTCCTTCTGACAATCGCAGTTTCTCAGCCGGCGGCGGCGGTGTCCTTGCGCTGGGTCAAGCTAGGGTTTGCCCTGGAAACGGCGCCTTCCTTGACACAGCGATCTATTTCGACGATTGTCTAATTAGATGCCGATGGAATTAGATATGATCGATACCCTGCCCTCATCCGACCTTCTGATGTTCTTCAAAGCACTCGCGCACGAGAGCCGGCTCAAACTGGTGGGGCTGCTGACCGAGCGCGAGCGGAGCGTGCAGGAGCTCGCGTCATTGGTGGCGCTGAAAGAGCCCACCGTCTCGCATCATTTGGCAATGTTGAAGGAGGCTGGGCTTGTGAGCTTGCGCCAGGACGGGAACACGCATTGGTACGCGCTGGAAACAAAGACGCTGGCGTTGCGCGCGAAGACGATGCTGATGAAGGAAAAGCTCGCGGAATTGGCCGTTGCTGGTGCTTCCCAGGACAAGGCGGTGCTGAATTATCTGACGCCCGAGGGGCGCTTGAAGGCGTTTCCGTCAACGCCGAAAAAGCGGAGGCCGATCCTTGCCTGGCTCGCGCGCCACTTCGAGGAAGGGCGCACCTACAGCGAGGCCGAGGTCAACGCGACGATCGAACGACGCCATCACGACCGCGAAACCTTCCGGCGTGAAATGGTCGGCCATAAGATGCTCGCGCGCAAAGGCGGCAGCTATTGGCGTCTGCCTGAGGGCGAGTGGGTAGGCTAATCTGCAAGGCAGACTGGCGGCGCGGGTTCCTGCAGCATTTGGCGCGCCGTCGCAGTGACCTCTGCGATAGCGCTTTCGTCGAGAACGATCCCCATGTGATCAGTGGTTGGCACGACGCTGACTTTGATCAGCGGCTGAAGCCCCGCGAAGATCTGCGCGTACATGCCGGCATCAAACAGCTCGTCCGATGCGCCGATCATCACCCGCGTTGGGCGGTCGATCGATTTGATCTCGTCCTGCCAGCGCACAAGGTCCAGGCCGAAGTTGCGTTGCAAGCGCCATGAATAGGTCGCTGTCCGGTTCGGTGCATTCGCTTCTAATGCAAACGCCACAACGGGCAGATTGTCGAACGCCGTAATGCCAATGCGGTCGACGATCGAGAGCGCGATCATACGTGGCACGCCGGCAGCGGCCCAACCGGCATCCGGCCGGTTCGACGGCGAGGCGTAGTTGAGATAGGGGGACAGCGCTAAATAGCCGTCGAACGTGCAGCCGCGCGGACTGCCGGCGATCCGCAATACGAAACCACCGCCCGAAGAATGGCCGACGAGCAACCGCCGCTCTTTCGGAAATTGTTGCGCCACCACTTTCGCCAGATCGGACATGTCATCGTCGAGTTGGCCCTCATAGGCGATGTCGCCGTGCGGTCCGCTTGCGCCGTGGCCACGCACGTCGATTGCGAGCACCGTGACGCCCGCGACGGAAAACGCCTTCGCCAAGGTGTGTACCGCCGCATTCGATCCTGAAGAGCCATGCACGAGAACCGCGACCCCGCCGCCCGCAGCGCCGGGATAGCGGCGGAACGACAGCGCCGCACCGTCGCGCGCCTTGAAGGACTCACTTGCCGGTTGGTCGGCGAGGCGGGCCGCAATGTCTGCGTCCCGCTTTGCGAGGCCTGCATTCACCGGCGGCGGCACCGGTCCTCCGAACGCAATCATGCCTGCGAGCACCAGAGCTCCAAGCAGCGTGACGACAAAAAGTCCCGTGATCAGTCTACGCAACATCGATGTCTCCCGTGGGCTGGGGGCGTTTCAAACCGGGCCAGCGAGTTTCACCAGCGCGGCGATCGTGTTGAAGTTGCGTACCGTGCCGGCTTTTGCTGCTGGAATTTTCAGCTTCGAGTGTGCCATGCCGTCGCTGTAGCGCACGTAGATTTCGCGGGCGCCCAGCTTCATTTCTTCGTCTGCGCGGCCCGTTGCTTGTTTCAAGGCATCGGCCGGGGGCGCGTCATCGAGAAAAATGGCGACGGTCCGGTTGGGCGCGGCCTTGGGAAATGGGTTCGCCTTCAGCACGGCCGCCAACTCGCGCGGCGTACGAACGACGACGCCGATCGGCTTTCCGGCGTATTTGTTGAGCTTCGCCTCGAGAAGCGACTTGACCTTCGCTTCCGTTGCGCCGCTTTCGAACACAACGTTGCCGCTGGCGATGTAGGTGCGCGCGTTCTTGAAGCCTGCGGCCTCGCACATCGCCTTCAGCTCCACCATCGGAAGCTTGCCGGTGCCGCCAACGTTCACGGCGCGTAGGAGTGCGATGTAGACGGCCATGGCGCGCAGGCGTTACGTCGCGTCGTCACGCCAGAGGCGCAACGTCGCGACGCACGGTTTTCCTAAATCGAGATCAAAACGGGATTTCGTCGTCCGGATCGGCCGAGAAGTCGCGTGCTTCGCCGCGGCCGCCTGCCATGGCCTTGCGACCGCCACCGCCGGCGGACGCGCCTTCCAAGGCCGGTCCATCAGCGCCGCGGCCGTCGAGCATGACGAGTTCGCCACGGAAGCGTTGCAGCACGACTTCGGTC
Organism: Micropepsaceae bacterium; assembly: GCA_044220975.1. GTDB lineage: Bacteria > Pseudomonadota > Alphaproteobacteria > Micropepsales > Micropepsaceae > SZUA-430. The sequence continues at coordinate 17,557 of JBGAPZ010000038.1, read as the reverse complement.
GAGTACTGCTCCTGCCCGTCCTTGTTCGTCCATTTGCGGGTTTGCAGCTGGCCCTCGAGATAAACCTTCGAGCCTTTGTGCAGGTACTTCTCCGCGACCTTCGCCAGGTTCTCGTTGAAGATCACCACGCGGTGCCACTCGGTCTTTTCCTTGCGTTCGCCCGAGCTTTTGTCGCGCCAGCTTTCCGACGTCGCGACGCGCAGGTTCACCACCGGCTCACCCGAGGGCAGCTGGCGCACCTCCGGATCCGCACCCAGATTTCCAACCAAGATCACTGTGTTGACGCCAGCCATCTCTCTACTACCTCTCTCGTTTCGCGCTTGACCGCGGACATTAACCACCGGATTGAATGGCCCGCCACGGCGATGGCACTATACTGTTCTTGTTATGTTCCAAAAGTCAAGCTATGAGCGCTCGAATCTTGTGGAGGGCGTGAGTCGTGGCGCGATCGGGTACACTTAAGGGGCTCATGCAGAAGAACATTTCCATACGTGGGGCGCGCGAGCACAACCTCAAGAACGTCGACGTGGAGATCCCGCGCGACCAACTCGTTGTGATCACTGGCCTTTCAGGTTCCGGCAAATCGTCGCTCGCATTCGACACGATCTATGCCGAGGGTCAACGGCGTTACGTCGAAAGCCTGTCGGCCTATGCGCGTCAGTTCTTGGAACTGATGCAGAAGCCCGACGTCGATCATATCGAGGGCTTGTCGCCTGCAATTTCGATCGAGCAAAAGACGACCTCGCGCAACCCGCGTTCGACGGTCGGCACGGTCACCGAGATCTACGATTATTTGCGTCTGCTGTTTGCGCGCGTCGGCGTCCCCTACTCGCCCGCAACCGGTTTGCCGATCGAGAGCCAGACGGTGAGCCAGATGGCAGACCGCGTCATGGCGCTGCCGGATGGGACGCGGCTCTATTTGCTCGCGCCGATCGTTCGTGGACGGAAGGGCGAGTACAAGAAGGACCTTCAGGAGCTTCAGAAGCGCGGGTTCCAGCGCGTGAAGGTCGACGGCACGTTCTATGAAATCGACAAGGTGCCGACACTCGACAAGAAGCTAAAGCACGACATCGATATCGTGGTGGACCGGCTTGCCGTGAATAAGGACATCGGCAATCGCTTGCCCGACAGCTTGGAGACAGCGCTGAAGCTTGCCGATGGGATTGCCGTCGTCGAACTCGCCGATAAGAAGACGAAGGACGGCGAGCACGAGCGGATCCTGTTCTCGTCGAAGTTCGCCTGCCCGGTTTCGGGCTTTACGATCGCCGAGATCGAGCCCCGGCTGTTTTCGTTCAACTCGCCGCACGGCGCTTGTCCCAAATGCGACGGGTTGGGCACGCAGATGTTCTTCGATCCGGGATTGATCGTTCCGGATGAGACATTGTCGCTGAAGGATGGGGCGATTGCGCCTTGGTCGAAGGCGACGTCCACCCTCTACGGGCAGACGCTGGAGTCGCTGGCCAAGCACTACAAATTCTCGATGACGGTGCCGTGGAAGGACTTGCCGAAGAAGGCGCGCGACGTCGTTCTGCGCGGTTCCGGCGAAGACGTCATCGCGTTCGTCTATGACGACGGGCTTCGGCGCTACGAAACGAAGAAGGCGTTCGAGGGCGTGATCCCGAACCTCGAGCGGCGGTATCGCGAGACGGATTCGGCCTGGATGCGCGAAGAGCTGGAGCGCTTTCAAGATCAAAGCCGGTGCGAGACGTGCAACGGCTATCGGCTAAAGCCCGAAGCGTTGGCCGTGAAGATCGGCGGCAAGCATGTTGGCGAGGTCGTCGATCTGTCGATCAAGGCCGCGGACGATTGGTTCAAGAACATCGACAAGAAATTCAGCGCGAAGCAGAAAGAAATCGCGACCCGAATTCTGAAGGAAATCAGAGACCGGTTGCGTTTCTTGAATGACGTGGGGCTTGAGTATCTCACGCTCGCGCGCAACTCAGGCACACTGTCGGGCGGCGAGAGCCAGCGCATTCGCCTTGCCTCGCAAATCGGCTCAGGCCTGACAGGCGTGCTCTACGTCCTCGACGAACCCTCGATCGGCCTGCATCAGCGAGACAATCAACGCCTGCTCGATACGCTTCGCCGCTTGCGCGATTTGGGCAACACCGTCATCGTCGTCGAGCATGACGAAGACGCGATCCGCACCGCCGACTATGTGATCGACATGGGACCCGGCGCCGGTATTCACGGCGGCGAGATCGTCTCTCAGGGAACGCCCGACGAAGTGATGCGCGATCCGGCGAGCCTGACGGGGCAATACCTCGTCGGCATGCGCCAGATTCAGGTGCCGGCGAAGCGGCGGCCCGGGAACGGCAAAACACTGAAGGTGACGGGCGCGCGTGGAAACAATCTGCGCAGGGTCACGGCGGAGGTGCCGCTTGGCACGTTCACGTGCATCACCGGCGTGTCGGGCGGCGGCAAGTCCACGCTGATCATCGAGACGCTGTACAAGGCGGCCGCGCGCAAATTAAACGGCGCGCGCGAGAACCCCGCGCCGCACGACAAGATCGAAGGGCTGCATCACCTGGACAAGGTGATCGACATCGATCAGTCGCCGATCGGGCGGACGCCGCGCTCGAACCCTGCGACCTACACCGGCGCCTTCACGCCGATCCGCGATTGGTTTGCCGGGTTGCCGGAAGCGAAGGCACGCGGTTACGAAGCCGGACGCTTCTCGTTCAACGTCAAAGGCGGGCGCTGCGAAGCGTGCCAAGGCGACGGCGTCATCAAGATCGAGATGCACTTCCTGCCCGATGTCTATGTGCAATGCGACGTCTGCAAGGGCGAGCGTTACAATCGCGAAACGCTTGAAGTGAAGTTTAAGGACAAGTCGATCGCTGAAGTTCTCGACATGACGGTCGAAGCGGCGGCCGAATTCTTCAAAGCCGTGCCGTCGGTCCGCGAGAAGATGGAGACGCTAGAGCGCGTGGGGCTCGGCTACATCAAGGTCGGCCAGCAAGCGACGACGCTGTCGGGCGGCGAGGCGCAGCGCGTGAAGCTCTCGAAGGAGCTATCGCGGCGGTCGACTGGGCGCACGCTTTACATCCTCGACGAACCGACGACGGGTTTGCATTTCGACGACGTGCGCAAGCTGCTCGACGTCCTGCATGAGTTGGTCGAACAGGGCAACACGGTCGTCGTGATCGAGCACAATCTCGAGGTCATCAAGACCGCCGATTGGATTTTGGATCTCGGTCCCGAAGGCGGCGACGGCGGCGGCGAGATCGTAGCGGCCGGCACTCCCGAGGAGGTCGCAAAGGTCGCGCGTTCATATACGGGGCAGTTCCTAAAACCGCTGTTCAAACGCGCGGCACCGAAGACAGAGATGGCGCAGCCCAAGCAAAAGCGCGCGCGGGCAGCGGAGTAACTTCTAGTGGTACGCTTTCACGCAACAGTGTGACGGTTTTCCGGTCGCGCGGGGTTGCTAGCCTCGGGACGCTTCGCTCCAATCCCGCGCACGCAATTTCGGGGACGGATTCCATGGAGCTTACGCGCCGCGACGCATTGATGCTTGCCACCGCTTCGGTCGCACTCGGCGGGCCGGCGATGGCGGCCGACGGGATCGGCGCCTTAGAGTCGCGCGTCAACGATGTCTGGGGGACACCGGTCGGCGCGGATCGTGTGGAACTCGCCGAGGCCGCCGCCATCTTCCGCAATCAGCGTTTGGAGACGGGCGAGGACAGCGCGGCCGGCGTTCGTTTCATCGACGCGTCGAAGTTGACGTTGGGTGCCAATGCCAGCGCGGTCGTCGACGACTATGTGTTTGCGGGCGCGGCGAGCAAGTCGGCGGTGACACTGGCGAAAGGGGCATTCCGGTTCATCTCAGGGCAGATGCCGGAGAAGAACATGAAAATCCACACGCCGACCGTCACAATCGGCATTCGCGGTACCGAACTCAAGATCGACGTCTATGAGGACGGATCGACGGAGCTGTCGACGATTTCTGGCGCCGCCAATATCGTGTCGCTCGCGACGAGTGAGGCGCTGGACATTTTGGCCGGGCATTCGGTGATCGCGGATTCGAGCGGCGTGTTCGGCGTGGTGCGCGACTTCATCCACAAGTCGAAGGACGAGGCCATCGAACGTGGCCTCAGTCACGTGCGCTCAAAGATTCCGACACCCGACATCCCAGGCCTTCCAGGTCTGCCGGGCATACCAAATCCGTTTCGCTGATCAACTGCCCGGTTGATGTTCGGTGATGGCGTTGTAGGCGTTGCCGAACACGCCGGCGGCGAGTGCCGTCGAGATCAAGTTGCCGATGAAGCTCATCACCGTCAGCTCTTCGATGTGGGCACGCATTGCCTTGTTGAGGCCGAGTTGCCACGCCTCCATGCCCTTGCGAAAGGCTTCGGCGCCCCCGGTCGCGGCGTCGGCACCGCCCATGGCGGGAAATTTTGGGAACGCCGGGAGGTCGTTGCCGAGGATCATGTAAGCCGCGATGCAGGCCACGATCGCGTAGGGCAGAAACGTCATGATCACCACGAGCAGCATTCTGAGCACATTGCCGGCCATCAGTTGCCACGAACGCTCCACGCCCAAATTGTTCTCGGCCACCACGACCGCCGAGATGAGGCTTAAGCGCAGGAAAACCCAGATCATGAGCGGGACGAGCGCGAAAGCCGCGATCCCGACGACAGCGCCCATGGCCGGCACAACGGCTGCCAGGCCACCAAGCAATGCGAGCACCAGCGCTATGCCTATGCCCGCCGCGATGAGCGCTATCCCAAGAAGGATCGTCACGATGATCAGCCGCATTTCCGCGCCGCCGAACCAGAGATAGACGAACAGTCCCGGCTTGCGGTCGCCCTGGATCACGACACGCAGCAAAGCAACCGACGCCATGATCCCGGTGACGAAGCCCACGATGCCGAGCAGAAACTGCGCCGGGGCTTGCGCCATCGCGGCCGTTGGGTCGGTTTGACTATGGATCGCAGCATCCATGATCTGCGGACCGTAGACGTAAGAGAGGACCGCACCGATCAAGAGCGGTGCCCAGGCCAGCCGGACGATCGTGCCGATGTCGCCCAATAGGAAGCCGTAGGCCCGGGACACCGTGCCCATGACAGGAATCTTGCTCATACGTTGCCTCAGCCCGTTTGTGATCGGGCGGCACACTAGCCCACAGAAAACGCTTGTCCTATGGCGGGAAAGCCCCAGTACGGCCGCTTTCGCGCGATGCCGCATCCCGCGTGCGCCCTAGAATGGGTTAGCGTTTCTTCGATTCAGCACTCAAAACGTCGGCTCATGACCTTGTTTTCGCGCCGCTCTCTACTGAAGTCGCTCGCGGGTTTCGTGGGCACGTATGCCGCCATGGCGCACGCGCCGCTTGCGGCCGCGCAGCCGCGTTCGCTCGTCACCGGGAAATACCGCTTTCCGCATGGTGTCGCGTCGGGCGATCCGCAGCCGGACGGCGTCGTCTTGTGGACTCGCGTCGAGGCGATGGAAGGCAATGACGATTACGTGAACGTGCGCGTGCAGATTTCGCGAGCGCCGGAGTTCGCCGAGATCGTGCTCGACGAGATGCTGGCCACGACGCCTGCGAGCGATCATACGCTGCGCCTCGTCGTGCAGGGGCTCGAACCCGACACGATCTATTTTTACCGCTTCATCGCGGGCGGCGATCAATCGCGGCTGGGCCGCACACGCACGGCGCCGGCGCCGAACACGGAGCGGCCGACGCGGTTCGCGTTTGCGTGCTGTCAAAACTACGAGCAGGCTTTCTACGGCGCTTGGGCACGGATGCTCTCCGACGATCTCGCCTCACCGACCGAGCAGCAGATCGACTTCGTGCTGTTCATGGGCGACTTCATCTATGAGGTGCGCGGCGACCGTTGGGACGCCAACATGAACGACCCGAAATGGTTGAAGGGCGCGGACCATCGCGACCGCTCCATCCCGCCTTTTCCGAACGGATCGAAGCCTTGGCCGTCGACGAGCTGGAATAAGAACGGCGGCGCGACGAACGCGGTTTCGCTGCAGGACTATCGCTTCCTCTACCGGCTCTATTTGTCCGATGCGAATTTGCAGGCCGCGCGCGCGCGCTGGCCGTTCGTCAGCATGTGGGACGATCACGAGTTCACGAACGACTCGTGGCAATCGCACGATACGTATTTCGATAAAGAGGGCATTCCGGCGCAGCGGCGCAAGGTGGCCGCGAACCAAGCGTGGTTCGAATATATGCCGGCGCTGCTCTCCGGGATGCCGGGCGCGGGAAGCTTTGAGCGTCCGAATGCCGTCGAGAATCCGGCGCGCGACTTCAAATTCGTCGAGGTGCAGGACACGCCCTATCTCGGGCCGCAACAGGATTGGATCGATCCCAACGCGGACAATCGGGCGGCGCTGGCGTCGTTGACCGCGTACCGCACACTGCGTTGGGGTAAGACGGTCGAGATTATCTTGACCGACAACCGCTCCTACAAATCGCCGCCGCCGAAGCCACCGAAGATCGAGGGGCAGTCGCTGCCCGCGATCGAGCACGTGAAGCTGCTCGACCTCGGCAAAACGGCGAATGAAGGGGACGCGCCCTCGACGCTTCCAGGAACGGAGGTCGCCAACCCGCGGCGGTTGATGCCGCGCGGGTCCGTGCTCGGCCCGCAACAGAAAGCGTGGTTCAAGGAGGTGCTGAAAGCCTCCGACGCACGATGGAAGATCTGGGCGAACTCGTTCCCTGCCCTGCCCGTGCGGCTCGACCTCGGGAGCATCTGGTTTGCAGGCGTCAAAGACTCGTTCTTGGGCGTCGACGGATGGAACGGCTATCCGGCCGAGCGTCAGGAGCTGATGGAATTCATTCGCGACCAAGGCGTGAGCAACGTGGTTGCGTGTGCGGGCGATCATCACATGCATATGGCGGGCTTGCTCGTCGACGATCCGGATGCGAAGACGCCGCAACCCGTCGCGGTCGAGTTCGCGTGCGCGGGCATTTCGTCAGAAGGTGTGTTCGCCGGTGCGGCACGCGCTTCGCAGGGCAATTCCGTGTTTCACAGCATCGTCACCTATCAAAGCGGCGATGAGGTCGTCGAAAACTTCAATCTTGCGCTGATCGGTGGCGTGAATACCGCCCTCGCACGGTCGTGGACGGGATCGAGCTGGATTTCCGATTTGTGGTGGAACGCCAAGGCGAACCCAGGGCTTACGTATGTGGACACGAACGCGAACGGCTACGGCCTGATGAGCGTGAACGCCGGCCGCATCGAGGCGCACTTGGTGACCGTGGCGAACCCTGAGACCGATTTCGGCCCGAAAGGTGCACCCGCCGTGCGGCGCGCGAAGTTCACGCTGCGCGCGTGGACGCCAGGTGAAGCGCCAGAACTGATCGGGCCCACCTTCCAGGGCAAGCCGCCGTTTCCCTTCGGCTGAACGTTACGGCTGGACCGCAAGCGGCGGGCGCTGCGGACGCTGATAGGGAATCGGCCCTTCAATCTTGCAGTTCGGATAGCCCGACTGCTTGAAGCAGCAGCCCCAACGACCGGCGCGGCAATACATCGAAAACTCCGTGCCGACATTCGACGCACGAGGCAGAAGCGGCAGGCACGCTTGGCCCGCCTGGCTGTTCAAGATCGCAAAGAGCGCGTTCTCGGTACAGCCGTTGAGCACGACCGGTCCCGGCGGTTGAAGCGGTCCGAACGCCGCCGGCGTCACCGGCGCGGATTGAAAGAGAAACAGCGACAGGAACAGAGGAAGAATCAAACGGCGCATGGCGAAGTGTCTCCGGTGAGATGAACCTACTTCCGCATGACGATGTGTGTGGCCTTCGGGGTGGCGACGTGTTCGGCGACTTTATACCCAAGGCCCGGCAAGTCGATGTCTTGGAGCAGATTTTCGCCGCGCCCCAAGACGACCGGCGCGAACGCCAGATGCATCTCGTCGATCAGTCCGCGCTTCAGATATTCGCGGACCGTGGCGACGCCGCCGCCAAGCCTCACGTCCTTCGCACCTGCCGCTTGCTTGGCGCGGGTGAGCGCTTCGTCGATACCGCCGGTGACGAAGTGGAACGTCGTGCCGCCTTGCATCTCGATCGGTGCGCGAGGGTGATGCGTGAGCACGAAGACCGGCACGTGGTAAGGCGGGTTGTCGCCCCACCACCCCTTCCAACTTTCGTCGGGCCAAGCGCCGCGGACGGGGCCGAACATGTTGCGGCCCAAAATCCAAGCACCAAGGTTTTCGAAGCCGCGCACGGCGAACGCGTCGTCGGTGCCGGTTGTGCCGCCCTCTTGCCCCATCACCTGCTTTTTGAACGTGCGTGTGCCGAGCACCCACTCGTGGAGCGCCATCCCGCCCCGGCCCATCGGGTCGTCGAGGCTTTGATCGGGTCCGGCGCCATAGCCGTCCATTGAAACGGAAAAGGCATTTACGCGAAGTTTCGACATGCCGGCCTCAGGCGTGCAGGCGCACGGGCAGTGTTTCGTAACCCTTCACGAAGCTCGAGCGCACACGTTTCGGCTCGCCCACGACTTCGACGAAGCGCCAGCGTTTCATGATTTCTTCCCAGACGATCTTCAGCTGCAACTCGGCCAAGCGATTGCCGACGCAGCGGTGGATGCCGAAGCCGAACGACAGATGTTGGCGCGGACGTTCGCGGTCGATGAGGAAAGCGTTCGGGTGCTCGATCGCTTCCGCGTCGCGATTGCCGGAGACGTACCACATGACGACCTTGTCGCCCTTCTTGATCGTCTTCGAGCCCAGCGCGATATCAGCTGTCGCGGTGCGGCGCATATGCGCCAGCGGCGTTTGCCAGCGGATGATTTCGGGCACCATGTTCGTGATGAGATCCGGATTGGCGCGCAGCTTGTCATATTCGCCCGGGTTCTGATTGAGCGCCAGCACGCCGCCGGAGATGGAATTGCGCGTCGTGTCGTTACCGCCGACGATGAGCAGGATGATGTTGCCCAGATATTCGTCGGGCGACATGTTTCGCGTGGCGTCGCTGTGCGCCATCATCGAAACGAGGTCGCCGCGCGGCGGCTCGTTCACGCGCTCGTTCCACAGCCGCGTGAAATAGGCGAGACACTGCATCAACCCCGCCTGGCGCTCCTCTTCCGTCTCGACGATCCCACCCTTCATCGGCAATGCCGTCGCGATGTCGGACCAGTGCGTGAGCTTGCGCCGCTCGTCGAAGGGAAAGTCGAACAGGGTCGCCAACATCTGCGTCGTCAGTTCGATCGACACGCGGTCTACCCAATCGAAGGTTTCGCCGACCGGCAGCGCGTCCAGGATCTTCGCCGCGCGCTCGCGGATGATCGGCTCCATCTGCGCGAGGTTCTGCGGCGAGACGATGGGGCTTACCGTCTTGCGTTGCACGTCGTGTTTTGGCGGGTCCATGGCGATGAAGCTGGGGCGGCGCAGGTCGGGGCGCGCATCGCGGATGGTGATGCCGCCCAGCGCTGCGTCGGACGAGAACACGTGATGGTTCGTGTCGACCGCCATGATGTCTTGGTACTTCGTGACCGACCAATACGGTCCGAACTCGCTGTCGCGGCACCAATGCACGGGGTCTTCCGCGCGCAGGCGTTCGAAGTATGGCCAGTGCGTGTCGGTGCGAAACAGGTCCGGATCGCCCGGGTGCAAGTCCGCCAAGGGCGTCGCGAAGGCGCGGTGTCGCGCTTCCTGCTGTGTGGAGCTGATGCCGCTGTCGCCCATGGCGGTTGCCTTCCTCGGTGTCGCTGTCGGCGCCAAGCATTGGCCAATCCGCCCCGCTCCGCAACGCCGAAATACCGCGGCAGCGGCAAGCCCGGCTTGTGTCTCAACGAATTGTTCGCAAAATCGCGCGCGATGAGCGAACCCGCCGCCAAACCGATCGAGATTTTCGTCGATGCCGACGCCTGCCCTGTGAAGGAGGAGGTTTACCGGGTGGCGCGGCGGTATGCGCTAAAGGTCTATGTCGTGTCGAACGGGGGCGTTCGCGTGCCCGCCGAACCGCTGTTCGAGATGGTTGTCGTGGCCGAAGGACCGGATGCGGCCGACGATTGGATCGTCGCCAGGGTTGCGCGCGGCGACGTGGTGGTGACTTCGGATATCCCCCTCGCGCATCGCGCGTTGCAATTGGGCGCGGAGGCGATCGGGCCGACCGGGCGCGCGTTCACGACGGCATCTATCGGTGCCGCCATGGCGCAACGCGCGTTGATGGAGCATTTGCGCTCGACCGGCGAGACGACGGGTGGGCCGAAGCCATTCGCAGCAGGTGACCGCTCACGCTTTCTCTCGGCGCTCGATGAAGCGATCAATCGATCGCTGCGAGCGCGGAAATAGGCGCGTCGAGCGCACAACGAATCGCGATTTGAATCTCTTAACGAAAGGTTAAGACACACCGGGCGGCAACACTGTGTGCAAGGAGTGTCAAGAACCGCGGCGTCTGGAATTGCCGTGGCGCGGACCCAAGCGCAGGTTCGCCGCATGACTGGGGATTCGCGGAGCTGGAGGGACGGGCTCAAGCGGAAGCGTGCGCTTTGCGGCGCCGCGCCGCTGCTCGCCCTTGCGCTGAGCGGATGCGCGTTCAGTTTCGAAAATGGCGACGGCGAACGGCAAGTGGTCGGCTTGTTCTCCGTGGCGCACGAGACCTCCGACGCTGAGGCGGCCGCGGGCGACGTGCATCGCTTTCAGTTCTATGGCGTATGGATCGACGATACGTTTCGCGGCACGGGCGTTGCCGTCGGCGAGGTTCAGTTGATCGTCGCCGATTTGCGCAACCGGTGGGCCGGCACACCGGAGGAAGCGGCAAACAGCGCTGCGCCCAGAGATACGTGTGCAGAGGAAGCCGGCTTCCTATTTCGCTGGTGTTCGCTGCCGGCGGTGGCGGCTGGAAGGGCCGGCGAGCTCTTCGACATTGCGATCGCGGGCGTTTCTATCGGTGTGGGCCCAAGCGACCGGCATTTCGGCGTCGGGTATCACCAGCAAACGCTGCTTGAAGTGACGAATGAGAATGCGCTGATCGCTTGGCCTGCCCTACCGGTGGGCGTGAGCGTCGAGCCGGCGCGGGTGAGCGTGCGGGACCTCTTGCGCGGCTCCATTAACGGATAGGAAGCGGGGACATTATGAAAGCGAAGATAGCGGTTGTGCTCTTGAGCGCGGGCTTTGTGGCAGGTTGCGCAAATCCGAACGCGATCTTTGTCGAGACGACTGGCGGCATCTCCGTCGGCGCGGAACCCAAGGACGCAGGCGTGCAAGTTGGCTACAAGCGCCGCGAACGCTACGTGGCGCCGACCTACACGGACACGGGCGCCGTACCGCCGGTGATCGCGGGGTTTGTCTCGGGCGGCAGCGTCTTCGCGCCGGAGGTCAATCAGACTCTGGCCACGGGGTCGGCGGCGATGTACCTGGCGGGCAAGAAGAACCTGAGTTTGAAGGAGCTTCAGGATCAGATTTGCAGTATCGAGGTCGAGCCGCAGAAGAGCGAGTGCATCAATGCGATCGCTTCGCAATGGATGCGCGTGCGCGACAAGGCGATGTGCGAGGCCAATCTGGGCTGCTCTGGCGAGCGGCGTCTCGCTGTCGTGGGTACGCAGACGGATTGGGGCCTGCGTGTGGAATCAGGGGTCACGACACAGAATTGGCCGCAGCTGCATTTCGGCTATCAGCGGCGCGAGATGACGTATTTTCCGGTGCAAGGCACGACCGGCGCTGACGATGCGAAGGCGGGCGATCATTTCCCCTCAGCGCTTGCGATGGTGTCGACGGGTTACAACGTGCCCACGACGCGCATGGCAGAGAGCGGCGGCGCGCCCGATGTGGGCTTCGGCACGGCGCAGATGATCGCGACGGGTGCTGCGGCCGACTATCTGGCGGAACGGGCAGAGATCGGCGCGGCTGTGCGCGGGCAGATGCAAGCGGCCGCGAATTTGAGCGAGGCGCGTCTCAAGAGTGCCGCGAGCCAAGCCTCCGGCGTCGCGGCGCAGCAACAAGCGGCTGCGTCTGTACAGGAGAAGCAAGCCGCGGACTCGCGTACGGCTGCGGCCAACGCCACGGTGGAGGCGGCGACCGCTGCGCAAGACGCGGAACGCACGCGACTGGCGCTCGCAGTCACGCAGGTCGAGATGGAAGTAGGCGTTCTGATGAAAACGCTCTCGCTCGCCGATGCAAGCGACGCGGTCAAGATTCGCGACAAGTCGCCCAGCGCGGTCGAGACCGTGAACACGCAGGTGATGGCGCTCAAATCCCCCGACACGATCGACGCGCATGCGACGGTCGGACAGTTGCGCCAGCGCCTGAAGAACGACGCGGCGCTCCGCAGCGCGCTTTTGAATAGCGCGGGAGTGGATATCTCGGGCTGACCGACTAGCGGGCGCCCGTTGGCCTGCCGTCGACGATTTGGTCGAGGTACTCCGACATGCCGTAGCCGACGAGGCCTTCGCAGCGGTATTCGGTGAAGCCTTCGGTGATGCGGGTGACGAGTTCACGACCGTCCGCGGTCTTGCGGCGGTTGCGCAATGGGATGAGCGATAAGACGCGGCCTTCGACCCGATAGTGCGCGCCGGACACCGTCGTCACGGACGCGCGTAGCGCCGTTTGGTGCCAATCGACGTCCCAATCGCTCTCGATGGACAGATCAGAGATCAGATCGTAGCGGCCGTCCTTCAGCACCATGCCGCCCTTGCGGGGCTTGCCCTTTTCGCCCGCGACGATTGAGAGCATCATGCCGAAGTCGCGGCCGAAATTCATGGGGCACCAACGATACCAGTCGATCGCTTGCCAGTAGCGCGGGCCCCAGCTTTTGTCGCGTAGGCCGTAGCCCGAGATTTCAAAACGTTCGCCGTCGATCGTGAATGCGCCGCTTGCGGCCACGTGTTGCTCGTAATGCGCCTTCGCGAAGGACTTTTCGGCATCGACGGCAAGCGGCGAGCCGTCGGCATTCACGGTCTCGCCGCCGAACATCGGCGCCACGCCTTCGAAGTCGAGTGCGATCTTGCAGGGGAGCACCGGGTTCGTCTTGAAAGCGTGCGAGGGATCGGCCATTTCGAGCGGCCGGTCGAGTACCACGACCGTGCCATCGTAGGTCAGGCGCAAGCGTTTGAAGGGTTCAAGCACGTCGATCTTCAAGCCGCCGGCGTTCATCGCCTTGTTGTCCGCAATCCTCGGCCGCGCGTACATGAACGCTATGCGCCCATGCGGCAAGTAGAGACAGACCGACATCTCCGCGTGGCCCTCGTTCGGGCGGTTGCCCAGACGGAACCAGCCGCCGATCTTCTTCGCGCGGTCGAACACGTTGAAGTACATGCTCTCGTTATAGTTCGCGGCCTTGTCGGGAGCGTGTGTGTACTCGTCCTCGGGGCTCAGGCGTGTCTTCACGTTCAGCGCGGTCATGACTAGTCTTTCGCTCCATCCAATTCGATCATGTCAAAGTCGGCCTTTGGCGTGCCGCACAACGGGCAGATCCAATTCGCGGGGATGTCGTTCCAACGCGTGCCGGGTGCGATACCTTCCGCAGGCAAGCCTTCGGCTTCGTCATAGATGAAGCCGCACGTTCGGCATTGCCACGTTCTATACGGCGCGGTCATGGCACCTAGTGCATTCGGAAACGGATCGGCACGGACTTTGGGCCGCAGACGAAGTTCGCCTCGGTCAACTTCGGCGCACCTGCCAGTTCGACACTTTCAAGCCGCGGCAGCAGTTCCTCCCACAGAATGCGCATCTCCATGCGGCCCAAATGCTGGCCAAGACAGACATGCGCGCCGTAGCCGAAAGCCACGTGCTTATTCGGTGTACGCTCGATGTCGAACTTGAACGGATCGGTGAAGACGTCTTCGTCGCGATTGCCGGATGGATATGACAGCATCAGCCAATCGCCCTTGGCAATTTTCTTGCCTCGCAGTGTCGCGTCGGCGGTTGCCGTGCGCATGAAGTGCTTCACGGGGGTCGCCCAGCGGATCGATTCCTCAAGGAAGCCCGGGATCATTGCGGGGTTCGCCTTCAGCTTGCGGAATTGATCGGGGTTCTCCGCCAGAGCCCACATGCCCGCCGCCGTTGTGTTCGATGTCGTGTCGTGTCCGGCGCTGGCGGCGATGATGTAGTAGGACATCGCTTCCAAATAGCCGAGCGGCGCGCCGTTGATCTGGCCATTGGCGATCACGCTGGCCAAGTCGTCGCGCGGTTTGGCGCGGCGGTCTTCCGTGATCGCGTTGAAATAGGAGATGAAGTCGGCGACGACGCCTTGGATCGCCTGTAGCGCCTGATCGGGGTCGGTCAGGCTCGCGCCGCTTCGGTTCATTTCCGGGTCGGTGCTGCCGAAAAGCTCCTGCGTCAGCTTCAGCATGCGCGGCTCGTCCGCCTCGGGCACGCCGATGACCTCCATAATCACGTGCAGCGGAAACAGGAACGCCACGTCGCGCGCGAAGTCGCACTTGCCGTCCATCGAGGCCATCCGATCGACGAACGTTTTCGCAATTTCGCGGATGCGCACGTCGAGCTTTCGCAGATTCTGCGGCATGAACCACGACTGCGTCAGGCGGCGGTAATTGGCGTGGTCAGGATTGTCCATCTGCACCAGCGAGCGCACCAAATGCGGCGAGCCGCCCATCAGCGCACGCACGCGCTTGTCGATCTCGATCGGCGTCAACGTCGTCGCGCGATCGCCATTGTGGAAGAGTTCGTTCTGGCGTTCGACCTCTTGAATATCGGCGTGCTTGGTCACGGCCCAAAACGGATCGAAGCCTTCCGGATGCGCCTGCTCAAGTGGCATTTCCTTCCGCAGACGGCTGAACGCGTCGTCGACGCGTTTGCCGTCGGCGTAGGCTTTCGGATCGACGATGGTTTGGGCGAGGTCTTGTGGGATCATAGCGCTACCGCGGTTGGCGAAGGCAGCCACTATGAGCGAGACCGCTCAAGCTGTGTTTGACGCAGGTCAAGCGCCGACGCGCCGTGTCCGTTGCCTACCGCGACATGTCGTTACGTCCTGGCTGGTTCAATTCACAGCGAAGGACCGCTCTGGTTCCGGCGTGGCGCCTGGTGGCCCACTCTCAGATTCAAATCACGCCGGCCGCGATGAGCACAGGCAAGAGGAGGAACAGATCGGTGTCGCCGGTTTTTTCGTTGGCAGCGGTGACCATGGCGTGGGCTTGGCCGCGGTGGTGGGTTTGGTGGTTAAAGAAGTGCATCAGAAGAAAATCGCGCTTCATGCGCAGTTCGCGTTGTGCCGCGCCCGAGAACCAAACTTGATCGGCGGCGAGCCACGCCTCGTCCACGCGTGCGGCCCAGGCATCGATCTTTGCGTCGGCCGCCTCGCGCTCCGCTTTCAACGTCGCGAAGTCCGCGATCATCGCGGCGCTTTCTTTGCTGGGCACCTGCGGTGGCGGCCAGCCGTCAAAGCGCGACATCCAAATGGTATCAGCCCATAAGAGATGGTTCAGCGTGCCGTGGATCGAACTAAAGAATGCGCCCCGATCGCGTTTGCGCTCCTCATCGGAAAGCCGGCCTGCGGCTTCGTAGATCCGACGGTTCATTTCGGAATTATAGGCGGCCATCGTGCGCACATAGCCGGGCGTGACCAGAGGCTCGTTGCTCATTGCTTGGCGTTCCGATGGGTCGGCCCCTCCCCCGCGCACGGGGGAGGATGACGCTATCTCTTATTTCTTGCGCGGCGGTTCGGGTTTTGTCGCGAAGGGTTGGTTTGGCGCCACAGCGCCTTTCTTGCCCTTCGTGCTGGTCTTCGGCTTCTTCTTTTCTCTATTGCTGCGCATTTGACCTTTGGCCATGACGCTTTTCTCCGGTGGTCGAGTCGGTGGGATCCGCTCTGCCTCAAGTTTACGGCGTCCTTGCGTCGCCGTCGATCCCGTGCAGCTTCAATATTGTCCGTAGCGGCCCTTCACTGTCGAGAGCAGCGCGGCGGCGTCGTAGCCGGTGCCGTCTTTGAAAACCACGTCGACGTTTTCGATTGCCGCGATGTCGTCTGCAGGGTTGCCGTTCACGAGGATCAGGTCGGCGTGCTTGCCGGGCGCGATCGAGCCGATTTTGCGGTCGAGACCTAAGTAGATTGCGCCGTTCAGCGTGCCGATGCGGATGGCTTCGAGCGGCGTGAAGCCCGCCTCGACGAGCAGTTCGATTGCGCGCTGGTTGCCAAAGCCCGGGATGACGTGGCCGGCGCCTGTCGGGTCGGGTCCCGCGATCAGCAGACCACCCGCAGCGACGAACGCTCGTTCCAGGGCGAGCCCGTTCGCCCAAAGCTTCCCTTGCACGGTGACGCGTTCGGGCTTTCGTGCGCGCGACAAGGTGCGCAGATGCTCGTAATCGGCGCGTGCGCCAGGGCTCATGATGTCGAGCTGTCGCGCGGGAAGCTCGCGGAAGTTCGGTGCGCGGGTTTCGAACACCGGAAGCGTCGAGGTCAGCGCGACGCCGTGCTTCACCAAGGTTGCTATCAGCGCCTTCGCGTCGGCGCCGTCCGGCGTCATGTTCAAGAGCGTCGGCTCGCCCACTGTTTTCGGGCACTTATCCAGTTCTTTGCCGGGATCGTTCTGCGTATTCACGAAGAAGCCGTGTTCCAGATCGTCGATGCCCAACGCGGCCGCTTCCGGGTAGGTGACCGCACAGAGATGGCCGGTGACTTTCAAGCCGCGGCTGTGCGCGGCTTCGATGGCGGCCTTCAACTCGGCGCGCGTGATGTTCATATATGCCTTGAACGAGGTCACGCCTTGGTCGGCCCAAAAGTTGACCGTGCGCGTCGCGTCCGCCGCGTCTTTCAGCGGATGCATCTGAATGAACGGGCTGCCGCTTCCTTCCAGGTAAGGGCCGGTCACGTCCATGTGCGGGCCGGGCAGCATTCCTGCATCGATCGCGCGCTTCATGTTCAGGTCGGTATAGGGTTCGACGCTGCCGGTCGTGCGTAGCGTGGTGACGCCGTTCGCCAAGTAGAGCCGAGGCGAGGAGAACGCCATCTGCGGAATCATCAACGGGTCGTCCGAATGGCCGGTGTCGTCGAGATTGGGCCTGGCGATGTAGTACTGATGATCGTGCATTCCGACGATGCCGGGCATGACGGTCTTTCCGGACGCGTCGATGACGGTATATCCCGGCGGCGGTGCATCGCTGCCGCCTTGCACGTCGGCAATGGTGCGGCCTTCGATCAGCAGCGTGCGATCGTCCTGAGCCGGCGCACCCGTTCCGTCGATCACGCGCACGTGGACGAGCGCGATTTTGCCCATGGGGATTTTGACGAACGGCTTGACGGCGTCGGCCGGAGCGACGGGCGGTGCTGGCAAAATGCGCGCCGCCATATCGACGGGCGCGGGCTTTGCCTTGCGCGCTTCGGCAGGCGCTGCGGCTACAGTCAGCAGAAGCAGCCCAAAGCAAATTGAATAGCGCGTCGGCATTCGCGTCCCCCGGTGCATTTTCGCTGATCGTGACTTGTCACTAACACGACGCTAGTGTGACTCGCGACGATCTATTTTGAGGATACGACATGGCAATCGCGGATTATGCGAAGTACGACGCGCTTGGGTTGGCCGAATTGGTGGCGAAGAAGGATGTCAGCGCTGCCGAGTTGGTTGAGGAGGCGATCGGGCGGATCGAGCGGCATAACTCGAAGTTGAATGCGGTCGTCTTCAAGACGTATGAACGGGCGCGCTCGGCGGCG
>JBGAPZ010000087.1:0-4627 GCA_044220975.1 Micropepsaceae bacterium | reverse complement strand
CGCACGGCAACTCAATGCCGAGCGGGACAAGCAAAAGGATTAGCGCATGGCCGCCGGCCACAGCCCGATGCAGCAGTTCGAGGTTCACAGGCTGATCCCCATCGAGATCGGCGGTTTGGACCTTTCGTTTACGAACGCCAGCTTGTGGATGTTGCTGGCGATCGCAGCGGGTACGGCTTTGCTGACGCTTGGCGTCAAGCGCGACGGCATCGTTCCCGGACGCACGCAGTCGATCGTGGAACTGATGTACGACTTCATCGAGCGCCAGACGGTCGGCAGCGTGATGGGCGAATCGGGCAAGAAATTCTTCCCCTTCATCTTCACGCTCTTCATCTTCATCTTCTTCACGAATTTCTTGGGGCTGATCCCCTACTCGTTCACCGTGACGAGCCACATCATCGTGACGTTCGCGATGGCATTGATGGTGTTCGCGACGGTTCTGGCAGTGGGGTTCTGGACGCACGGGTTGCATTTCTTCAGCCTGTTCGTGCCCTCAGGCGCACCGGCGTGGATCCTGCCGCTGATCGTGCCGATCGAGATCATCTCGTTCCTGTCGCGTCCGATCAGCCTCTCGGTTCGTCTTGCCGCGAACATGCTTGCGGGTCACACGATGCTGAAGGTGTTCGCGGGCTTCGTCGTCACGATGCTGGGCGCGGGTGGCGTGCTCTCCGTGCTTTCGGTCGCGCCGCTGCTTGCGGGCGTGGCCGTCACGGCGCTTGAGGTTTTGGTGGCGGCCATTCAGGCCTGGGTGTTCGCGCTCTTGACCTGCATCTATCTGAACGAGGCCGTGCACCTGCACGATCACTGAGTTTTCCGTTTCAACGTCTTCAACGAGGAGTTTCTACAATGGAAGTCGCAGCAGCAAAGCTCATCGGCGCGGGTCTCGCGGCCATGGCTCTCATCGGCGCCGGTATCGGCGTCGGCAACGTGTTCGGCAGCTATCTGCAGGGCGCGCTTCGCAATCCGTCGGCTGCGGCCGGTCAGCAGACGAACCTGCTGTTGGGCTTCGCGCTTTGCGAAGCGACGGGCCTCTTCGGTCTCGTCGTCGCGTTCATTTTGATGTTCGGCTTCTAATCAGCCTTAGCTTAAGGACTTCGAGCGATGGCGGGCGAAGCCGCAAACGCTTTCCAAGTGGCCGATGTGGCGCCGGGGCCCGAGCATGGGGACCCGACTGCCGAGCCGGTCGTGACGGAAGACCTCACCACGTCGACTGAGCATGCTGGCGACGCGCATGGCGCGAAACCCGGCCTGCCGCAGCTCGACACGTCGACGTTTGCGAGCCAGTTGTTCTGGCTGCTCATTTCGTTCGCGGTCCTTTACTTCGTGATCTCGCGGATCGCGGCGCCGAAGATCGGCGGCGTGATCGCCGACCGTGCCAACCGCATCAAGAGCGATCTGGATTCGGCAGCACGGGCGAAGCGCGATAGCGAAGCCGCGATGGCGGGATACGACAAAGCTCTGGCCGATGCACGGGCCAAGGCAATCAAGTCCAGCGACGAGATGCGCAACGCCGTTCAGGCCGAGATCAACGCGAAGAACGACGCGGCATCGAAGCAGCTTGCGGCGGACACGTCGAAGGCGGAAGCGCGCATCGGCGAGATGCGCAAAGCCGCAATGGCGCGGGTCGGCGACGTCGCGCGCGAAACGGCGAGCGACATCGTACAGAAGCTATCGGGCGAGGCCGCGAACCAGGCCGCGATCGACGCTGCGGTTTCGATGGCCCTTGCAGCTAAGGAGAAGGCCGATGCTTGAGGATCCAACCTTTTGGGTTGCCGTCGGCACGGCTCTCTTCATCGCGGTCGTCATCTGGCAGCGCGTGCCACAGATGGTCGCCAAGATGCTCGACGACCGGGCAGCTGCGATCAAAACAGAACTGGACGAAGCGAAGCGCTTGCGCGCCGAGGCGGAAGTTCTGCTGAACGAGTATCGTGCGAAGACGGCGAACGCAGCGCAAGAGGCGCAGGCGATCGTCGATGCGGCGAAGGTCAGCGCAGAGCGCATGGCGGCGGACGCGCGCGCGCAACTCGCCGTGCAGATCGAACGCCGTGCGAAAGTTGCCGAACAAAAGATTGCGCAAGCCGAAGCCGAGGCGATTGCCGAGGTGCGTGCGGTCGCGACGGCGGTCGCAACTGCCGCGGCCGGCAGCGTTATCGGCAAGCAGATGACCGAGAGCAAAGGCGACGCGCTGATCGACGGTGCGATCCGCGACCTGCGCACCAAGCTGCACTAGCGCCTACAAATCGATCCGCCAACGCAGCGACTCGCCGCCACCATAGGCTGCGGGTTTTTGCTCGCGGCGAAGCAACGTACCGCCATTCGACGTGACCACCTTTTGCGAAGGGATGTTGTCGGGGTCGGTGGTCAGTTCGACGTAAGTCAGGCCACGCGCTCGCGCCTCGATCAGAAGTAGCCGTAGCGCCTCTGTTGCGTAGCCCCTGCCCTGTTTCCACTCGACGATGGTGTAACCGATGTGGCCGAGCACGTGCAGTGGCAGTTCGGAGGTGCCCTTCTGCCAGCGGAAGCCGATCATGCCGCAGAACGTGCCGTCCCAAATCCAGCGCACGAAGCCCGGCAACCGCTTCACCCTGGTGCCGTCGGGAAGCGTGATATCCGCGCCCTTTGCGTCTTCGTCGTCGAGGCTTGCGAGGAAGGCCGCCGCGTTTTCACTGATCCGCCGCAGGTGATCGGCGGCGCCGGCGCGGCCGCGCACGTTGTCCGGGTTCCACCCGCGTTCGAGCGCATCGACGTAAGCGGGCAGCGCACCGATGGCGGGCTTCAGGATTTTGACGGGTTCGGTCATGCGCGTTGTCCGGCGTGGCGGGCTTCATGATCGATCAGCCAGCGTTTTCGCTCAAGCCCGCCACCGTAGTGAATCAGTGAGCCGCTCGCGCCGACGAGGCGATGGCATGGGACGACGATCGAGATCGGGTTGAAGCCGTTTGCGGCACCGACTGCGCGCGCGGTGTCCGGTCGGCCGATTGCACGGGCGTGGTCGCCGTAGGAGCGCGTCGTGCCGGGCTTTACGCGGCGCAGCGCTCTCCAGCATTGCCGTTGGAAGGCCGTGCCGAACGCCATCACGGGGAGCTTATCGATCGCCCGGACGTCGCCGTCGAAATAGTCCGTGAGCGCGGCGGCGAAATTGGTTGGCTTCGTGACGCGCTTCACTTCGGCGTCCGCAAAGTCGCGGGCGAGTTCCTTGGCGCGACGTTCTTCGCGGTCCGCGAACGCGATGTTTGCCAGCGCTTTACCGTCATGCGTGATCAGCAGTGGGCCGATCGGCGTCTTGATGCGTTCGACGAAAAGCTGCATGTCAGTCGCTCAGAGATGCCCACAAATGCATCGTGGCGTAGGCGCGGTACGGGCGCCAGCGCTCGGCCAGCTTCAACACCTCTTTGTCGCTCGTCGTGTTCAACGCCTTGCGCACGCCAAGGTCCGAGGCCGGGAACGCGTCAGCGTGGCCAAGGCGCATGGCCATATAGTGCGCCGTCCACGGACCCAAGCCCGGCAGATCGGCGATGCGTTCGACGAACGTATCGAGCGGTTGGTCCGCGTCGAGCAAGGTCGCGTCGTCCCGAACCGCGCGGGCGAAGTTCACGATCGTCGCCGCGCGGCGGGTGGTGAGGCCGATGCCGTCCAAGTTTGCGTCCGCCAATTCGTCAGGGGTTGGGAACAGACGGGTCAGCGTGGCGTGGCCGTTCGCGGCGGTCTTCCCGAATCGTGTCGCGATACGGCCGGCGAGCGTGGAAGCGCCGGCGACGCTGACCTGTTGGCCAAGAATCGCCCGGATGCCGAGTTCGAACGGCTCCCACACGCCGGGCACGCGGAGGCCGGGACGCTTCTTCAGCGCGTGCTTGAGGGTATCGTCGCGGCGGAGGTGAACCGCGATGCGCTTACCTTGAGCATCAAGGTCGAACAGGCGACGGAGCCTCGCGGCGACAACGTCCGCTTTCTTGTTCTCGGTGAACTCCGCGAGCAACGCGCCTTCGGCCGGTGCGATCGAGAGCCGGCCCTGGTTGCGGCCGAGCACGAACGTCCGCCGGTAGGTTTCGCCTTCGACCTGATCAACGCCCGGAATCGCTCTGGCTGCGAAGAACCGCAACAGCGCGGACCAGTCGTACGGTGCTTCGTACGGTAGACTCAGCGCGACGGGCGCTAGTCGCCGGCGAGGAAGGTTTGGATGACCCATTTGCCTTTGCGCTTTTCGAAGATCGCGCGGTAGTCGACCGGGCTACGCACGTCGCACGCTGGAACGCATCCCCCCACGCCCTTCGCATCCTTTACGAGGATCCACATTCTTGAATGGCATTCGTGCTGCGGCGGTGGGAGTTTACCGCCCAAAACAAGGTCATCTTGAGCAGTGCCAACCACTGTCAGGACGTCGTAGTAGAGTTTGCGGATAACAGGCTCGTTCGCGTTCGGGTGTGCCCGCAATACCGCTTGCGGGTTTGTGACGACGACGTGGGTGAATGCGTCGAGATCTTCCGAAAACGTTGCATAGACCCAAGGCGCCACGAAGGCGCCGGGTGCGGGGGACTTGCCGCCGTTGTCGATGACGAGACTGAGCGCCTTCCAGACCTTCGTATCTTTGTCGAATGGCTTCCACATTTTGTGGAACTCCGGCCCGCCG
>JBGAPZ010000037.1:0-38917 GCA_044220975.1 Micropepsaceae bacterium | reverse complement strand
AGGTGGCAAAACCCCCCGATGAGCCCCATGCCGTAAAGCTGCCCCGCCTTCTCCTCAAAGCGCCGGATCAGCAGCATCTCGCGGTAGTAGCGAAGAAGTTCGTCTTTGCCTGGCCGAGGCCGTGGCGGGGCTGCGGCGCGGCTGGCCGTGTCGGCTTTCGCCATTCGTCGGGATACCTCTTGAGGTCTGGAGCGATGCTGTAGCGTCCGCACCCCCAAGGGCGCAAGCACGGCCCCGTGCTGCGCTGCAACAGGCTATCGCTTATCCTTCAGGATCACGACTTCATCGCCCTGGGTCAGGCCCAGCCGCGCGCGTGCCTGCTCTTCCAATAGGTCCGGATCGACGCTCTCGGGGCGTAGCAACCGCACGCGGTGCTCAAGCGCTGCCCGCTCCGCCTTCGTGCGGTCGAGTTCCGCCTGCTTGAGCGAAACTTCTTCCTGCAGCCGAACCCAATTGACGAGCCCGTGCTTCCCATAAATCGCGAAGTAGCCGAAATAGATCACAAGCGCGAGAATGGCGAGCGTAAAGCCCAACCCTCGCGTCGGCCGCGGTGCCGCTGTCGCGCGTTCGTTCATCGCCGGAATCGAATCATATTGATGCCATAGCGGCAAGCGCTTTTGCGTTAAGCCGCATTAACCGGCGGTCAGCTCACAAATGTTTTTTCGCGATACCATTTCGACAGCAGCCATTTCTGACCGCTAGTCACCGGAAGCCCCGCATGAAGCGACGCGCGATCCGGCGCACCCGTCGCCGCATTGCAGTTGTGGAACAGAACCGCGTCGCCCGGTTCGCCCTTGAGCTTCAGGTTCGCGTTCATGAACTGCGTCTCGCCGCCCTCATACCCGCTGTTCAAATAAACCAGCAGCGTGCGAACGCGCTGACCGCTTGGATCGGCAGCGGCAACCTCCGGCGCGAAGAAGTCGAAATGCGCGCGATATTCTTCGCCGGGATTGTACATCAAGATGTTCATCATCTCGCCGTTCCCGAAGGGCAACCCCGCAGCTTTGCCGAGCCGCAAATCGATCGCGTGCAGCACGATATCCTGCTGCACCGGCCAAAAGACCGCGACGCTATTCGTACGCAAGCCGCTCTGTTTGCCCTGCCCCACACCGTCAACGACACTCGCAGGCGCGAGCAGGCGCGACGAAAGACCGACGATGTACTCGCACTCCTCGACCGTCAGCAGCTTGTCGAACCGGCGAACGAACGGCTGCTCACTGACGACTGTGGGTGTTGCGAGATCAAGCCCGGGTGGTTCCGCAAGCAGCCCTGCGATCGCGTCGAAATCAGGATGCCCCTCTGGCAACTTGCGCGCTTCCTCTCGCGCCGTGACCGCGCCAACGAGCGACGCAAGCGGATGGCCGATCTTCTGCATCCCTTCGCGCCAGGCGCGAAACGCACGCTCCGGCGCCAGCGTCCGCCCACGCAGCGCTTGACGCCGCAGTATCGCGAAACCCGACAGCCCATCGCCCAACAAACCGGCCCGGAGCAGCAAGTCTTCGGCAACCGGCGAATCCGGCGCCGCCATCTCGACCAGCAGGCCCAAGTGCCGCAACGCCTGCCAATCGCCGCTTCGTGCCGCGTCGATGGTCAACCGCACTGCCCGGTGCCAATCGGGCGCGCCGAACACGCCGGTCGCCGTCAATGTTGCAAGCAGTCGCCGCGGCGTGTTCCCACCAAGGTCGACGCCACGCTCCAACCGCTCGCGTGCACGCGAAACGTTAGGCGCCGTTTCCAAGCCCTGCAAATCGCGCACGGCAAGCAACGCGAGCGCCTCGACGTGACCGTTGCCCGCGGCCGCCTCCAGCCACGACGTCGCGACGAGCCTGTTGCCCGCCCGGTCGAGCGAAATCGCAAGCGCAAACTGCGCGCCAACATCGCCGGCTCGCGCCTTGGCCTCCAGAGCTTTCTGATCGTCTGACATCAAAGCTGCGCGTAAACCGCGCTCGGCCCAAGAACCTCCTCGATGCGCAGCAATTGATTGTACTTGGCAAGGCGGTCCGACCGAGACGCCGACCCCGTCTTGATCCGCCCGCAATTGGTGGCGACCGCTAGGTCGGCAATCGTGGTGTCTTCGGTCTCACCCGAACGATGCGACATCACCGCTTTGTATCCCGCCTTATGTGCAATCTCGACCGCATCCAGCGTCTCGGACAGCGTTCCAATCTGGTTCACCTTGATCAAGATCGCATTCGCAACGCCCTTTGCGATGCCTTCGCGTAATCGCTTCGGGTTCGTCACGAACAAGTCGTCACCCACCAACTGAACCTTCTTGCCGACGAGATCGGTCAGCGCCTTCCAGCCCGCCCAATCGTCCTCCGCCATGCCATCCTCGATGGACACGATCGGATAACGTTTGCACAGGTCCTCGTAGAACCGAGCCATGGCGCCAGAGTCGAGCTTCTTCCCCTCACCCGCCAAATCATAAATGCCGTCCTTGAAAAACTCCGTCGATGCTGGATCGAGCGCCAGCTTCACGTGCTCGCCGGGCTTGTACCCCGCCGCTTCGATCGCGCGCATCACGAACGACAGCGCTTCGTCGGCGGATTTTAGGTTCGGCGCAAACCCACCTTCATCGCCGACATTCGTATTGTGCCCGGCATCCTTCAGAGCCTTCTTCAGCGCATGAAATACCTCGGCCCCCATGCGCAACGCTTCGCGGAACGTCGGCGCACCCACGGGCAGGATCATGAACTCCTGAAAGTCGATCGGATTGTCCGCATGCACACCGCCGTTGATGATGTTCATGAACGGAACCGGCAACACATGCGCCTTCGCTCCACCGACATACCGGAACAATTGCTGCCCGCGCGCCTTCGCAGCCGCGTGCGCAACCGCGAGCGAAACGCCCAGCGTTGCGTTCGCGCCCAAGCGTCCCTTGTTCGGTGTGCCATCGAGATCGATCAGCGTCCGATCGATGTGCAACTGCGCTTCCGCTTCCATGCCCGACAGCGTGTCGAAGATTTCGCCGTTGACGGAGGCGACCGCCTGTTCGACGCCCTTGCCGCCATACCGTTTGCCGCCGTCACGCTTCTCGACAGCCTCGTGCGCACCGGTCGACGCGCCTGACGGCACAGCCGCGCGCCCAACGATTCCGCCCTCGAGCTCGACGTCGACCTCGACGGTCGGATTGCCGCGGCTATCCAGTATCTCGCGTCCGCGAATGTCGATGATGGCTGTCATGTGCGGTTTTGGTCCTTAACGTTTGCGGGCGTCATAGCGAAAGCGCCGCCTTCGCGAAAGCCCACCCTTCTCTTTCGCCCTGCACTCTTTAGCCTGCGGGCTGCTGAGTCGCCCTTATGCGTCGGGGTGGCCACATATTGAGGGGAGAAATCAATGTCGCCTTGGATCGTTCTCGTGACTGTAGCAGCGTTGCTGCTCTATTTTTACATGGGCCTGCGCATCGCGGGCGCCCGCGGCAAGCACAAGATCGCCGCCCCCGCCACGACGGGCAACCCGGACTTCGAACGCGTCTTCCGTGTACAGATGAACACGCTCGAATGGTTGCCGATCTTCCTGCCCGCGCTTTGGATCGCCGGCGGTTACTGGGACCCGCGCATCGTCGCCGCCGTCGGTGTCGTCTGGATCATCGGCCGTTTCATGTACATGGAAGGCTATATCGCCGAAGCGGGCAAACGTTCCATGGGCTTTTTGGTGCAAGCGATCGCGACCCTCGTGCTGCTCCTCGGCGCCATCGTGGGCGCCGTCATGGCCCTGATGAACGGCGCAATCTAAACCATTTCCCGGACTAGCGTGGGCGGCGGCGCAAGTGCTACCCATGCCGCCCTGCTAGTCCGGAGTGGGCCTATGGCCGTTGTTCATCTGAAACGTTGGAAAATGGCGATCGGCGCGGGCCAACCGCTGTTCGTGATCGCAGGCATCAACGTACTTGAGAGCCTCGACCTGGCACTCACCGTCGGTCGCCAACTGAAAGAGGCGACCGCGAAACTCGGCCTGCCGTACGTCTTCAAAGCAAGCTTCGACAAAGCGAACCGCTCCTCGATCACAAGCTACCGCGGCCCGGGTCTGAAAGACGGCCTCGCGATTCTGGCCGAAGTGAAGCGCCAGTTGAACGTTCCCATCGCAACCGATCTCCACGAGATCGATCAAGCAGGCCCCGTCGCCGCCGTTGCCGACCTCGTACAAATCCCGGCGTTCCTGGTCCGCCAAACCGACCTCGTCGTCGCCGCCGCCCGCGCGACAGAGGCGGCCGGCGGTTGGCTGCACGTCAAGAAAGCGCAATTCCTGGCGCCGTGGGATTGCAAGAACATCATCACAAAGGCGCGTGAAGTCGCGCCCAAGCTCGACATCGTGCTCTGCGAGCGCGGCTCGTCGTTCGGCTACAACAACCTGGTCGTCGACATGCTGGCGATCGGCGAGATGCAGCGCCTGGGCGTCCCCGTCACGATCGATGCGACGCACGCCGTGCAGCTTCCAGGCGCAGACCCGCGCACGAACGGCGGCTCCACTGGTGGGCGCCGCGAAGGCGTGCCAATCATCGCCAAGGCAGCGGTGGCCGCCGGCGCGGACGGCGTCTTCCTGGAGTTCCACCCCGAGCCGGACAATGCGCTTTGCGATGCGCCAAGCTGTTTGCCGCTGAGCGGCGCTGCGGGCTTGCTTTCGACCTTGAAGGCGCTGCACGAGGCAGCCCGCAAGTAGCCCCTATTCGGGCTTCAGTGCGATCCCAAGAGATTCGGAAAACAAAGTCGCGTCCTTGTTCCACTCCGCCACGCGACCGCCAAGCGCGTCCCACTTCGGTTTCAAGTTGCAGTCGGGGTTTTCGAGCACGAGCGTGCGCATCGCCCGATCGACCTCGAAGAACACCAGCATCATCTGCATGAACCGATCCGTGCGATCCCGGTGATAGACGCGCAACGTCGCCGACGTGTCGCCGGTCAGCCTTTCCCGGGTCTCGTCGTTCCGCTTCCAACTGTCGAGGATGAGTTTGTCCATGTCCGTATGGTCGGACTTCATCGCCTTCAGCCTGGCGAAGAGGTCTTGCCGCACGTTCTCCGGCGCGCGTGCAGCCTGGATCTGAGCGTCAAGCCCAGCCAAGACATCGTTCAGCGTCCCGTGCACTGGCGTCACCGGGTTCACCTTCGCCAGGTCCGCCTTCAGCGCGGCAAGCCGATTGGCCACGTCGCAGTAGGTCGCCGCCGCGGTGGAACCGGCGACGTTCATCTGGATCATCGACGCCTCGGCGCCGGTCAAGCTCTTAGCAATCTCAAGCGTATGCTCGGCGCGAAGCTTGTCGTACTCAAGCGCCATCATGCTGCGCCGGTCTTCATGCGCGAAATAGTACCCAAGCAGTGCCGAGATCACCGACGACGCCAGCGTGAAGACGCCGACGAGGATCGCGTGAAGGTGCTGCGAGAAAGCGGCGGCAACCAGACCGCGCGTCTTCCCCGAGGATGTGGGCTGAGGCGGCGGCGTGTCTTCGCTCACACCAAGCGGCTCTGCGTGACGGCGGCCGCGACGAAGCTCGCAAACAACGGATGAGGTTCGAACGGACGCGACTTCAGCTCAGGGTGATATTGCACGCCGATGAACCACGGATGGTCGTTGCGCTCGCATATTTCCGGCAGCAACCCGTCGGGCGACATACCGGAGAAGATAAAGCCCACCTTCTCCAGCGCTTCGCGGTAATCCAGATTCACTTCGTAGCGATGGCGATGGCGCTCTTCGATCTCGGTCGCGCCGTAGATCTCGGCAACTTTGCTCCCGCGCTTCAGCAACGCTGAATACTTTCCAAGCCGCATCGTGCCGCCCAAGTCGCCGCCGGCTCTGCGCTTCTCAAGCTGATTGCCCTGCATCCATTCGGTCATGAGACCGACCAGAATGTGCTTCGCCGGACCGAACTCCGTCGAACTCGCATCTTCGATGTTGAGCAGATTGCGCGCCGCCTCGATGACTGCCATTTGCAGCCCGAAGCAGATGCCGAAAAAGGGCACTTTGCGCGTTCGCGCGAATTTCGCGGCCTCGATCTTACCCTTTGTGCCGCGCTCGCCGAAGCCACCCGGTACCAAGATCGCATGCACGTCTTCCAACGCCTGAATGTGTCCGGGCTGCTCGAAGATCTCGGACTCGATCCACTCGGCCTTTACGCGCACGTTGTTCGCGATGCCGCCATGCGTCAGAGCTTCGTTCAACGATTTGTACGCGTCGAGCAGTCCGGTGTACTTGCCGACAATGGCGATCTTGACCTCGCCCTCGGGGTCTTTGATCCGTTTTACGACGGTCTTCCAGCGATCGAGATTCGGCGCCACGGGGTCCTTGACCCCGAAGATCGAAAGCACTTCGTCGTCTAAACCTTGTGCGTGATAGCTGAGCGGCACCTCGTAGATCGTCTTCACGTCCAAAGCCTGGATGACGCTCGACGGACGCACGTTGCAAAAGAGCGCAATCTTGCTCCGCTCGTCCGCAGGCACCTCCCGATCGGACCGGCAGAGCACGATATCGGGTTGAATACCGATCGAGCGCAGTTCTTTGACGGAGTGCTGCGTCGGCTTCGTCTTCAATTCACCCGAGGCCGCAATATAGGGCACAAGCGTCACGTGAATGTAGAGCGTCTGCCCACGCCCCAGATCGTTCTTCAATTGGCGGATCGCCTCGAAAAACGGCAAGCCCTCGATGTCGCCGACCGTGCCGCCGATCTCGCACAGCACGAAGTCCACATCGTCCGTGTTGTCCACGACGAACGCTTTGATCGCGTTCGTCACGTGCGGGATCACTTGTATGGTCGCGCCCAGATAGTCCCCGCGCCGCTCGCGCGTGAGAATGTCCATGTAGAGGCGGCCGGTCGTGATGTTGTCGCCCTTGGTCGCCGACACGCCGGTGAAGCGCTCGTAGTGACCGAGGTCCAGATCGGTTTCCGCGCCATCGTCGGTCACGAACACTTCGCCGTGCTGATACGGCGACATCGTTCCCGGATCGACGTTCAGATACGGATCGAGTTTGCGAAGACGAACCTTGAACCCGCGCGCTTGAAGAAGCGAGCCGAGTGCCGCAGAAGCGAGACCTTTTCCAAGGGAGGAGACCACGCCGCCGGTGATGAAGATGAACCGCGCCATGGGCTTGCACCATAACCAGCTAGAGAAAACGCAAACAAGAAAATTCTCTACGTGCCTGTGGAACGCGTTTCACAGGTACGCACGGCACGTTAACGAGCGCGGAAATCCGCTACGGCGTACCACCGCTCGGCTGAGCGGGTGGTGTCGTCGGCGCCGGTTGTCCACCGGCTGGTGCCGGCGCCGCCGGTGCGGCGGGAACCGGAATCGACGAAGGATTCGCCGGAACAGGTGTCGGCGACGGCGACGCTGGAGCCCCAGGCACGCCAGGCAGCGTGGTCAGCGGACCGTTCGTGCCCGGGGTCAAAGGCCCAGCCGTACGCGACGCCTTCGCAACGAGCGCCAGTGCGATCGATGTCGAGATGAAGATGGCAGCCAAGATGACGGTCGTGCGCGTCAACGCGTTCGCTGCACCCCGTCCAGTCATCAAACCGCCTGCGCCACCGCCTGTGCCGAGACCCAGGCCACCGCCTTCCGACCGCTGCAGCAGAATGACCCCAATCATCGCGACGCACACGACGATCTGGATGGTGAGAAGAATCGGAAACAACGCGGACATCGGATTGGCTCGTCAAAATCGCGGGGCGAAATGGCACCCTCAAGAAGCCGCGGGTTGTAGCTGAACGGGCCCCCGATGGCCACCCCTAGCTTCTGCGGCAAAGACGGTGGGATTCGGCAATTAAATCTTGGGCTCCGGCCTAGCTTCCGCCACGAACCGCGCCGATATTTGCGCCCTCCGGATTCGCTCAGGACGCGCTTTATGCCTTCAACCCTTCGCGCCGCAATCCTGTGTGCTCTCATCGGCCTCGCGGCCTGCGAGAGCAAGCCACCCGTGATGGCAACCCCTTCGCCGACGCCACCTCAGCAGGACGCGCTGACGCTGCCCGAGGATGCACCGGCCTCCAGCCATTTCGCTGCTGTGCGGGTCGGCACGCCGGGTATGCCGGAAGTGATCGGCTCCTACACCCGCGGCTGCATCTCGGGCGCGTCGCAGCTGCC
Source organism: Micropepsaceae bacterium (assembly GCA_044220975.1). GTDB lineage: Bacteria > Pseudomonadota > Alphaproteobacteria > Micropepsales > Micropepsaceae > SZUA-430. The sequence continues at coordinate 30,851 of JBGAPZ010000037.1, read as the reverse complement.
GCTGGACGGGGAGCACTGGCAGGTCGTGCATCCCTCCCGCAATCGTGCGTGGGGCCATCCCAATTTGATCGCATTCGTCAACGCGCTGGGCGACCGCGTCGCGGCCGATGGCTTTCGTGGTGTTCTGATTGGCGACTTGGCGCAGCCCCGCGGCGGACCTCTGCCATCCGATCACAACTCGCACCAAGTCGGCCTCGATGCCGACATCTGGCTGACGCCAATGCCCGCGCGCAAACTCACCACGGCTGAGCGCGACAGCTTCGATCCACCTTCCCTCGTCGATTTCACTTCATTGCGCGTCACTAGTGGTTTCGGCGACGCGCAATATTCGATGCTGCGCCGCGCGGCCGAGGCAGCGGAGGTCGAGCGCATCTTCATCTCGCCACCGATCAAGCGCGCGATGTGCGACCGCACAACAAGCGGCGATCGTTCATGGCTCCGCAAGCTTCGTCCTTGGATGGGCCATGCCTCGCATATGCACGTGCGCCTCGCCTGCCCCGCTGGCAGCACGAACTGCAAAGCGCAAGACGAGCCGCCCGAGGGTGACGGCTGCGGCGCAGAACTGAAATCGTGGTTCACAGACCGCTCTTGGGTGAAGCCGAAGCCGGGCACATATGTGCCGAAGGAGCCGATGAAGCTCGACGGTCTACCTGCCGAATGCCGACGCGTGCTGACTGAGCGAGGTTAGGCGTTATTCCGGCGCTGGCTCTCCGCCTCGCAGTCTGTCTGCAAGTTCGGAACCGACATACGCGACGTCGGGTGCAGGGTCGCCTTTAACCCAAAGGTATTCGATGAAGAGCGTGCCTCTGCTGATGTAGAGAACGGGCTCTGTCGCGCCATAGGCTTGCCGAAGCACCACCTTCTGAATCTGTTTGCCCACTTCGGCCTTTAGTCCAGGGTCTTTGCAAACACGCGCGAACGCTGCACCGACATAGCCGATCCCACTCGCGATCATCGCGCCTGCACCATCCGTATCCTCGCCGAAATCTGCCCAAGCGATGGATACTGATGGCGACACGCCGCAAGCCGCCGCGATTTCCGCTTGCGCCTTCGGTATCGCAGCCGCCTCAAACGTCGGGTCGGCGGTAAGAGCCGCGGCCACAAAAACTTCGAACATCTATTCTGCCCCCATAATCATGCGCCGTTCCTTCGCGTCATAAGCATCCCGCGCCGTCGCATCCGGCGCAATCAGCGAAACCAACACACCCGCCGCAAATCCGAGTGGGATGGTCACGATTGCCGGATTCATAAGCGGGAAGAGCGCAACCTCAGCCCCCATCATGTCGACCATGATCGTGGGCGAGATCGCAATCAGCGCAAGGCTGGCGACCGTTCCCGTGACAATAGACGTCACTGCCCCGCCGGTCGTGAAACCGCGCCAGAAGATCGAGAGCACCAGCGCCGGAAAATTCCCCGAGGCCGCGACCGCAAACGCAAGCCCAACCATAAAGGCGACGTTCTGCCCCTTGAACACGATGCCAAGCACGATCGCGATGACCCCCAGCACCACCGTTGCGATACGCGCGACCATCAACTGTTCCTCGCGCGGCGCATCACCCTTGCGATAGACTGAAACCCAAAGATCGTGGCTCAGCGCCGCTGCACCCGAAAGCGCAAGCCCCGCGACGACGGCCAAGATCGTGGCAAACGCGACCGCGGCGATGAAGCCCAACAACCCCGTGCCGCCCAAAACTTCGGCCAACAACGGCGCCGCCATGTTGCCGCCTTTGTCGATGGCCGCAATCGCGTCGCGCCCGACCAGCACCATGGCGCCGAACCCCAGGACGAATGTCATCAGATAGAAAACGCCGATCAAACCGGTTGCCCAAAACACGGATTGTCGCGCCGCCTTCGCATCTGGCACCGTGTAGAAACGCATCAAGATGTGCGGCAAACCCGCGGTTCCGAACATCAACGCCAGGCCGAGCGAAATCGCGTCCCACGGGTTCGCCACCTGCTTGCCCGGCGCCAAGACTTCGGCCCCATACGTCTCCGCTGCCTTCGCAAATAGCAGCGCCGGATTGAACGAAAACTGCGCAAGCGTCAGGAAGCAAAGCAGCGCCGCGCCGCCGAGCAACAACACCGCCTTTACGATCTGCACCCAAGTGGTCGCGATCATCCCGCCGAACAACACATATGCCAGCATCACGATTCCGACGACCACGACCGCCGCCTCATACGAGATGCCGAACATCAATTTGATGAGGTTGCCGGCACCGACCATCTGCGCGATCAGATAGAGTGTAACGACTGCGAGCGTGCCGATCGCCGCCCCCACCCGCACGGGCGTCTGCTTCAAACGGAAACTTACGACGTCGGCAAACGTATACTTTCCGAGATTGCGCAGCGGTTCGGCAATCAAAAACAGAACCACCGGCCATCCGACGAGCCAACCGGTCGAATAGATCAGCCCATCGAAACCCGACAGCGACACCAGCCCCGCGATGCCGAGGAAGCTCGCCGCACTCATATAGTCGCCCGCCAGTGCAAATCCGTTCTGCCGCCCGCTGATCGAACGGCCGGCGGCAAAATATTCCTCGGTCGTCTTCGTTCGTCGCGCGGCCCAAAACGTGATGCCCAGCGTCGCCGCGATGAACACGAAGAAAAAGATGATCGCCGTAACGTTGGGCTCGCCGAGGCTCGTCGCCGGCACGGTCGCGTTCATTGCCGGCCCTTGTCATTGATGGCTTTAATGCTCGTGTCGAAGTGCCCGTTTGCCCAAGCGACGTAGATCCATGTCGTCACCCAAGCCCCCACGATCACCACGGCACCCGCCAAAATGCCGACGCTGACACCGGGCACGATTTGTGTCGCGATGGCTTCCTTCGCGAACGCGACGGCAATGATGAAGCCGAAATAGAGGGCAAACACGACAGTCGAGAGCGCCACGGCGACCCGCCATCGCCCACGTGCGAGAGCACGAATGTCATCGTTCATGCGAGATCTCCCAACCGCTTCGCCGCGTCCGCCACAATGACCGAACGCGCGTCCGATGTCCGACGCTAACTTTCAGCCGCGTCTTTGAAATAAGGCTCGACGATCCCTTTTAGCTTGATCGTCATCGGATTGCCTTTGCGGTCGCGTGCGTTGCCCGCAGCAAGTCGAACCCACCCTTCGCTCACGCAATATTCCTCCACGTTCGTCTTCTCGACGCCGTTGAACTTGATCCCGACGCCCCTCGTGAGCAGCTCCTCGTTGTAGTAGGGGCTGTCCGGCGTGGCCGAAAGTCGGTCGGGCGGTGTTGCAGTCATAGCGGTCATCCTTAACGATCGGACGCTCTATAGCTGCACCGGCGTTGACTTTGAAGCACCCCCTCGGGCGATATGGCCGCACGGGGACTCGAACGCGAGGGGCGCGTCGTGCTGGCATCACCAATCGCCGCGTGCACCAGGCTGTGCGTCCGCATGGCCCCGGCGGTGGCGCTCGCAGCCGCGGCAGCGACCGCATTCGCACTCTATTTCGCGGCCACGCATTTCGCGATCAACACCGACACCACCAAGCTCGTCTCGCCCGAAGTTTCTTGGCGCAAGCAAGAAGCCGCATTCAGGACGCTGTTCCCGCAGCCCGCCAATATGATTCTGATCGTGATCGACGGCCAGACACCCGAGGGCGCACAGCAAGCAGCCGCCAAACTCACCGCCGAACTTAGCCGCCGACCGGCGCTGTTCCAGGGGCTGCGCCAACCTGGCGGCGGCCCATTCTTCGAGCGCAATGGACTGCTCTATCTTCCGCTCGCTCAAACGCAATCCGCCACCGAACAAATCATCGCGGCCCAACCCTTCCTCGGCGCCCTTGCCGCCGATCCGACAATGCGCGGCGCTATGGACGCACTTTCAGCCGCGCTCCTCGGTGTCGAACACGGCGCGATCACGCTCGATCGTCTTGAACGCCCGATCGGAGAATTCGACGCCGCTTTGAAATCGTATTTCGACGGCAAACCGGCGCCACTCTCATGGCGCAAGATGATGATGGCGGGCGAACCCGACTTACGCGAAACGCGCCGCGTTGTCGAAGCACTTGTTGCACTCAACTTCGGCACGCTGAAACCCGGCGCCAAGCCGACGCTCGCGATCCGCGAAGCCGCCCAAAAACTTGGCCTCACACCGGAGAACGGCGTCACCCTCCGACTGACCGGCCCCGTCCCGATCTTCGACGAGGAATTCGCAACCCTCACCCAGAACGCCGTGCCCATCGCCTCCGCCACAATCGGCGTTATCGTTTTGATGCTGTGGCTGGCGCTCGGATCGCTGCGCCTCATCGTGTGCGTTATCGCGACCATCTTGAGCGGCCTCATCATCACCACGGCGTTGGGTCTAGAACTCGTCGGCGCTTTCAACATCATGTCCGTCGCGTTCGTGGCCTTGTTCGTAGGTCTCGGTGTCGATTTCGGAATTCAGTTTTGTGTCCGCTACCGCGCCGAACGCCACGACCGCGGCGACCTCACGACCGCCATCGTCGAAGCCGCCCGCGCCATCGGCCCCTCGCTCACATTGGCGGCACTTGCAATTGCCGCAGGCTTCTACGGTTTCCTGCCCACAAGCTATCGTGGTGTCGCCGAACTCGGTGTGATCGCCGGCACGGGCATGCTGATCACCTATTTGCTCAGCCTGACGCTCCTTCCCGCTTTGATCAAATTGACCGCGCCAGCCGGCGAAGCAAAAGAGGCGGGCTTCGCCTCGCTCGTCGGCCTTGACCGCACGCTGCTCCGATTTCCGGGCGTCTTCGTTGCTATCGCGCTGATCTTAGGCGCAGCCGCGATAGCACTGCTCCCAAACCTCGCGTTCGACTTCAACCTTTTGAACCTGCGCTCGCGGCAGTCCGAATCCATCTCGACCCTGCTCGATCTCGCGCACGATCCCGACCGCTCGCCGAACGCAATGGACACGCACGCCGCCACCCGCGAAGAGGCTGCAGCCCTTGCGACACGTTTGCGCCAACTCCCGGATGTCGCCAAGGCGATCACGATCGACGACCTTGTCCCGCAAGAGCAAGAGCAAAAACTGGCGCTCATCGCCGACGCACAACTGTTGCTCGATCTGACGCTCAATCCCGTCGTCACCAAACCACCACCGACGGATGCCGAAACCGTCGCCGCGATCGCCACAACCGTCACCGCCCTGCGCACGTCGGCAGCGACCGCATCCAACCCATCGACCGCGCTTGCACTCGCAACCTCTTTGGACCGCCTCGCCGCCGCCGACCCAGCCGCCCGGGGAAAAGCTGCCGAACTCATCACGTCAGGCTTGCCGACCTTGCTTGGCAACGTTCGTAGTCTCCTGACCGCTGAGCCGGTCACGCTCGACTCTCTGCCCAAGGACATCGTCCGTGACTTCCTCGCACCGACGGGCGAAGTCCGCGTGCGCATCTATCCGAAGGGCGATCCGACTGACAACGCCGCACTCTCCCGCTTCGTCGCCGCCGTGAAGCGCGTGGCGCCACAGGCCGTCGGCGTGCCGCTCTCGCTCGAAGAATCCGGCCGCACGATCACCGGCGCATTCACCGACGCCGGCGTCTACTCCTTCCTCGTCATCGCGCTCATTCTGGCGCTGGCATTGCGCGGCGTCCGCGATGTCCTTCTTGCCCTTGCCCCGCTCGTCCTTGCGGGCGCCCTGACGCTCGCCACATGTGTCGCGATCGGCCTCAAACTGAACTACGCGAACATCATCGCACTACCCCTGCTGTTCGGGATCGGTGTCGCGTTCGACATCTACTTCGTCATGGCCTGGCGCGCCGGCAACCGCGAACTGCTGCGCTCGCCACTGACCAGGGCCGTGATGTTTAGCGCCGGTGCGACCGCCTCGGGCTTCGGCGCGCTTTGGTTTTCGAGCCATCCGGGCACCTCCTCGATGGGTGCCCTCCTGATGATTTCGCTGCTTTGGATTCTCTTCGTCGTGCTGTTCGTGCTGCCGCCGCTATTGCAGCTCGCAACAAAACGCTAGCCGCCCTTCAGCAACTTGTCGCTGATCTCGTCCAGCTTCTTGACCAAGGCCGGTGCCCCGCCGCTCGCCACCGTCGACGCAAAATCTGAGCGCCGCGTCGCGAGCTGACTGACGAATTCGTAAATCACGTCGATCACGCGCCAAACCCCGCCGGTTTCGCGCATCCGGTAGACAAGGTTCACCACCTTCTCGCCTTGTGGAATCACTTGCGACTTTACGAGCCGATCCGGCGCGCGATCTTCCACCTTCGGATCGGTCACGAACTTCTGGCCCTTGAATTCGTTGAAGTTGCGCGCATAGCTCGCAATCGTCATGCGCCGGAATGCCGCGATAACCGCCTTCTGATCGCCAGCCGTCATCTTCGACCACGCCGGACCGACGGTGAACTTCGTCATTGCCGCCAGATCGAACAGCACGTCGACGTCAGCCTCGAGCTTCTTGTACCGCCCCTCGACGCCGAGTTTCGGCCCATCCTTCATCACCGAAAGCAATGCGTCGTGAAACTTCTCAATCCGTGCGACGGCCGGATCGGCGTCCGCCAACGCGGTGGATGACACAACAACGCTCACCAGGAGCGCGATCAAAATTCTCATGATGCCGCCTCTCACGGATAAACCAGCTTCGCTTGCATCTTGCGCACATTTGCCCCCTGAAAACGCTTGGTCGCCCGCACCGCTTGCAACATCTTGTTCCCGTCAGCCTTCGTCGCACCCGCGTAGACCGCCAGAAATCCAACCTGATCGTTGACGTTGGTGAAGCTGATCGCCTCTTCGACATCCTCGTCGCAATAGAACCGCATCGAAAATACTTTGTTCGCCGGAAACAACGCCTGCACGTCCGACCGCTCTTTCTCGGCGATCGTGCAGCGCGCGGCTGTCATCAAAATCACGGCATAGAACGGTTCAGAGAGGTACTCCCCTCGCGCGATACCGTCCGTCGCCTTTGCAAAGCATAGTTCATGCGGCTTGGCGCCTTCGCACGCAACGCGCGGGTCGCCCTCGACTTTACCAAGCGTGTCGGCGGCAGCCGCACCCGCAACCGCCAAAGCCAGAAACGCAATCGAAACTCTCATCGCTCACCCGTTCGATCAAGATTCCAGATTAGCAGAGGATTCAGCCTGGTGCTTCTGGATCGCGGCCATAAACACCCCTGCAAATGCCTTCAATTTCGCGGCACCTACGCCATGCACCTCCGCAAATTCGTCGGCTGTTTGAGGCTTGCGTGCCGCCATGTCGATGAGCGAACGGTCTGAAAAGATCACATAGGCGGCAACCCGACGCTGCTTGGCGAGCCGTAGCCGCAGCTGCTTCAATGCATCGAGCAACGTTGTTTCTGCATCCGTCAAACCGGCAGCTGCAGCAGAACTCTTCGACTTCCGCTCCGCCTTCTGCGGCCGCACCGTCGGGCGGTGTTGGAACGTTACTTCGCCGCGCGATAAAGCCTGTCCCGACTCCGTCACCTGCAAGCCACCATAACCCGCAATGTCGAGCATGAGAAAATTCGCCGCCACCAGCTGCCGGACCAATTGCTGCCATTCCTCGCGCTTGAGCCCTTTGCCTGCCGCGTAGATTGGCAACTTGTCATGGCCCAGCCGCTGCACCCGCTCGTTCGCAGCGCCCATCAGCACATCGACGATATGCACCGCACCGAAGCGCGAACCCGTCGCGCGGATCGCCGCAATGATCTGCTTCGCCTCCGCCGTCGCGTCCACGAGTTCGATCGTTGACGAACACGCATCGCAATTGCCGCAAGGTGCTGCCCTCTCGCCAAAATAGCCGAGCAAGATCTGCCGCCGGCAGGACGACGCCTCGCAATAGCCGATCAACGCGCCGAGCCGTTGATGCTCGCGGCGCTTCCGATCTTCGCCCGCATCCTCCTGCTCGATGAACATGCGGCGCATGCGGATGTCCGAAAGGCCGAACAGCATGTGCGCCTCGGCCCTCGCGCCGTCGCGTCCCGCGCGTCCGAACTCCTGATAATAAGCCTCCACGCTGCCGGGCAGATCCGCATGAATGACATAACGAACGTCAGGCTTATCGATCCCCATACCGAACGCGATGGTTGCCGTCATGACGACGCCGCTTTCAGTCATAAAGGCGTTCTGGTTCGCCTCCCGCGTCTCCTTGTCCATGCCCGCGTGATAGGCGAGCGCCTTGATGCCGTTTTGCGTCAGCAGTTCGGCCGCTTCCTCCGTGCGCTTGCGCGAGAGGCAATAGACGATGCCGCTCACACCGCGCCGCGCCTCGACGAACGACACAACTTGTTGCTTCCATTCGCGCTTCGGCTGCACGCTTAGCGAAATGTTGGGCCGGTCGAAACCAAGCACGAAGGTCTCGACCCCGTCGTCGAACAGTTGCCGCGCAATGTCCGCCCGCGTGAGCTCATCCGCCGTCGCGGTCAGCGCGGCAATCGGCACGTCCGGAAACGCCTCACCAAGTTGCGTCAGCGCCTGGTATTCCGGCCGGAACGCCGGCCCCCACTGTGAGATGCAGTGCGCCTCGTCGATCGCGATCAGTCGCACGTCAAGCTTGGCGAGCGCGGCGAGCATCCGCTCCGTCATCAACCGCTCCGGCGCCATGTAGAGCAACCGCGTCTCGCCGGCGGTCGCGCGCCGCCAAGCCTCGACGTTGTCCTCGCGCGACTGCGCCGAGTTGATCGCATCCGCCGCGACCCCGGCCAGCCTCAGCGCCTGGACTTGATCCTGCATCAACGCGACAAGCGGCGAGACCACGACCGTCAACCCGCCCATCACCAACGCCGGCACCTGAAAGCAAAGCGATTTGCCCGACCCCGTCGGCATCACGGCCAGCACGTTCCGCCCGCGGAGCAGCGCATCGATCACCCGCTCCTGCCCCGGACGAAAACCGTCGTAGCCGAAGACGTCCTTCAGTACTTGTCGCTTAGGCTCAAGGACGGCGGCGGCAAGACTCATCGGGCGCGTCCTCCTGGCAGAGGGTTGGTCTAGCGCCCAAGGCGCGGTTCGAACCAGGCCATTTGGCTCAAAAAACCATGGGTTTTCGCCGCTATCCGGAGCTTTCGGAGCGAAATGCGCAAAATCCAATCCGTAGCATGCGTAACTTCCGCAGAAAGCCGCCGAATTTACCGTAGCAAATGCGTAGCGAATCCGTTCGCTGTCGAAGTCTATGCGTTCGGTTGCCAAGGTCGCGGTTTGGTGGGCTTGTACCATCAGGAACAAATAGCGAACAACATGCATAAAATCAAGCGCGGACGCACGGCCATGCATCCGCCAAACGGTACCCTCACGTGCACGTATCGTTCCCGGACGATCACCACGCTAAGACTCCGAGAACGAACATCGAAGCGGACCCAACCATGACCACGGCATCATTTGGCCCAACGAAGCTGCGTTTCCTCACCGCAGATGTCTTCACAACACAGCGCTTCGGAGGCAATCCGCTTGGCGTATTTCTCGACGGCACCAGTCTGATGCCGACGCAGATGCAAACGATCGCGCGCGAACTCAATCTCAGTGAAACCGCCTTCGTGCTGCCGCCGGTTGATCCCGCTCACACATTGTTGCTGCGCATCTTCACGCCGGCAATGGAGCTACCCTTCGCAGGACATCCGACCGTAGGCACCGCCGTCGTGCTCGCTGAACTAGGTATCATCGCCAAGCATGGAAGCGTTGTCTTTGAAGAGGCTGCCGGCCCAGTACCGGTAAGATTGGAGCAGCATCCACATGGCATCACAGCAACGCTGCAGAGCCCAAAGAAGCCGCATCGTCTGGATCCCGGGGTTGGAAATGTCGCCATCGTCGCTGAACTGCTCGGACTAGCGCCGGAGGATGTTCTGTCCCCACCCCTGGCTTACAGCGCCGGTGTCCCGTTCTTGTTCGTAGCAGTGAAGAACGAAATGGCACTCGCTACCGCGCGCGTAAACTTGACCCATTGGAACCAAAGATTGGCGCAAACAACGACACCGCACTTGTTTGTTTACGCGATGGACGATTGGCGAACCGGCCGCCACATCTACGCACGCATGTTCGCGCCCGCCATGGGCATCCAAGAAGACCCGGCGACCGGTGGCGCCGCAGCTGCACTCACGGCCCTGCTGTGCGACTTGCAAGGCATTCGGGAGACGACGCGGTGGACCATAGACCAAGGCCGCGAAATGGGCCGCCCGAGCCGCCTCGACATTCGTGCCATCTTCGCCGCCGGCCAACTGTCGACGGTCGAGGTCGGCGGTTCCGCGGTCATGGTCAGCGATGGCGCGATGTTTCTCGACTAAGCTCTGGAGCTGGTAATGGCCTGCGCCACGTGAACCGCTGTCGCGAACGTCGCCTGCAACAAATACCCGCCGGTCGGCGCTTCCCAGTCCAGCATCTCGCCGGCGGCGTAGACGTTCGGCAACGCACGCAGCATCAGGTTCTCGTCCAAAGCATCAAGCGGTATGCCGCCGGCCGTCGAAATCGCGCGCGAGATGGGCGCGGTGCCAGTGAGCACTAACGGCGCCGACTTGATTTGCGCGGCCAATAAGCGTGCTTCCGTAGCGAGGATCGCGCCGTGCGCTTCGCGCAAGAGGCTGATGGCGACGGGCGAAAGCGCAAGCGCCTTACGCAAGAAATTCGAGAGGCTATCGCTGCCGCGTGGTCGAGCGAGCTTTGCCGCCACATCGGCGTGCCTCATCTCCGGCCGCAGATCGACGGCGACTGTGGCGCGGCCGTCGCGCGCAATTGCATCGCGCAGCGGTGCCGAGAGTGCGTAAACCGCACCGCCTTCGATTCCGCCGCGCGTGATCATCGCCTCGCCGCGCACGGTCTGGCCCGCAAACGAAAGCGCGATGCCCTTCAGCGGTTCGCCCTCGAAGCGGCGAAACGGCTCGCTCCACGCAGACGTGAAACCGCAATTCGCCGGTCGAAACGGCGCCACCGAAACACCACGGGCGCGAAGGATATCGGCCCACGCGCCATTCGATCCGAGGCGCGGCCAACTCGCACCGCCAAGTGCAAGAATCGTTGCCTTGGCTTCAACGGCCTCAGTGCCACCGTCGTGATCGAATACCAGGCGGCCTTGGTCGTCCCAACCCTGCCATGAATGGCGCGTCTTGATCGTGACGTTCTGCGACGCCAGACGCCCAAGCCAAGCCCGCAACAACGGCGACGCCTTCATCGACTTGGGAAATACACGTCCGCTGCTGCCGGTGAATGTAGGCTGCCCAAGCCCCTCCGCCCAAGCGATCAGCGCCTCCGGCGGGAACGCCTCCAAGATCGGCCGCAACGCTCCCGACGCGCCGCCATAGCGCGCAACCAACCGCTCGAACGGCTCCGAATGCGTGAGGTTCAGCCCGCCGCGCCCCGCGATTAGCAGCTTGCGCGCCACCGACGGCATGCGGTCATACACGGTGACCTCACGGCCCGCCGCGCTCAAAACCTCTGCTGCCATAAGCCCCGCGGGCCCCGCGCCAACAACGGCAATCAATGTGTCATGCCCCACAATTCAGCAATTTTTCCCAAGCCCACGTGTCCCCGGCTCGCCACCATACCGTACCAATCTTGAGGAGCCTTATCATGAACGACGAGACAACATACGCGCGCCTGCTCGTGAAGGCTAAAGCCGCGGCAATTGGGCTGGTTGCGCTTGCGATCACTGTTGGCATCGCGTTGGCGATCCGCAGCGACGCGCGTGCAGCCGACGACGACGTCCGCATCGTCGCAGACTTGGACACACGCTATCAGCTCGCCGTTAAGCAGAACGACGTGGCCTCAATGGACCGCATCTTGCACGACGGGTTCTTCCTCGTGAACGGCATGGGAGCGGCCTTCAACAAGGCAGATCTCCTGAAGGCGGCACACGAGAAAACGTTTGTCTACGAACTGCAAGACGAAGAGGCAGGCACACAAATGGTCCGCATCTATGGCGACGCGGCAATCGTGACGGCGAAGCTGATCATCAAAGCGAACACCGGCGGCAAGTGGGTGCACAAGAAGCTTTGGTTCAGCGACACCTACGTGCGCACGTCCACAGGTTGGCGCTACGCGTTTGGCCAAGCCTCTATAGCGCTGCCGGAGAAGTAGCCGCTATTCCTTGTACCAAACGATCTGCGTGCTGGTCGCGAGCAAGCGACCGTCTTTGCCCCAAAGATGCGCGATCTGATCGGCGAACCCGTCCGCGAACAGATGCGCGTCCGCAGTGCACAACAGCGGATGCGTGCCCTGCGCACGCATCGCCTCTTCATTGCCGTGGAAGAACGTCGTCAGCGTGATCGTGCCTGTCGGCACGAATTTCCCGCGTACCATGAAAGCACGTATCACGAACGCATCGCTCATACTCGCAAGCGACATGTAATCGAGCGGTCGCTCCGGCACGTCGCGCATCCAAAGCTGCGAATGCGCGGAGCGAATCTCGTGCTCGCCACGCGAGTCCCAATCCGGTGCGCCCTTGGCAAACCGCATCTCGTACTGGCTCGTCCAGCCGCCAGGCTTGAAGTTCGTGAACGGGGCGATCTGTTCCGGCGGCGGCATTTGCGGCGGCTCGGCCTGCTGATGCGACCACACCGCGCGACGCTGACCGCAAACGACGCTCGCCGTCGCTGCAACCGTGTCGCCTTGTGAGAGTTCAAGCGACCAATGCTGCGTTGACTTCCCCGTGCGCCGTTCACGTACCGAAACCTCGAACGCGCCTTCTTTTAAGGCGGCGCTGTAGTTGACGGTGAGCGCAATCGGGACACCTTGCCGACGCGGATCTTCCAACACCGCACGCAACAACGCCGCTGCGGTAAAGCCGCCAAATGTACCGTTGAAGTTCGAATAGTGCGTGCTCGTCCGCCCGCTCAACCGCTCGGGGGCAAGGCGTTCAAGCATGGTGTCTTTGTCAAGCGGATGCATGGGCGCGCGAATAAGCACACCAAGCATCGCTTGTCGATTACTTCGCTTCCGCAAAGACGACGTAGCGTAACCGCCCGCGCTCGACGGCATCGAACGGATAGCACGTCACGAGCGCGAGTCGCGGCGACTTGGCCTTGGTCGCGATGCCCGACGCACCCGCATGCACGATCGCCGACCCGGTGACGCGGTAGCGCACTGTCTTGCGCTCGGGCGTATCGATCACGATCTCGTCGCCGGTCTTCAGGTTCTTAATGAAGTTGAAGTGCGTATCGCGATGGCCCCCAATCACGCTGACGCCGTTCGCGCCTGGTTTCGCCGAAGCTGCGACATGAGCGGGTCCAAACGCCATCGCCTCGCCGCCCGCTTCTTCAAGCACGATCTGAGACCGGTCTAGGGACGGAAACGAAATCCGCGCGACAGGCCACGTATCCGCCCAAGCCCACGCCTTTGTCGGCGTGCCGGTCGCGAGCGTCGTCTGCCACGCACTCTCCAACAACACCTGCGCAAGAACGGCCTTGGCCTGGACGTAAGCGGCGTGGCCGATGAAATAAGTGCCGGCGAGGATCAGCACCGCAGCAAGCAAAGAAAGTGGTCTGACGCGAAACCGCGAAGCCGCGAAGATCTGCCGATAGCCCAACCGGATTGTCGTTGTTCCGGAAGGCGAGCCATGCCGGTAGAGGGCAAGGCCGCTGTCTTTCGCGCCTTCGCGGCTTCGCGTGAGATAATCTTCTTCCAACTGCAGAATTTCGGCTGGCGCTAACATTTTCACTCTCCCGGTAAGTGGTCCCCTCCCCCACGTCACCGTGGGAGAGGGGCGGCGGTGCATCAGGCTTTCTGTTTGCGAAGCACGAGGAGGAGCATCGTGCCCGAGGAGAGGAACAGAAGGCCGATCACCAATTGCAGTACGGTTCCCGCGTCGCCTTGCGGCAGCTCCACGCCATCGCCGTCGATTGCCGTCGCGGGCTTGCTCGAACCGGCAAGCTTCTGCAGCAGAGCATCGTCGAGCGAGGCCTTGATAAGCGGGTTCGAAGGGTCTTCGCCGAAGACCTTCTCGAAGTTCCACCCATGCGGAAGGTTCGTCGGCATGTCGTGGCTGTTCAACGCTTCGCCGACGGGGCGGCTCGGCGTCACGTCAACCGCAACAAGGCTGGTCAAGCGCGACACCAGGTGATGATCAAGCGCGACTTTCAACACGGCCGCGTCGATATCGCCTTCCTTCCCACCCTTGTAGCGCAATGACTCGATGCCAGAGATCTTCGAGCGAGCCCAAAGCTTCGAGACACCCGAACCTTCGACCGCGGTCGAAAGATCGAGCGTCGTCGACCAGGGCTTCGTACCGATCCGACCGGTCAAGTTCACCTTGCCCGACTGCGAACCCGTGACCGCGGTCAGCACCACAGGCTCACCCGAATAGAGGTCCGGGATCGGGTTCGGCGAGGTCTCGAGCTTCACGCCGTCGGCAACGCGCAAGTCCGTCATCACCGGGCTTTCAAGCTTGTTGAAAAGCTCCGCCATACGCTCGACGACTTCCGATTCCGAGCCGATATGCGTGAACGTCCCACGCCCCTGACTGGCGATATGCTCCATCAAGAACGAGTTCGGCGCAGAGCCGATACCGACCGTGAAGAGACGCGACCGTCCAAGAGACTTGCCGATCTCTTCCAAGACCTGGTCTTCGTTGCTGACGGCGCCGTCGGTCAGGAATATCACTTGCCGCAAGCGCGACGTGTCCTTCGGCGTCAGGTCGGCGAGAGCCGCCTGCAGCGCGGCGTAGATCTCTGTGCCGCCGTTCGCATCAAGTCCATCCACGAAATTGGTGGCGACTTTCAGGTTCGTTTCATTCGCAGGTACCGCCGTCTTGAACAGAACATCGAAGGTATCGTCGAAGCGGATGACGTTGAACTTGTCCTCGGGTTTCAACTTCGACAGCCCAAGTATCAGCGCCGCCTTCGCCTGGCGCATCGATTCGCCGGCCATCGAGCCGGAGTTATCGATCACGAAAATCGCTTCGCGCGGCTGGCGCACTTTCGCCGTCGTTGCCGGCGGAACGATCATCGCCAGGTAGTAATTGTCCGCACCGATAGTCTCGCGGAACAACGTTGCTTGCGGCATCGCGTTTGCCGCAACCTTCCAGTTCAAGACAAAATCCCGATCGGCGGGAACGTTGCCGTCGAGCGTGACGTTCGCGGATTGCGCATCCGGACGCTCGACCTTGGCGGTGTGGTAAGCACTCTCGACTGCGGCCAACGACACGCCGGCTTTCAGTTTCACGCTGAGCGAAACCGGGTTGATCTTCCCGAACTTCGGATGGATCACCGGCGGCGTAACCTTGTCGGCGTCTTTGACGACGGTATTTGTCGCCACGATGACAGCTTCATCGGTGTAACCCACCAACAGCGGCTCGCCATTCTGCGGCGTGTAGCGCGGCCCGACGACCAGCGGCACACGCAACTGGAATTTGTCGCCATCGAGGCGCACGGCCTCTTGATACTCGATCTGCACGACGATTGTTTCGTGCGGTCCGATATTGGCGACCGAGTTCGTGAAGATGTTCGGCCGCTGTTGTTCGATCAGCGAAGCCTTGTAACCCTCGGCTGCGGCTTTCTCGTAGATCTGACGGGCTTCGACCCGCTCCTTCACTTGGCCTTCAAGGAACCGGCTGCCGATTTGCATCTTCATCGTGTCGACGGCTGCGTTCTGAGGCATGGGATAGACGTAGACGCCTTCGACCCACTTGTCGGATGGGTTCTCGAAGCGTTGCGTGATGACGGCGCGCGCGGTTGGCCCGGTCACGGTGATCGCAACGTCGGTCTTGAGGCGCGGCGCCTCCAAGAACTTGCCGCCCTCGGTCGTTTTCAAAAGCAGCGCGCCCGTGTGCATGTCGTCGGGGGTGACGAGAACGGCCGGCTCCGGCTGCACTTGTGGGGAAGCACCTTCGGCCCGAGTGGCGGGGCCGACGGCAATGGCGGTCAGGATTGCGGCGCTGGCGATCAAGCTTGCGCGCAACACAATAAGCGGCGAGCCCAAGGGGCTCCCGCGCGAGAGCAGATACGGTTTCATGGTGAAATCCCTCAGCGGAACGGATGGTCCAAATGCCGTTCGCGAGGGTCAGACATGCACCCCGATAAAGTCCCGATTACGCTGCGAATTTGACCTTGTTGCAGCGATTGCGGCGGATGCATGGCGCCGTGCGGCAGCCGTCACTTGCGTTACGCGATTGTCGTACACACGTGAAGTTAGCGCCTTGCCATTCCGCCTGCTTCGGCATAGCTTCCGACCCATCGCAACCGCCAACCGAAGGAGAGACATATGACCAATGCCGTTGTGTCCCCGCGGGCTGGCCGCGTGTCGATCAGCGCCTAGAAAGGCGCCGCTCTTCCCGTCTCAGCTCTGATTCGTTTCGTCGAGTGCGCTAGCGCGCGCTCAACCCATTCACGCGGGCTTTTCGCCCGTTTTCGGAAACATTCCGCTGTGACAGAGAAGAAAAATGATCCGCTCGCGGATCGCCTGACATTGAAAGACTATGGCTGGAACCTTCATTTCGAACGCCAAATCGCCGACGGGGAACGCGACACGACGCGCCCCGTGCGCGTGCTGGCAGTGCATCGCGATTCCTTGGAAGTTGCGGGGCCGGCTTTTGAAGGCCGCGTCACCCCGCTCGTGGGTGACGTGGAAGACGTCGCCACCGTCGGCGACTGGCTGCTCATCGAGGCCGACGTACCCCGCGCCGTCCGTGTGTTGGAGAGGCGCAGCATTATCAAGCGCAAGGCTGCGGGTACCGGCCGTCGCACCCAGTTGCTGGCCGCCAACGTCGACACGCTCATCTTGGTCACATCCGCGAACCAAGATTTCAACACCCCACGCCTAGAGCGCTATCTGGCGCTCGCAGCTGAAGCGCAGGTGACGCCTGTTCTGGTGATAACCAAAGCCGACCTGGTCGACGACATTGCGCGCTACACAGCTGAAGCGCGGCTGTTGATGCCGGGTCTCGTCGTCGAAGCATTTGACGCGCGTAGCGACGACGCACTCACGTGCCTTCGCCCCTGGATCGCACCGGGCCAAACGCTGGCGCTCCTCGGCTCGTCCGGCGTCGGCAAGTCCACAATAGTCAACAGCGTCAGCGGCACCTCAGTGCAGGCAACCCAAGGTATCCGCGAAGACGATGCCCACGGACGCCACACGACCTCGGGCCGCTCGCTGCACCGTCTGCCCAGCGGCGCCTGGCTGATGGACACGCCCGGTATGCGCGAGCTGCAAATCCTCGACGTCGCCGATGGCCTCAACGAGGTGTTCGCCGATGTCGCAGAGCTCGCGTCGGCCTGCCGCTTCAGCGACTGCGCGCATGTCAGCGAACCAGGGTGCGCGATTCAGGCGGCGATCGTGTCCGGCGCGCTCGATGAAGATCGGCTGAAGCGCTATCAGAAACTACAGCGCGAAGCCGCCCGCACCGGTGAGACCATCGCCGAAGCGCACGCCCGCAACCAACGCTTCGGCCGCGTGGCAAAAGCGACGATGGCCGAAAAGCGCAAGACCCGTGGATGGTGATTACTTCGCCGGGGCCGGCCCGTCCGTCAGACCGCGTTGCAGATACGCTGCAACGCGCTCCGCCACATTCTTGCGAATGTCCATATGGAACAGCGGGTAGTCGAGCCCATGGTAGTTCTTGCGCGGCACGGCAAGTTTCCCAAATGGCGTTTCGGACTGATCCGCGACCCAAAGGATTCCATCCTTGCACGCCGCCCAAGTCAACTTCGGCATCGCGGCTCCCAGCGGCTCGAAGACTGTGCCTTGGGCAACGTCATCACCCCAAACGCGCGCCGCAAACTTCCCGCTCGCAGGCACCCCGCCTTGGTGAAGGTCGGCCTCCGCGCGGCCCCCGTCACGACGCCAGGTCAGGGGATTGACGCACACGAGGTCGTGCATTTCCGCCGGAACGGTGCCGCCCTCGCCAAAAGTTGCCCAGTGCACGATGCATCCGGTTTGCTCAGGTGCGTCGCAAACCTTCACTGACTTCAGTGCGTTCGCCTCAGCGTTCGCAACGCGGCTGCCGATGATGAAGGCCGCGACCATGCTTGCCTGCAGGTTCGTCCCGTCGATCTTCTCCTTGATCAAACGAAAGGCGTGCGTCGTTCCCTGACTGTGGCTTGCGATGATGAACGGCCGACCCTTGTTTTCGTTCGCCATGTAGTAATCGAACGCACGCACGACGTCGGCATAGGCAAAGTCCATAGTCTTCTCGGCGATATCGGCCGGCGCCGAGAAATATCGGAAGATCGAAGCCTCACGATAGCGCGGCGCATAAACGTTGCAGCAACCGCTGAACGCGCTCGCCTGGTTAGCCATCATCCATTTCGTGTTCTCTTCGGTCTGGCTCGACGGGTTCATCGGCGAGTTCCAGTCGGCACCGTTCAAATAGCCGGTCGGATGGATGAAGAAGACGTCGACCGCACGCGTACCATCAACGGGCGCAACACCGATCGGCGAGAACTGCGCGGGGCTGTCCCGCCCCGGCCAGGCGGCCCAAGAGGCGGCTTGGGCATAGTCCGGTGCCGGCGCCTTCTTCGACAGGTCCCACCCGTGCTTCGGCCCCCAAATCCAACCGACGACCGTCAGCGTGTTCCCGGAGAAATAGATCGCGGCCCCCGAGGCGACGACCAACAACGCGAGCACAAACAGCCACTTAAGAATGCGAAGCACGATCCACCTCGGTCCGTTTCGATTAGCCTAAGCCAGCAGACCACCTCCCCGAACAGGCGCTGTAGCGTCGCAGCCATCGCGATTGCCCGTGCACACGCGCCTC
The DNA here is from genome assembly GCA_044220975.1 of Micropepsaceae bacterium. Taxonomy (GTDB): domain Bacteria; phylum Pseudomonadota; class Alphaproteobacteria; order Micropepsales; family Micropepsaceae; genus SZUA-430. The sequence continues at coordinate 12,268 of JBGAPZ010000037.1, read as the reverse complement.
GGCTAGCTTTGGTGAAACAAAACAAGGGGACGCAATATGGGCTCTTTCGCACGCGGCTTGGCGATCGGCGTCGCTGTAACGGCGGTGGTCTTGATCGGTATCGCTTACATGTTCCGCGGCATCCTGCCGATGATCCTCGGTGCGCCGGCCCCCAGCATCCCCAAGGACGCGGTCGCGGAAGCCACAACCTCAACCAAAGAAGTACGCGAAAAGATCCTGAAAGAGCTCCCGTTCTCGAACAAACAAGACTTCGAGTTCGCCGATCGAGGATTCATCGCGACGCTCGATAACCCGAAGATCACGGACGATGCGGGCAAGGTCGCGTTCGATCTGTCGTCCTACGGCTTCCTTAAAGGCGACGCGCCTGAAAGTGCAAACCCAAGCCTTTGGCGCCAAGCGCAACTCATCACCAAAAGCGGCCTCTACAAAGTCGCCGACCGCATCTATCAGGTGCGCGGGTTCGACGTCTCGACGGTGTCTTTCATCGTCACCGACAAAGGCTACATCGTGGTCGATCCGCTGACCACGGTCGAGGTCGCGAAAGCTGCACTCGGCCTCGTCAAGAAACACGTCGGCGACAAACCGGTGCTTGCCGTCGTTTACTCGCACAGCCACGGTGACCACTTCGGTGGAGTCGCTGGCGTGACGACCGAGGAGGATGTGAAAGCCGGCCGCGTGAAAGTCATTGCGCCCGAAGGCTTCATGGAGCACGCGATATCCGAAAACGTGATCGCAGGCCCGGCAATGACGCGCCGCGCCCGCTTCCAATTCGGCATCACGCTCCCTCGCGGACCGGAAGGCGAAATGACCTCGGGCCTCGGGCCAGGAATCTCAACGGGCTCCATCTCCTTGATCGCGCCAACCGACATCGTCTCGAAAACCGGTCAGGAGATGACGATCGATGGCGTGAAGCTCGTGTTCCAGGTGACCCCGGGAACCGAGGCGCCGGCGGAAATGAACTTCTTCCTGCCGCAGTTCCGCGCTCTCTTCATGGCCGAGAACGCGAACGCGACGATGCATAATTTGCTGCCCGCGCGCGGCGCGCTTGTACGCAGCGCGAAGGATTGGGCCGACTATCTGACGCAATCGATCCGCCTATACGCCGATCAAAGCGACGTGATGTTTGCAGCCCATGGTATCCCGCGTTTCGGCACCCCGGTCATCAAGGACTTCCTTACGAAACACCGCGACGCTTACAAATATCTGCACGACCAAACCGTACGCCTGATGAACAACGGCCTGACCGCCGCCGAAATCGCCGAGACGCTGCAACTGCCCGAGGTGCTGGCGAAGGAATGGTACAACCGCGGCTACTACGGCACGATGAGCCACAATTCGAAAGCGGTCTACCAACGCTACATCGGATGGTACGACGCGAACCCGGCGTCGCTGAATGCGCTACCCCCGGTCGCAGCCGCAACGCACTACGTCGACGCAATGGGCGGCGCAGACGCCGTCATCGCGAAAGCCGATGCGGCGATCAAAGCAAGCGAGTATCGCTGGGCCGCAATGCTGCTGAACAACGTGGTCTTCGCCGACGCGCAAAACACCAAAGCCAAAGATATGTTGGCAGGCGTATACACCCAGCTGGGCTATCGCGCCGAAGCAGGAACGTGGCGCAACATCTATCTGACCGGCGCGCAGGAACTCCGCCATGGAGTTGTCGATGCCGGCATTCAGCGCATCAGCCTTGCCTTGATACGCGCCACGCCGACGACGATGATGCTCGACTTCGCGGCTGTCCGCTTCAACGCCGAACGAGCGACGGGCAAGTCGTTCAAGATCAACTTCGTGCTCAGCGACGTAAGCGAGAAGCACCTCATCACGGTCGAGAACGGCGTGCTGATCCACGAAGAAGGTTTCCAAGACCCGAAGGCGGATGCCACGGTCACCATGAAACGCTCAGACATGCTGGAAACATTGCTTGCGGGCGTGCCGTTGACATTGAAACAGGCGACCGGTGCGATCAAATCGACCGGTCGAAGCGATGCGTACGGCGAACTCGTCGGCCTGATCGACCCGGTCCAACAGAACTTCAACGTCGTCACGCCGTAAGGAGCAGCGATGGTTTCGATCGCGGCGTTTCGGAAGCTAGCGTTGTCGATGCCCGACACGACCGAAGGACCGCATTTCGAAAGCACCGCCTTCCTGGCCAAGGGAAAGATATTCGCGACCCTGAACACAACGACCGGGCGCGCCGTCGTGAAGCTGCTGCCGGAGCAACAAGAGATGATGGCAACGGCGGAACCGAAGATTTTCCAACCTATCCCGAACTACTGGGGCAACAAAGGCTGGACGTCGATGCACCTGACTCATGCCGACAAGAGCGCGGCCGAAAGCGCGGTGCGCACGGCATGGGAAAACATCACGGCGCCCAAGCCTTCGAAAACGCGCAAGAAAACAGCGGCGAAACGCGAGGCCACGCGCTCGCTTTGAGGTCGCGCCGTTTCGTGATTGTATGGCGCCATGAGTAACGCGAAGCAGACCGTTCGTGTGCTGGTGACAGGGTTCTCGGTGTTCCCAGGTGCGCCTGCTAACCCCACCGCGTGGGTCATCGAGCGGCTTCAACACGAACGCTGGCAACCAAACGGCACGCGGCTCTTTGCCCAAACGCTCCCCGTGCGCTTCGACTTGTGGGAGCGCGAGATGGAACCGCTGATCGAGCGAACGAATCCCGACATCGTCGTCGCATTTGGGTTGAGCGCGAAGGCAACCGGTGTCACGTTGGAATCCGTCGCGCGCAACACGGTCGCGATCGATCGGCCCGATCACACCGGCGCCTGCGCGTCCAGCGCGTGCGTTATAGATTCAGGATCGGACACCTACGCGACGCGCTTGCCTATCGACGAAATCTCAAGCGCGCTTGCCAAAGCTGGTATTCCGGTAAGTCCGTCCGACAACGCCGGCGACTACCTCTGCAATCTCACGTTCTATCGTCTGGTCGAACGCGCCGCACGTGGTGGGCCTCAAATCGTGGGCTTCGTCCACGTCCCCTACCTTGATAGGCAGGTCGCGCGCCTTGCCGCCGAAGGCCACAATGTGCCACACGCCTCCACGTTGACCGAGGCGCAGCTTATAGCCGCCGTGAAGATCGTCGTCGAAACCTGCGCCGGCGTCTTGCAACGAAGAACAAAGGTATTTGCATGAGAACCTTGTCGCTCGCCCTCACGTTGGCTGCCTCAGCGCTCGCCACCCCCGTGGGCCAAGCGGCCACGGACGTAACTTTGCCCAAGGACATAGTCCTTCCCCAGGTTGAGCCACTCGTGCCCGCATGCGCCGATCCCGCAGCCGACCATTTTCTTGAAGTCGACATCTCGCAGCGCCCGCCCGCCGGTGCCACGCGCGTGCAGCGCATCAGCGCTTGGGTAACCCCAGACGGCATCTTCCATTGGCCGTTTGTGATGCGCGTGCGCAACCTCGGCGACCAACCATTCATTGGTAAGACCAGCGGACAGGCCGCCGTCATCACGCTGGACGATTTGACGGCGAACAAGAAGGGCCAGGTTCTGACCAATGTTCCGTTCGATCGTATCGCTCAACACAGCGGCGTCGCCGTGCGGTTCGAATTCACAGCTCCAGCCGACCAAGTCAGCAAGGGAAAATTCCACCGCATCTACACGTTGGCACTGAAGTACAAGAACGAAGGAGTTGAGCTGATCGCCGGCCGTAACGGCGACTGCAATCTGCGCAACAACAGCTTCGCCATCGAATTCGACGCCAGCCGTAAAGGCTGGATCTTCGCCAAGTAACGGCGCGTTTACCGTGCGCACCGGTTAGCGAATCTTAACTGGCGAGCCTCAAAATGCTCCAACCTGCTTCAAGGATTAGGGGGAGCGATGAAGACCTTCAACACGTCGTCGAACTTGAGCGGAACGCGCGCGACGAAGGAAGGCGTGCCGGCAACCGTCCATTTGACGGACGGCACCGTGCTGAGCGGCGAACTGTACGTGTTCAAGACCGGCCAACGGCTGCAGGATCTACTCAACGATGGCAGTCGTCAGTTCCTGCCGATGCGCACAAGTGCGGGCGCGCTGACGTTCATCAACCGCGACTTCATGAAGCTGATCACAGAAGCCGATTAGCAAGTGGCCCGCCTAAGCGGGCCACCAAAGCAAACTAACGTCCGGTCGGGAGCTTGTTGTAGGGGATGTCCTTGTCGACACGAATGTCGGCCGGCAAACCCAGCACGCGTTCCGCGATGATGTTCTTCAAAATCTCGTCCGTACCGCCCGCGATACGCAGACCCGGTGCCCACATGAACGACTGCTGGAACGCGCCCATCATCGGCGAGTCTTCGCCAACCATCACGCCACCCATATCTTCAAGGTCCATCGCGAACGATGCGAGGTCTTGCATCTTCGGAGCAACGACGACCTTCGCGATCGAAGCCTCAGGCCCCGGAACGCGACCCTGGCTAAGCGCGGTAAGCGTCCGATAAGTCGTATACTTCAAGCCCTGACCGCGCACGTACCATTCGGCGATGCGCTCGCGCACGGACGCATTGCGGATCGCCGGTCCGTCTTCGAGTTCCGTCTCGCGCGCAAGCGATAGCAACTCGTTGATGTCCGCACCCGAACCACCCTGGCCGCCGCCAACGGCCAACCGTTCATGCATGAGCGTCGTCAGTGCCACCGACCAGCCGTCGCCCACGTTCCCCAAGCGTTGCGAATCCGGAATGCGCACGTTCGTGAAGAAGACCTCGTTGAAATTCGCACCGCCCGACATCTGCTTGATCGGACGAACCTCAACCCCTGGCGACTTCATCGAGAGATAGAACATCGTCAGACCCTTATGCTTCGGCACATTCGGGTCAGTCCGCGTGAGCAAGATGCCATAGTCGGAATAGTGCGCACCGGAGGTCCACACTTTCTGACCGTTGATGATCCAATCGTCGCCGTCCTTTTCCGCGCGCGTCTTCAGGCCCGCGACGTCGGACCCGGCCGAAGGCTCGGAGAACAGCTGACACCAAATCTCTTCGCCATAAAGCGCGGGCTTCACATACCGCGCCGCAACTTCTTTCGACGCATAGTGCGTGACGGTCGGAATGCACATGCCGAGACCGATTTCGAAGAACCCGGACGGTACATCGAACTTCGACTCTTCCTGGTTGTAGACCACCTGCTGCATCGGCGTGCCGCCAAGGCCGCCGTTCTCCTTCGGCCACGTGATGCGCGCATAGCGCTTCTCGGCCTTCTTCGCCTGCCAAGCTTTGGCAATCTTCAACGCCTCTTGCTCATTGCGTTGAAAGCGCGGGTTCTCGGCCGAAAAGCCGACCGCCGTCTTCGGCTTTGCATTTGCCTCAAGCCAGCTGCGCACTTCGGCGCGGAAAGCGGCTTCTTGCGCGGTGTCGTTGAAATCCATGGGATCGTGTCTCTCGGTTCAAATGACGATTAAGCGACGTTCTTCTTCTCGAGGTGGTTGACCAACCGGTCCTTCCAAACTCGCGATGCGCCGAGCGCCAAGCTCAGCACCTTCGAACGCCTATAATAGAGGTGGCAGTCGAGCTCCCACGTGAAGCCCATGCCGCCGTGCGTTTGGATGTTCTCTTTCGAAGCATTGTGGAAAGCATCCGTGGCACTGATCCGCGCCCCGGCCGCCGCCTCGGGCAAGTCTGCCGCGTTCGTCGATAGCGCCCACGCGCCGAAATAAGCATTCGAGCGCGCAAGCTCGTTCATCACGTACATATCCGCGAGCTTGTGCTTGATTGCCTGGAACGAAGCGATCGTGCGGCCGAACGCGTACCGGTTCAGCGCGTAGTCCTTCGCCATTGCCAGACACGCATCTGCGCCGCCGACCTGCTCGAACGCCATCAATACAGCCGCGCGATCCAGCACGCGCTTGGCCAAGTCCCAACCGTCGCCGGCCGGTCCCAAAGCTTCGGCAGAGGCACCTTTGAACGACAGTTCCGCCTGACTGCGCGACGGGTCCACGGTCTTTACCGCGCGCCGCGAAACCCCAGCACCCTTCAAGTCAACGATTGCGAGCGAAAGCGTACGCTCCCCCTGCCCTTCGCCACTCTTGGCGAGCACAACGGCGAAGTCCGCAACGTCGCCGTCCGGCACTGGCGACTTGCTCCCATCAAGCTTGCCGCCTTTCAAAGACGCTTTGATCGTCTTTGGGCTGGGCGGCTGCGGCCCCTCTGCGATGGCAAATGTACCAATCATCTCGCCGCTCGCGAGTTTTGGCAGATACTTCTTTTTCTGCGCATCGCTGCCTGCGATCAGCAGTGCTTCGGTCGCAAGGTAGACCGATGACGAAAACGGCACCGGCGCGGCCGCACGGCCAAGTTCTTCCGCGACGACGCAAAGCTCAAGATGCCCAAGCCCTAGACCGCCGTACTCCTCCGGGATCGCCGTGCCCAACCAGCCCATCTCGGCGATCTGCTTCCACAACCCTTTGTCGTAGGGCTCGTCACTTTCAAGAATTTTGCGCACGACTTTCGTCGAGCATTTTTCGGTCAGGAACTTGCGCGCCTGATCCTTCAGCATCTTTTGATCGTCGGAAAAATCGAAATTCATGAGCGGCCCTCGAAGCGTTGAACTTGGTTCGGGGCGGCACAAGGCACCTAGTCGTCGGCGCCGCCGAGATTGCGTTTGAGCTTTTCAAGCTTCGCAATCAATTCCTTCACTTCACTCTGTCGCACACCTTGCAGCGCGCGCGCAAATACTCCCTTCGCAGCCGCAGCGGCGACGGGAATGGCCTTGTCGATTTTTGCCGTAACGGAAACCCGCCGAGCTCGCCGGTCCTTCGGATCGGACTTGCGGACGATCCAGCCCCCTTGCTCCAGACGGTCGAGCATTTTGCCGAGCGGCGCCTTCTCGATCTCTGTCAACTCCGCGATCTCGGTTTGCGTCAGCGGATCGCCAGCGCGCTCGATCGTGAACAGCACGCGGCACTGCGCCCGCGTGAGACCCAGCGCGCCCATACGCGAACCGAAATCTTTGCCCAGCAAGCGATGAATGTCGTTGAACAGCCAACCCAGCGTCATCTCGACTTCGAGTTCGGCCTTCAACCCTTCATTTTCCACACTGCGCACGGGTTTTGCCGCGACAGATTTCCGCCCCGATTTCCCACGCTCAACCGTCGAAAATGTCTCACTCAAAGGCGCCTGGTCCCATCTTCACGAATTAGTATAGCAGTATATAGTAATCCAGTATACCAATTCCTGAACGTCAACAGGTAAAGCCGCGCCATGACCGCACACCGGCCAGTCTCCGCCGCCTTTCTCGCCGTGCTTGCCTTGGGGCTCGCCTCGTGCGGTCAACGCACCGAAGCGAAGGATCAGTCAAAGGACGCGGCACCCGTTGCAGTGTCTGTCTCGACCGTAAAAGTAGCGAAGGCAGACATCGCCGTCCCGATCATGGCCACCGGCTCGCTGACCCCTTCCCGTCAAACCGACATCGGCCCAACGGTCGACGGCATCATCGACGAGGTTATGGTCGCCGTCGGTAGCAAAGTGAAAAAAGGGCAGGCTCTGTTTCGCACGCGCGACGTCGACATCAAGCTCGTCGTTCTGGAGCAGGAGAAACAGGTCGCCCTTGCCCGCGCGCAACTGCGTAATGCGCAAGCCGATCTAAAGCGTCAAGACTCGCTGAAGGGCGGCGGTTGGGTCAGCCAGTCGCGCATGGACACCACAAAGACGAATGCGGACGTGGCAGCCGCTCAACTCGGCATTTGGGAAGCCCGCTTGGCGCAGGGGCGTCAGCAGTTGAAAGACACGGTCGTTCGCGCACCGTATGACGGCGTCATCTCCAAAAAAGAAGTCTACGAAGGCCGCTTCATGGCCACGCGCTTTGGCGGCGGTGGCGCGATGGGCGGTGCAGCCGGCGTCGTACAGATCATGGGCATCGACCCGCTCGCCGTCATCGTGGTGGCGCCGGCGACATATTTCGAGCAGCTGAAAGAAGGCATGACCGGCCGCATTTATGTCGATGGCATCGCAAAGCCGTTCGAAGCAAAGGTTGCCGTCATCAACTATGGGATCGACTACAAGGCCCGCAGCGTCGAGGTGCGCATGGCCCTCCCGAATCCCGACTACAAGATCCTGCCGGGTCTCTATTGCCGCGTCGAACTAATCCCCAACGCCCGCAAGGCGCTTGTCGTCAGCCGCAAAGCGATCCTGGGCCCTGACAGTTCCCGTTACGCTTTCACCGTTCAAAATGGCCTAGCCAAGAAGATTGCCCTCTCGACACGCGAGATCGACGGTGAGCGTGTCGAAATTTTGAGCAACGTACCTGAAGGCACCGATCTGTTGACCGGCCCAAATCTGTCTCAGCTCGCCGACGGCGTGCCGGTGACGATCGAAGGCGCCGCCGCAAGGCCCACCACGCAAGCGAAACTCTAATCCATGTGGATTTCCGATCTTTCGATCCGCCGGCCGGTTCTGGCCACGATGGTCATCGGCGCGCTGGTCGCACTCGGTTGGGTATCGCTGCAGCGCATCGGTGTTGATCTCTTCCCGCGGGTCGAGTTCCCCTATGTGACCGTCATGACCGTGCTCGAGGGCGCAAGCCCCGATGCAATCGAAACCGACGTCACCGATACGATCGAAGCCCAGGTCAACACGATCTCCGGCATCAAGTCGCTCTCATCGCAGAGCTACGAAGGCCTTTCGCAAATCATCATTGAGTTCGGTCTAAACGAAAACGCCGACGTCAAAGCCCAAGACGTTCGCGACAAGGTCAACCTCGCAATTCGCGACCTGCCGCAGGACGCCGAGCAACCGATCATTCAAAAGATCGACCCCGACGCCGAACCAATCCTCTCGGTGATGCTCTCTGGCGACATGCCGACCCGCGACCTGACCGAGTTCGCCGACAAGCAGATCAAGGAGCGGCTCGAACGCGTTTCCGGCGTTGGTCAGGTGACAATCCTGGGCGGTCGCGCGCGACAGATCCGCATCTGGCTCGATGCCGATAAGATGCGGGCGCTGAACGTCACCGCAGACGATGTCGTCTCGGCGCTCCGCCGCGAAAACGCCGACATGCCCGGCGGCAATCTCGAACTCTCTGGCGAACACGCCGAATTCAGCGTCAAGACCAAAGGCGAGGTCAAACGGGTCGAAGATTTCAAAAGCATCGTCGTCGCGTTCCGCCAGCTCGCTCTACCCACACTTCTGGGCGACATCGCCCGTGTCGAAGACGGCGCCGAAGACGAGCGCACCTTCGCAACCCTAAACGGCAAACCCGGAATCTCACTCGAAGTCCGCCGCCAGTCTGGTCAAAATACGGTCCAAGTCGCCAAGGCCGTCAAAGCCGAGATTGAAACGCTTCGCCACATTGTGCCGGCCGGCGTCAACATGGTCGTCGCGCGCGATATCTCTCTTTTCATCGAAGAGTCCGTCAACGATGTCGGCTTCGACATCATGCTGGGCATCTTCCTCGTCGTCGTGATCACGATGGCGTTCCTGCTCGACTTCCGCGCGACGATTATCGTGGCGGTCGCAATGCCGACGTCGCTGATCGCGACGTTTTTCGCCTTCTATTGGGCAGGCTTCACGCTGAACAACCTAACGCTGATGGCGTTCTCCGTGTCGGTCGGCCTGCTCGTGGACGACGCGATTGTCGTTCTCGAAAGCGTGCACCGAAAACTCGAAGAAGGCTTGAACCCCGCAGAGGCGGCATCCAAAGGCACCAGCGAAGTCGCGGTCGCCGTCATGGCCGGCACTTGGGCCGTCGTCGCTGTGTTCGTACCCATCGCCTTCATGGAAGGCGTCGTTGGGCGCTTCTTCTATCAATACGGTCTGGCGATCGTATTTTCGGTGCTTGTATCGTTGCTCGTTTCGCTCACGCTGACGCCGGCCTTGTGCGCGAAGTTCTTGAGCAAGCTTCACCTCGGTCCATTCGCGCAACGCATCGAATCCTTCCATCACGGACTTGAAACCGCCTACAAGCGCGTCCTCCACTGGTCGCTTGAGCACCGTTGGTTGGTGCTTGGTATCGGCTTCGCCACGATTGTCGTCGGCGTAATGCTGGCCCGTGGGATCCCATTTGACTTCCAAGCCAAGACCGACCGCGCCGAGTTCCTGGCAACGATCGACCTGCCCTACGGTACCGGCATCGCAGACACGAAGGCCGTCGCCGCCCGCGTCAGCAAAACCCTTCGCGAGATGGACCACATCAAGACCGTGTTTGCGACCGTCGGCGGCGGCGCGCAGCCGCGTATCAACCGCATCGACCTCTACGTCGGCTTGACGTCGAAGCGCGAACGCTCGTTCGCGGAAAACCAGTTTGTCGTCATGCAACGCGCCCGCGAACTGATCGCCAAGGCCGTGCCGGAAGCCAAGCATATAGAAGCGACGGAGGTCCCCTGGATCGGCGGCAACTCCAGTTTTAACACGGCAATCGTCTATTCCCTCCAGGGAACGTCCCTCGACGTATTGCGCGCAAAAGCGGATGCCATCATCGCCCGCATGCGCGCCGACACGGCGACGTTCACGGATGCCCGCTCGTCCTACGAAGCTGGCAAACCAGAAGTGCAGATCCACGTCGACCGTGGCCGAGCGGCCGATCTCGGCGTAGCGATCCGCCCGCTTGCGACAACCGTTCGCGCGCTAGTCGGTGGCGTCGATGCCGGCACCTACGAGGAGCTCGGCAACCGCTATGACGTTCGCGTTCGCTTGGAAGAAGCGCAACGCAACGACCCAACGAAGCTCGACCAAATCCAGGTCCGCAGCACGAACGGCGGCCTCGTCGACTTGGCCAGCCTTGCAGAGTTCAAGATTGAAGAAGGCCCGGCCCAGGTGGATCGTCGCAACCGTGCGCGCACAATTACCGTCCTCGCCAACAACCCGCCGGGCGTCGCGCTCGGAACTGCGACCGACAGGCTGCAGAAGATCGTGTCCGAGATCGGCTTACCCCAAGGCTACAGCGGCACCTTCATTGGCCAAGCGGAGCGCATGAAGGAATCCGCGCAAGCGATTGGCTTCGCGTTCCTGCTGGCTTTGGTCGCGCTCTATATGATCCTGGCAAGCCAGTTCAACAGCTTCTCCCAGCCCGCAATTATCATGCTGACGGCGCCGCTGTCGTTTGTCGGCGCCTTCGCCGCGCTCTCGTTCACCGGCATGACGATGACCATGTTCGCCCAAATCGGTATGATCGCGCTGATGGGCCTTGTCATGAAAAACGGCATTCTGCTCGTCGACTACGCAAACACCGCGCGCGAAACGCGAAACGTGACCGCGCGCGAAGCGATGGAAGAAGCAGGCCCGCGGCGTATGCGTCCCGTCTTGATGACGCAGCTCGCGACCGTCTTCGGCATGATCCCCGTCGCGATCTCAGTGAGCCAAGGGGCGGAGTTCCGCAACGGCATGGGCGTCTTGATGATCGGCGGCATCTTGTCGTCGACGCTGTTGACGCTTTTCATCGTTCCGGTTGCCTACACGTTAATGGCGGACGCTTATGCAGGATTTGGCCGATTCCAAACGCGAATTCGCGGCCTTTTCCGCCCCCGCATATCGCCCGCAGAGTGATCGCTTAACCGCACCTTAAGCCGCTTCGGTCACGATGGCGCACTGGGTTGAAGCGCCGACCAATGGCGCCTGGGGTAAATCATGGCGAAAGCAGTATTTCACAAGAACCAACGCATCTATGTGCGCACCGTCGGCACTTGGTCGACGATCGAGCGCGTCGTTCCGCATTGGACGAAGGGCTTGGACGAACCGCTGCGCGTTTTCTACGACGTCGGTCTTGGGCGCGAGTTCACCGCCGAAGAACTTCAAACCGAACAAGCGCACAATTCGTCGAGCATAGCCGTCGGCTCAGAAAACTGGCGTCTCGTTCGCGCAAAGAACAAATACAAAGCCCCCGAAGAATGCGGCAACCATCCCTACCCGGGCACCCATCCGCAAGTCGTGACGGGTGAGGCAGAGTGGGGCGGCTGGCGCACGCCCGGTGCGGAATACGACCTTTATCCGGAAAAGATCGAACATCAGGCGCGCATGATCGTGACGGCGCCGAAAATGGCGGCTCTTCTGCGCGCGCTCACCGATTTCGTGAAGCTCGAGCCGGAAAACGTGCCCCACGAAGTTCAGACGCTCTGCCAAGAAGCGGCGGGCATGTTGCGCTACATCGAACAGGACATCCCGCAGTAACCTGTTGACATCAGCTTACGGGAAGATTTGACGTTCGGGCGTCCGCCATCTGGTGCGACGCCCGAATTTTTTCCGGAAGGCCGCCATGTCCTCCAAGATCGACACATTCCGCCGCATGCACGAAAGCGGCTACTTCGTCATCCCTAACCCGTGGGATGTCGGGAGCGCGATTTATCT
>JBGAPZ010000036.1:0-41924 GCA_044220975.1 Micropepsaceae bacterium | reverse complement strand
CTCTGGCGGTGAATAGCATCTCGGCAGTGACGCACGGTCCCAAGCGCGCCACCAAGGCTGCGGTCCCCGCTGAGCCATAGCCCACACCAAGCTTTGCGGCCGGTATGCAGAACCTGGAATTGTCTGTCGCCAGGCGCAGATCGCAGGCCATGGCGAGCGCCATCCCGCCGCCAAAGCAAATCCCCTTTACGGCTGCGATTACGGGCTTCGAACAGTTGCTGAGGGAAAGCGTCGCCCGCTGGGTTGCTGCGTCGTAAGTTTTCGCGTTTTCGTCAGTTGCGCGGTTTGCCTCGAATTCCGATATGTCAGCACCTGCGGCAAAGGCTTCGTCGCCTGCGCCCTTCACAACGATGGAGCGGATCGCCGGGTCTTTCTCGAACCTCTCAACAATATCGGGGATAGCTTGCCACATATCCAAGCTGAGCGCGTTGCGCCGTTCCGGCGCGTTGAGTACGAGTGTACCGGTAGATCCGTGAATTTCGGCGATGAGCTTTGACGTCATGGAAGGCCTGAGTACGAGGGTGCAGAAACGGCGCCGGCGCAACGCGCCGCCGGCCGGGGAGAGCATCAAAGTTGTTCTCATCCGCCACGGCAAGCCCGACGTTGCACCGTCGAAGCGGCTGACCCACCGCAAATTTGGGGACTATATCGAGACGTACGAGAAGGCCGGGCTTGATCCGGACAGCGCGCCGCCCGATTGGTTGGTTGCGCTGGCGCGCGAAGCGCGGCGCGTCTACGCGTCGGATCGACCCAGGGCACGTGAGAGTGCGCGGGCGTTGGCGCCGCATGCGGAACTCGAACTCAGCCCATTGTTTATGGAGGCGCAGCTCAAGTCGCCAAAGCTGCCGCTCGTGCGCATGAAGCCTACCGTGTGGGCGGTGATCGCCAGGCTTGCGTGGCATGTGGGCCATGACGGCGGCATTGAAGATTTCAGCGACGCAAAGAGCCGCGCGAGCAAAGCCGTCGACATGCTTTCCCACGAAGCGCGCGAGTGCGGGATCGCAGTGCTCGTCGCGCACGGCTACTTCAATGCCATCGTTGGCCGCGCGCTATCGAAACGCGGCTGGCGCAAGTACGGCCGGCACCGCGCGAAGTTCTGGAACGCGGTCGTCTACGAACTCGCGATCTAGGTCAGCGCCATTCACGCGCGACTTGTTCGAATGTCGGGCGCGGGCGGTCGGCGAGTGGTTCGCCCGGGTGGCCCAGATAGACGAAGCCGGCGATGCGTTCGCCGGATTTTAGGCCCAAGCCTTCACGCACAGCCGGATGATAGGCGTACCACTCCGTTATCCAGTTCGCGACAAACCCCATCGCGTGGGCGGCGATGCAAAGGGTTTGACAAGCGGCGCCGGCGGAAAGGATTTGCTCCCACTCGGGTATCGGGATGCCTTCGCGCACGCGGCTCACCACACCGATGATGACGGGTGCGCGTAGAAAGCGCCCTCGTTCCTGCGTGATGCGTTCGACACCGGCGTCGGGTTCGGTTTGCTTCAGCGCGCGCACAAGCAGTTCGCCAAACGCCATGCGCGCGTCGCCCTTGAAGATCAGGAACGACCAGGGCGCGAGTTTGCCGTGGTCGGGTACGCGCGCGGCAGCGCGGATCAGCGTGCGGATTTGCTCGTCGTCGGGACCGGGGCCCTTCATCGTCTTGGCCGAGCCCGAACGGCGGCTGAGCAGCAGATCGAGCGTTTGGGGGGCGGCGACGTTCAATTCCGGCATGCTGGCCTCGCAGTTTGGGCAGAGATTGTGAAAATTGTAGGCGTTAACCTGGCGTCGCACTTGCTTGATAGGCTCGCGGTAAGGCCCCATCTGTAATATGGTGGTTCGTATGGATAACAAGCGCTCAATGCCTGTCATTGCCGAAAAGTTCGCGGTTTGCGACCCAGTCTGGTCGGACCTGCGCGAGGAGGCTATTCGCGCGGCCGCGTCGGAACCCGCGCTTGCGAGCTTCGTGCATGCGACCATTCTCAATCACGAGCGTTTGGAAGATGCGCTGACCTATCACTTGGCGCAGAAGCTGGGCAACGACGACGTCGGTGCGATGCAGGTTCGGCAGGTGTTCGATCAGGCGTTCGCCGATGCGCCGCATATCGGTGACGAAGTGCGGGCGGACCTTTCGGCGGTCTATGAGCGCGATCCGTCGGTGACGACGTATCTGCAGCCGTTCTTGTTCTTCAAGGGCTTCTTGGCCATTCAGTCGTACCGCGTCATGCATTGGCTGTACGCGAAGGGCCGCGTGACACTGGCGCAACATTTCCAAAGCCGGGTGTCTGAGGTCTTTGGCGTCGACGTGAATCCGGCGGCGCAGATTGGGCGCGGCGTGATGATCGATCACGGCACCGGCGTCGTGATCGGCGAAACGGCCGTCATCGAAGACGACGTGTCGATGTTGCATGGTGTGACGCTAGGCGGCACCGGCAAGGAAACCGGCGACCGGCATCCGAAGGTTCGCCGAGGTGTTATGATCGGCGCGAACGCTACCATTCTTGGCAACATCGAAATCGGCGCGAACAGCCGCGTCGGCGCAGGTAGCGTTGTGCTGGCCGATGTGCCGGAGCATTGCACGGTCGCGGGTGTGCCGGCGCGCGTCGTCGGTTGCGCGGGCTGCGAGCAGCCCAGCCACGAGATGAACCAGATCATCGAGAATATACCGCTCGATTATCAGATCTAAGCACCGCGTGCGTCGCGTGGGCTTTTGCCGGTCCAGCGCTTGAACGCGCGCGAGAAGGCCGCCGCTTCGGAGAAGCCCACCAAGTAGGCGGTTTCGTTCACCGAGACTTTTTTTCCGCTCAGATAGTGCAGTGCGATTTGGTGGCGCAGGTCGTCGAGGATTTTCTCGTAGGTCGTGCCTTCGCTCTTCAGCTTGCGGAAAAGCGTTTGGCGGCTCATCGCCATCGTGGCCGCGATTGCATCCATGCTGACGTCGCCGGTGTGGAGCAGCGGCATCAACAGGCTTTCGACGCGGCCGCGCGTCGTCTTCGAATCTTGCAAGATCTTGAGCAGCCGTTCGGCATGTTCGCTCAAGATGCCGAACACATAGCGCGGCTGAATCGCCATTTTATGAGTAAGCCAAATCTCATCGAGCACGAGCGCGTTTTTTCCGCTCGCGAAGACAACAGGCACTTGTAGGACACGCTCGTATTCGGCGCGGTGGGCCGGCGCTTCGTGCGTGACGTAGATCCTTTTCACGATCTCGGTCTTCGTGAAGCGTCGCCCGCCGCAGGTCATGCGCGCGAACGTGCTTTCGGTGAGCTCGGGGAAGTCGTTCGGATTCGTACGGTTGTCGCGGAGCAGCAGTTCGCCGCCGTCGCGAACGACCTGAAAGCGGCTGGCGGGGCCGGTGTCCACTTCGATGACAAGGCCGTTGTAGCGGTTCATCTGTGCCAGCGCGTCTATGAACGTTTCCGACGCTTGGCCGATGAGGCCTACGACCGAGATTTCCGCGAGGTCGTCCATCTCGCCGTAGTGGAGAGGAAGGGCCGGGTCGTTCGCGAGCTCCTTACCGGCGCGCATGAGCTTTACATAGGCCTCGAACGGCACGCGGTTGTCTTGGTCGGTCAAGTCCGCGGGGTCGATCCCGGCGCGTTTGAGCATCGCCGCCTCGTCCGCGCCCTTCGCGCCGGCGAAGCGCAGCAATCCCCGGGCAAGGCCGGCAGCGACCGTCAATTCAGCCATTCCCGGTGCTACCTGCGATCATGATTTTGATATCCGGCGTCATGGCGGTTTTGGCCGCATTCCCCAAATGTGACGGCGAGCAGAAGCACGAAACTTAGGAGATGCCCCAGGGCCCCGCAACGGCGGCCGGGCGGACCGGCGTGCTCAAGAGTTCGCGAGGTTTGCAGTGACGACCCTTTTCGTCAGTCCCGAGAGCCCGGCATGGATGCACATGGGAGCGGAAGCGCTCTTGGTGATGCACGTTGGCGGCGGCGCGTTGGGGTTGCTATCGGGCGCGGTGGCCGTGACGGTGCGCAAAGGCGAGCCGCTGCACCGGCTTGCGGGAAATGTGTTTTTTGTTTCGATGCTTTCGATGGCGGGCGTCGGTGCTGCCGTGGCGCCCTTTCTGACGGATGGGCAGCGCCCGAACTTTGTCGCCGGCGTGATGACGCTCTACCTGCTTGTCACGGCTTGGGTCGCGGCCAAGCAGGAGCGCGTCGGCGCGGGCACATCGATGTTTGCCGGTGTCGTCGTCGCGACGCTGATTGCGGCCGCGGGGGCGATCTTTGCGATCATGGCGTCGCAGAGCCCGACCGGTACGATCGACGACTCGCCGCCGCAGGCGTTTTACATGTTTATGGGTTTGGGTTCGATCTCAGCGCTTTGCGACCTCAGCGTCATCTTGCGCGGTGGCATTTCGGGGGCGCAGCGGATCGCGCGTCACCTTTGGCGGATGTGCGTGGCGCTCTTCATCGCGTCGGGTTCGTTTTTCTTGGGGCAGCAGAAATTTCTGCCCGAGGCGATACACGGGACGGTGGTTCAATTCGGGCCGGTGTTTTTTCCGATCGTGCTGATGATTTTTTGGCTTCTGCGTGTGCTGCTCACGCGGTGGTGGCAAGAACCCACGTCCGCGCTGACGACGGCGCACGGCGAAGACAATGCTTCTTGGAGGAAAGAAAAATGAAACAACAAGACAGCCGCACCATCTTTGCGGAGCTGTGCATATTGGGGCGACATCTTCCGGTACTCGGCGGCGTGCTTGGGGTCACTGCTCTGAGTGTCGCCGGCATGAAGATCGCGACGCATTTGGTGCACGAGCTTATGGGCAATGGCGGCGACGTGACCGCGCTCATGACGCGCCATGTTGAAACAGTGTCAGTCGTTTTCGCAAAGGTGATGGTGTTCGGCGTAAGGGCGTTCGCAGACCTGGGGCTCTAGGCGGCGCGTTAGTAATTTTGCGGCGGGAGTTCGTGGCTNCGCGTTTTACTGGCGCTCGCTCCGGCCGACCGGCGGTGGTGCGCCTCGCGGCGAGATCGGCGCCAGAATCAGAGCCACGTTCGGGAGCCACAAGCGTCTTTGCGACGAGCTGACGACCGCCATCGCCGGTGTATTCGGCAGCGGCTGGGTGTGGTTGGTGCTCGACGGCGAGACGTTGCGCATCACGCAAACGTCTAACGCCGACACGCCGCTTGCGCACGAACAGCGGCCGCTGCTCGCGATCGACGTGTGGGAACACGCCTACTACCTCGACTACCAGCAGCGCCGGACGGACTACGCCGACGCGGTCGTCAAGCATTTGATCGACTGGGAATTCGCGAACCGGAATCTGATGCGGGGGGATGGCGCAGGGCGCGGATTCGAGCGTCAGATCGAATCGGGCTGGGAACCATTTTTGCCTTCGCGCGTCTAATGGGCAACGGGCCGGTTGTGGCTTGGCATGGACGGAGGTGAATTATGCGGTGGCTACCAACTCTTGCGTTCGCTCTTGCTGCGGTCGTGATCGGCTCGAATACGGTGTTATCGCCGGGCGCGGTACCGGCGGCCTCGGCCGCGGACGTGACGACGCCCGGCGAACTCAGAATTGAGATGCGCAAGCTTTGGGAGGATCATCTCACCTGGACGCGCAACTACATCGTCAGCGCGTTGGCGAACCTTGCGGACAAGGACGCGGTGGCGCAGCGGTTGCTTAAGAACCAAGACGACATCGGTGCGGCGATCGCGCCCTACTACGGCGATGCGGCCGGGCTGAAAATGGCGGCACTGCTCAAGGCGCACATCCTGGTCGCGACGGAGGTGGTCGGTGCGGCCATGAAGGGCGACGGAGCAGAGCTTATCGCGGCGCAAAAGAAGTGGCAGGATAACGGCGACGCGATCGCGACCTTCTTGGGCGGTGCCAATCCTCATTGGGCGCAGGCAAAGTTGCACGCGCGCTGCGCCAAGATCTCGAACTTACGACACAAGAAGTTGCGGGACGGCTGAAGAAGGACTGGGCCGGAGATATCAAGGCCTATGACGAAGGGCACGCTCACATGCTGATGTTTTCGGACATGCTGGCCGACGGGATCACCAAGCAGTTCCCGGCCAAATTCGCGCGAGCCAACTAGCACGTCAGGTCTGAGCACTCAAAACAAAAAGGGCCGCTCTTATGAGCGGCCCTACCGTGAGATGGGCTAAGAACTTGAGCCCGGATCTTGCGATCGGAAAATCAGGCGGTCCCCAGAGGTTGCTCCAGCGTCCGCGTGACCTTCAGGCTCTTCATTAGCACCAAGATCTCACTCGACATTGGATCACCTCCTTTCGTTGATGGAACACGAGGAGGTCAGATTTTCATGAGTCTCGAGTCGCGTCGAGAAGAAAATTTGATTAACCCAACCGGTCGCGGAGCGCGTACCAAGTCAGCGCTAACGCCAGCAAAGGCTTGCGAAATAGCGTGCCGCCCGGGAGGGCTGGGATTTTCAAGCTGTCGTAAACGTCGAAGCGCGCGGCTTGGCCTTGGATTGCTTCGGCAATCAACTTTCCAGCCAGTGTTGCGATCGCGACACCTTGGCCCGAGTAACCTTGCGCGAAATAGGCGTTCGGCTGGAGTCGGCCGAGATGGGGCAGGCGGGGCATCGTGATTGCGAGCCTGCCGCCCCAGGCGTGATCGATAGCGACGCCTTTCAGTTGCGGAAATACGCGTTCGATGTTCGGGCGGACGATGTCCGCGACGTTCTCTAAATCGTGGCCGCCGTAGGATTCGCCGCCACCGAACAACAGGCGTCCGTCAGCCGTCAGGCGGTAGTAGTCGAGCACGAATTTTGTATCGGCAATGGCGGCACCCGAAGGGATCAGGGCTTTCGCACGTGCGTCCCCAAGCGGTTCGGTCGTTGCGATGTAGTTCGAGATCGGCATGATCGTACGAGCGAGATCGCGGTTCAGGCCCCCCAGGTATGCGTTGCACGCATACACCACGAACTTTGCGCAAATGCTGCCGCTGGGGGCTTCAATCGTTGCCTTGACGCCGTGTTCGATTCTCAGAGCGGGCGAGCGCTCCAAAATTTCGACTCCCGCCTCATCGGCAGCGCGCGCGAGGCCGAGCGCATAGTTCAAGGGGTGCAAGTGGAAGCTTGCAGTGTCGAACATGCCTCCCTTGTAGTTGTGGCAGGCCACGATTTCGGCCACCTGCGCAGGGGGCACGTGCCGCGCAGTCGAATAGTTGTAGCGGGCCCTCAAGAAATCGACATATGATTCCAAATCGCGGGCGTGGCTTTCTCGAACCGCTGCTGTGAAGTGTCCGGGCCGCTCGTCGCAATCGATTGCGTTTGCTGCGATGAGAGCGCGGACCAATGATCTTGCTTCGAGGGCAAGGTTCCACAGCGCACGTGCGTGCGCTTCACCATAGCGTCGCTCAAGTTCGTCTTGATCGACACGTTGTCCGGTGATCACCTGTCCGCCATTGCGGCCGGACGCGCCGAAGCCTGCGGTTTCGGCTTCCAGCACGACGACCTTCATCCCGGCCTTTGCGAGATGCAGCGCACAGGATAGCCCCGTGTAGCCCGCACCGATGATGCACACGTCCGCTTCACGTGCGCCGTTCAATTGCGAACGAGTGCGTTGCCCTATAGCAGTGGCGCGATAATATGAGTCGCTTCGCGAAGCAGCCATGCGTTCTCTGTAACCAGTTTCGCGAAAACATCAAGAGGGGGCGTGCTCTTGCCAAGCGCGCGAGAAGTGTGCGTAGTCGCAAAACGATGATGGAAAAAACCGGCGCTGTGATCGATGCGCATGCGTCGCATTGGGCTTCTCTCTATCCCGATGCGCCAGACGCTATTCGTGCGCGCATCAAAAGCGTCGTCGCGAATTCGACGATCATCGCGCAAGTCGAGCTTCCCGAAGCGCAAGCGATGCCAAACGGCGAGCGTGCCGACACGTTGACCGCAATGGCGGAAGGAGACGGCGACGTTCGTCACATGGTGTTGTTGCTCACCGAGCGGAAGTCGGCCTCGGGATGCGTGCTGTCCGCGTTTCCATTTGCCGCGGGTGCGATCGCGCACGCGGTGACGATCGATCAAGTCGCGTCGTCGGGTTCGGGTGCGGAAGGACAAATTCGCGGCCGTACGGAAGATGGCGCCGAGATTTCTTTCTTCGATCCGTTGTTTTTCAAGAACGGCGGCGAGTATCAAGTGGGCGAGAGTTATCAGTTCGCGCTCTCCGCCTTCGCGTATTCGTTGAAGCCATTTGGCCTGAGGGTCGTGCAAGGCGACGATACGTTCGTGCTGCCGGACGTGCTCAAGCCTTCACGCTCCGGCGCCAGCGACGATTACGAGTTCCGCGCGACGGTGCAGCACGTCTATCCGATGCGGCTCGACACTGGGACGGTATATCGCATGCGGGTGACGGTCGCCCGGACGGGACAGAGTATGGTCGACGTGGCGCTTTACGCCGCCGAACACGTGTTGCCCGCGGGTTACCGCCCGAAGCCTGGGGACGAAATTAGCGGCCGCTTGTGGTTGCAGGGCTACCTGGTCGAAGATTAAATCCTTCGAACGATTGGAGCCCATAGCACGTGGACAAGACAGAAATCCTGCGCGTCGAGAAATATCTGCGGTCGCTGTTCCGCTTGGACACGATCCGCGTCGAAGCGCGTCCCAACAAGACCGACTCCGTCGAAGTCGTGGTCGGTGACGAGTTCATCGGCGTGATCTTCAAAGACACAGAAGACGGCGAGACGACGTACCACTTCGAGATGGCGATCTTGGAGATGGATCTGCCGCCCGCGTCGGCCGTTTTGAAGAAGTAGACTACTTCACCCGGAAGCCGTCGATCTTTGCCATGATCTTGGCGTCGATCTCTTTCCATTGGGCGAGATAGGCGCGCTTGTACTTATAGGTGAGGCCAACCCCGCCTTTGAGGCGAGTGACCCGCATGCAGCTGGTTCCGAAATTGGCGGTCGCCGACGCATCGCAACGCATCACGAACTTCGAGCCGTCCTCGAGCGTGGCGGTCAGCCACTCTGTGTTTTCGTAACCGGTGCCGGGATCGAACTTGTATGTGGTGAGGCCGTGCGGGCCAGGAATGCCGTCGGGTGTGCTTGAGTACGGCTTGATGCCGCGTTCGAATTTGTCCTGATAGGTCAGTCTGGCGCGATCGACGGCCAGCACGATTTGCACGACGCGTCCGTTCCAAGCGTTCGAGTTGAATTCTTTCGCGTCCGCTTGCGTCCAGCCCGTCAAGCCTGGCAGCAGCGCATGCATCGGCACATCGTCGGCGTCGCCATCGCTGCGCGAGCGGCGAAGCTTGGTGTAGTTCGCAGGGATGCGGAAGACGGTGTTGTCGATGCGGATGTCAGCCGTGCCGGTCGACGCGGTCGGCCAAGTCGTGTTGCCTTGCAGGTCGTCGACGGTCGGTCCCGTGAAGAGAATGTAGAAGCCGCCGGCAATAAGGCCTGCGACCACAAGGAAGATTGCGGGCAGGATCCAGCTTGAATGAGCGTGGACTTCTCCCCCGAGGGCGGCGTCGGCATCGCGTTGGTCTAATCTCATGCGGGCACTATTCGTCGCGAGTGGTTTCCGGATTCTTGGAATCGAATCTAGCGTTGCATTCTCTCACCAGGGACGTGACTGATCTGCAACAGTTTCTTTCTGAGCGTGCCGTGCCGCGCGGAACGCCGCAATAGGCGAGCGGCGCCTTTGTTGTCGCAAAACGGGACAGCTGATCACGGAAATTGGCGATTGGCATGGGCTCTGCGTTGTGAGGGGGCGAAACCAATTCTGGGGCTCCACATGTTTATTGATGCCGGCATTACCCTGATCTTCGCGCTTGTCGTCGGTTTTGTGATCTCAGGGATCATGTCCAACCTGTTCCAGCTGATGCTGAACGGGGCTTCTTCGCTGCATTTCCCGGTGACATCGGACCTGCGACGCTTGGCTGTCGTGGGGGTTATACTGCTGGCCGGACCGCACATTCTTGTGAGAGCCGCTGACCGGTCGCTTCGGGATGGCGATTGGCCGTTTTCCTATACTGCCGGGTGCTTTGGCTTGGGCGTGTTTTGGTCGTTTGTGCTGGGATACGTCACGCTTTTGACGTTTATCTGAGCCGGTCACGAATTGGTGACGGCAGCGTCATTTATTTACTTGAAACGACTGTTTGAAACCCTTACTTCAGTTCGCATGTGCAGCATGCGTCTGCAAGAAGGGGTTTCGAATGCTGAACCGCATCACCAATGGCCTGATCGTCGCCCTAATGGGGTTGGTACTGGCGCTGTTTGAGTTTGGCTTCGTGAAGCCGGGCGATGCCCTCTTCATCGCTGCGGCAATCGTTACAGTGTTCACCGGTCAGCAGCTGATCCAGCGCGAACAGATGGGTCTCGCGCAAGCAGCGACGACAATGTTCACCGAGCCCAGGTCTTGGCGCAGCCGCTCGTCGTTCGCGGCGTACTTCGCGTGTCTGGGCACGGTTAGCATCGCGGCCACAAGTGGGTGGCGCACGATATCCTTGTCCTCCAGCCTGATCACGGCGATGTCGTCGAGCGTGCTCAAGCGATCGGCGACTTGGGCAAGCCCGCTCATGCCTGGCAAGAGATCCGTTTGATCGGGATCGCCCGTCATCACCATTGTCGATTGCCAGCCGAGCCGCGTGAGCAGCATCTTCAATTGGCCATACGTGCAGTTCTGTGCCTCGTCGATAACGATGAAGGCGTTGTTGAGTGTGCGGCCACGCATATAGGCGATGGGCGCGATCTCGATGATACCTTCGGCGAGATACGCTTTCAGTCGTTTGTTGCCGAGCCGGTCGGAGAGTGCGTCGTAAAGCGGGCGCAGATACGGCGCGAGCTTGTCTTCGAGCCCACCGGGGAGGAACCCCAGATTTTCGCCGGCTTCTACCGCAGGGCGCGAGAGCAAGATGCGCGAGGCTTTGCCGTCTTCCAGTGCTTCAACGGCCTTGGCGATCGCGAGATAGGTCTTGCCGGTGCCGGCGGGACCCGCGGCGACCACGAGGTTGCGCTTGTCGATTGCTTCCAAAAGCCGGCGCTGATTATCGGAACAGGGCTTTACGTGGCGGACATAGGCGCGCTCGCCGTTTCCTTGGTCGCGATCGAGTGGCGTCCAACCTTCCCGCTTTGGGAACAGTGCACGGACTTTTCCTTTATCCTGATAGTCGTCACGCATGCGGCGGCGGGCGGCACGTTTACCCATGGGCTAAACTCCCCTCGTACGCGGACGCACGCGCGAGGATCGCGCGTGCCATCCAAACCAACAAAAATCGAGAAGTTCATGTGATGGAGGTGTCGGGTGCGAGGCACGCCGGGCTTGTTAGGGCGCGGCGCCTGCAACGGTCCAAACGTAGTCCCAAGACGGGCACTAGGACGCAAAGTGACTCCTGATACGAATCACACGGCTGAACTTAGCGTACCGAGTTTCTAGCTCTTCTTGTGTAAACGAAAGCTGACTGCTTTGCGGGTGTTGCGCGAAAGACTCAAACCCCAATCACCAACCCAAGCGCGTGGCGCGAAATAGGGCAGGGGCGATCGCCGTGACGTAAAGCGCGATCACGCCCATTTGAATCGGCTGCGCGAACGAGCGGCTGACACCTGCGGCCTCCGCCACGTCGCCGGTCATCTTCAGCAGCACGAAGAGCACGGCGAGGCCCGCGACCGTTGCGATAATCGCCACCGCCCAGTTGCCGTGGCGTTGGTAGTTGACCCAACGCTCTTCGATCAGCCTGCCTGCCCACCAGAAGAAGAGGAATGCACAGAGCGCCAAGATCCCGGCCGGCAGCGCGCCGCCGTGCGGCCAGATTACGGCCATGACCGGCGCAACGAGGGCAAGCCCGATGAGCTGTGCCGCCGGATGCGCCTCTGTGATGGCGCGTTCCTCGGTGAGACCCTTGAAGACGAAGATGCAAGCGACACCCAGTAGCGCGCCGCCCAACACATCCTCCACATCGTGTACGCCGAGATAGAGGCGTGAGAAGCAAACGCCGGCTGCGATGATCGCAGCCGCGACCCAGCCCCAAGTGCGCTTAATCTCCATCGCCAGCCAGAACCACATCGCGACCGCGATTTGTGCATGGCCCGACGGGAAGCCGAACGAATCGCCTACGCGACCATCCAGCGCGAACGCGAGCGGCGGGCGCGGGTCCATGAACAGCTCTTTCAGGAACGTGTTCGAGAGGCCGACAATGCCGATGAGAAACGCGAGGCGGGTGAACAGCGCCTTGTCCCACAGCCAATAACCCAGCGGTAGCAGGACGAGGAAGAATTCGGTGTAACCCGCCAACGTGAACGCGTTGAAGATTTGCGTGGCCGTGTCCGAGCGGAGCGGCAGCACCCAGGAGATGTCGTGGAGAAAGGTATCCATCAAAGGGGCGTACAGCACCGCGCCGGGTTTCGCCAAGCGAGCGTGTGCGACTCCCGGCACTATCTGTGTCGCAGACAGCACACGAATTTGGCGCCGAGCTTGCAATCCCTCGCTAGGCGATCACGGCTCGCCGTTTTCCCGGTTCGCGCGAATGGCTACCACCGCACACCTTCGAACTCATTGAACTGCATCTGGCTGCCGTCGGCGGCAGTCAGGACGCCTGCGTGGACGCCGCCGAAGTCGTATGTCGCGCCCGACCCGTGCAGCACATAGGTTTGTCCGGTGTCGAGTTGCAGCAGCCAATCGCCGGATGCGAGCGTTGGTGTTGAGCCGGAGGCGATCGCCTGCATCCAGCCGGCACTGCCCGCGGCCGTGTCGATCTGAAGGAAGTCGGTGCCGGCTCCGCCATAGGCCGTGTCGCTGCCTGCCGTTAGCCCGAAATGGATGACGTCGTTGCCGTCGCCGCCCGACATTACGTTCGCACCCGAGTTGCCATAGAACGTGTCGTTGAACGACGAGCCGGTCAGGTTCTCGAAGCCTGAGATCGTGTCGCCTTGCGCGTCGCCGCCCGATACGGCGTTCGTACGCAGATTGACGGTGACACCTGCCGCGGAGCCCGCGTAGGAGAGCGTGTCGATGCCCGCGTCGCCCGCCAACGTGTCGCTGCCGGCGCCGCCGACGATCGTGTCGTTGCCGTTGCCGCCATAGAGCTTGTCGTTGCCGGCACCGCCATAGATCGTGTCGTTGCCGCCGCTACCGGTGATCGTGTCGTTGCCGTTGCCGCCGTCGATCTTGACGATTCCCGTGAGCGTGGTGCCGGAGAAGTTCAGCGTGTCGTTGCCCGTGTTGGCCGCGATCGAGACGTTGGCGAATCCATTGTTGCTGATTTCCTCGATTCCGCTCGCGGCGCCAAAGCCAGACTGCAAGCCGATCGTGACACCGTCGGCAGTTGCGACGATGCGATCGGTGCCGCTTGCGCCAGTGTCCGCGAACGCGTCGAAACCGTGGCCTGTGCCGACTTGATAGGTGTCCGAGCCTGCGCCGCCGCGTAAGCTATCGTCGCCCACGCCACCCACGATCGTGTCGTTGCCGGTGCTGCCGGTGATCGTGTCGTTGCCGCTGCCGCCGTCGATCCTCGCGATCCCGGTGAGGGTCGTTGCCGAGAAGTCGAGCGTGTCGGCGCCCGTGCCGCCGGTGATCGAGACGTTCGCAAAGCCGCCGGCGCTGATCTCTTCGATGCCGTTTGCAGTCCCGAAGCCCGACGTCAGGCCGATCGCCACATCGTTTGCGGTTGCAACGATGCGGTCCGTGCCGCTGGTGCCCGTGTCGGTGATCGTGTCGACGCCATCGCCCACGCCGATTTGATACGTGTCGGAACCGCCGCCGCCGCGCAGGACGTCGTTACCCAGGCCGCCGACGATCGTGTCGTTGCCCGCGCTGCCGGTGATCGTGTCCGTGCCCGTGCCGCCGTCAATCTTGGCAATACCGGTGAGCGTGGTTGCCGAGAAGTCGTACGTGTCGTTGCCGGTGCCGCCGATGATTGAGACGTTCGTGAAGCCGTTCGCGCTGATTTCTTCGATGCCGTTGGTGGGTCCGAAGCCCGATGTCAGGCCGATCGCGACATTGTTTGCGGTTGCGACGATACGGTCGGTGCCGCTGGTGCCCGTGTCGGAAATCGTGTCGACGCCGTCGCCGACGCCGACTTGATACGTGTCGGAGCCACCGCCGCCTCGCAACGTGTCGTTACCCAAGCCGCCGACGATCGTGTCGTTGCCGGCGCTGCCGGTAATCGTGTCGTTGCCCGCGCCGCCGTCGATCTTCGCGATTCCGGTCAACGAGGTGGCTGAGAAATCGAACGTGTCGCCGCTCGCGCCCCCGACGATCGAGACGTTCGTGAAGCCGCCAGAATTGATCTCTTCGATACCGTTTGCGGACCCGAAGCCAGACGCCAAACCGATTGCAACATCGTTCGCGGTTGCGACGATGCGGTCGGTGCCGCTTGTGCCGGTGTCCGAGAACGTGTCGACGCCGTCGCCGACGCCCACTTGATAGGTGTCGGAGCCCGCGCCGCCGCGCAGCGTGTCGTTACCCAGCCCGCCGACGATCGTGTCGTTGCCGGCGCTGCCGGTGATCGTGTCGTTGCCTGCACCGCCGTCGATCTTTGTGATGCCGGTGAGGGTTGTCGCTGAGAAGTCCCACGTGTCGGCGCCGGTTCCGCCTTGGATCGAGACGTTGGCAAAGCCATTCGCGGAAATCGCTTCGATGCCGCTTGCCGGGGCAAAACCTGTTCGCAGGCCGATGGCGACACCGGCGGCGTTCGCCACGATGGTGTCGACGCCGCTTGTTCCGGTGTCGGTATAGGTGTCAAAGCCGGCGCCTGCGCCGACGACATAGGTATCGCTGCCCGCGCCGCCATCCAGCGTGTCGTCGCCGACGCCGCCTTCGAGCGTGTCGTTTCCGCCGCCGCCATTGAGAATATCGTTGCCGATGCCGCCCAAGATCGTGTCGTCACCGGCGCTGCCGGTGATGGTGTCGTTGCCCGAGCCGCCGTCGATCTTCACGATTCCGGTGAGCGTGGTCGAAGAGAAGTTGAGGGTGTCGTTCGTCGTGTCGCCCTGGATCGACACGTTGGCAAATCCGCCGCTGCTGATTTCTTCGATGCCGCCGGCGGGCGCGAAGCCGGATTGAAGACCGATTGCGGTATTTGCCGCCGTCGCAACGATACGGTCGGTGCCGGAGGTGCCGTTGTCTTGATACTTATCGAAGCCGTCGCCGGTGGTGTAGCGATAGGTGTCGCTGCCGTCGCCGCCGTTCAGCGTGTCGTTACCAACACCGCCGACGATGATGTCGTCGCCCGCGTTGCCGTTGATCGTATCGTTGCCCGCCAAGCCGTTGATCACGTCCGCGGTGGCGGTGCCGTTGAGCGTGTCGTTGCCGCTCGTTCCATTGATGACTTCGGCTACGTCGGTCACGGAGATCGTCAGGCTTTTCGTCACGCTGAGCCCCCCCGCGTCGGTCGCGGTGACATTCAGGGTGACGCTCGGCGTCACTTCGTAATCGAGCGAGACGCCAGCCTTCAGTTTCAGCTGACCGGCCACGACCTGGAAGCGGCTGTCGGAGACGGTGTAGGTGAAACTGTCGCCCGCATCCGGATCCGTCGTCGAGAGGTTGCCGATGACGGCACCGGCCGCGTTCTCTGCAACGGCCGAATTCGAGAGCGCGATACCGGTCGGCGCTTCGTTGACGTTCCCGACCGTGATCGTGAAGTTTTCGCTATAAGAGAGGCCGCCTGCGTCGGTCGTCGCTACCTGGAGCGTGACCGTCGGCTCGGTTTCGCGATCGAGGCTGATGCCCGCCTTCAGCTTGAGCTGACCTCCAACCACTTGGAAGCGGCTGTCGGAGACGGTGTAGGTGTGGCTGTCGCCCGCGTCGGGGTCGACGGTCGAGAGCGTGCCGACGACGGCGCCGGCCGCATTCTCGGCCACGTTCGAGTTCGAGAGTGCGATGTCTGTCGGGGTCTCGTTCACGTTCGCAACGGTGATCGTGAAATTCTCATTGTAGGACAAGCCGCCCGCGTCGGTCGTTGCGACCTGAATCGTGACGGTAGGTTCCGCTTCGCGGTCGAGCGCGATTCCAGCTTTCAACTTGAGTTGACCGCCGATAACTTCGAAGCGGCTGTCAGAGACCGTGTAGGTGTGGCTGTCGCCCGCGTCGGGGTCGACGGTCGAGAGCGTGCCGATGACGGCGCCGGCCGCGTTCTCGCTCACGGTCGCATTCGACAGCGCGATGTCGGTTGGGCTTTCGTTCACGTTCGCGACGGTGATCGTGAAGTTTTCGCTGTACGACAGGCCGCCCGCGTCGGTCGTTGCGACCTGGATCGTGACGCTGGGCTCGGCTTCGTGGTCGAGCGCGATGCCGGCCTTCAGCTTCAATTGCCCGCCGATCACCTCGAAGCGGCTGTCGGAGACGCTGTAGGTTTGGGTGTCGCCCCCATCGGGGTCGGCAGTCGTAAGGGTTCCGACGACGGCGCCCGCAGCGTTCTCGGCTACGGTCGTGTTCGAGAGCACTATGTCCGTCGGGCCCTCGTTTACGTTCGCGACGGTGATTGTGAAGTCCTCGCTGTAGGACAGGCCACCTGCGTCGGTCGTCGCAACCTGAACGGTAACGCTCGACTCGGTTTCGCGATTGAGTGCAATGCCGTCTCTCAATTTCAGTTGCCCGTCCACGACCTCGAAGCGGTTGTCTGAAACGGTGTAGCTGTGGCTGTCGCCGGCGTCGGGATCGACCGTCGAGAGCGTGCCCACGATGGCGCCGGCCGCATTCTCGGCTACGGACGTGTTCGACAGGGCGATATCCGTCGGCGTTTCGTTGACGTCGTCGACTGCGATCGCGAAGTTCTCGCTGTAAGCGAGGCCGCCGGCGTCGGTTGCCGTGACTTGGATTGTAACGCTCGGTTCGGTTTCGTGATCGAGCGATACGCCGTCTTTCAGTTTCAGTTGTCCGTCGACGACTTCGAAGCGGTTGTCAGAAACGGCATAGCTGTGGCTGTCGCCGGCATCCGGGTCTGTCGCCGTGAGCGTGCCGATGACGGCGCCGGCTGCGTTCTCGGCAACGCTCGCGTTCGAGAGCACAATGTCGGTCGGGGTTTCGTTGACGTTCTCGACCGTGACGGTAAAGTTCTCGCTGTAGGTCAAACCACCCGCGTCGGTGGTCGTCACCTGAATCGCGACGCTTGGCTCGGCCTCGTGGTCGAGCGAGGTGCCGTCTTTGAGTTTCAATTGTCCGTCGACAATTTCGAAGCGGCTATCGGAGACGGTGTAAGTGTGGCTGTCGCCGGCATCCGGGTCGACCGTTGAGAGTGTGCCGATCACCGCGCCGGCCGCGTTCTCGGCGACGGTCGCGTTCGAAAGCGCGATGTCGGTCGGGGTTTCGTTGACGTTCTCGACGGTGATCGAAAAGTTCTCGCTGTAGGACAAGCCGCCAGCGTCTGTCGCCGTGACCTGAACGGTGACGCTTGGTTCGGCTTCGTAGTCCAGCGAAATGCCGTCCTTCAGTTTCAGTTGTCCGTCGACGACTTCGAAGCGTGCGTCTGACACAGTGTAAGTATGGCTGTCGCCCGCATCGGGATCGACCGTCGTGAGCGTGCCGATGACGGCACCAGCTGCGTTCTCGGAAAGCGTCGTGTTCGAAAGTGCGATGTCGGTCGGCCGCTCGTTGACGTTCTCAACCGCGATCGTGAAATTTTCGCTGTAGGAGAGGCCCCCGGCGTCGGTTGTCGTGATCTGAACGGAAACGGCCGGCTCGGCTTCATAGTCCAACGACACGCCGTCTTTCAGCTTCAACTGTCCGCCGATGACTTCGAACCGGCTATCGGACACGGTGTAAGTGTGGCTGTCGCCGGCATCGGGGTCGACGGTTGACAAGTCGCCGATGACGGCGCCTGCCGCGTTTTCGGCGACGCTCGCGTTCGACAGCGCGATGTCGGTCGGAACTTCGTTCACGTTCTCGACCGTGATCGCGAAGTTCTCGCTGTATGTCAGGCCGCCCGCGTCGGTGGTGGTGACTTGGATTGAGACGCTCGGTTCGGCTTCGTAGTCGAGCGATACACCGTCTTTCAGTTTCAGCTGCCCGCCGACCACTTCGAAGCGGTTGTCGGAAACGGCATAGCTGTGGCTGTCGCCCGCGTCCGGGTCGACAGTCGAGAGCGTGCCTATAACGGCGCCAGCTGCATTCTCGGCCACGGTCGTGCTCGAAAGAGCAATGTCGGTCGGCGTTTCGTTCACGTTCTCGACGGTGATCGCGAAGTTTTCGCTATAGGACAAGCCACCGGCATCGGTCGTCGTGACTTGGATCGAAACACTCGGTTCGGCTTCATAGTCGAGCGAGACGCCGTCTTTCAGCTTTAGCTGTCCGGCGATCACTTCGAAGCGGCTGTCGGAAACCGTATAGGTGTGATTGTCGCCTGCATCCGGATCGACGGTCGAGAGCGTGCCGATGACGGCGCCGGCTGCGTTCTCGGCCACGTTTGCAGTCGAAAGCGCGATGTCGGTTGGAGCCTCGTTCACGTTGTCGACAGTGATCGAGAAGTTTTCGCTGTAGGTTAGACCACCAGCGTCGGTCGTCGTGACTTGGATCGTGACGCTCGGTTCGCCTTCATGATCGAGCGCGATGCCGTCTTTCAGTTTCAGTTGGCCGCCGACCACTTCGAAACGGGCGTCCGAAACCATGTAGCTGTGGCTGTCGCCGGTGTCGGGGTCGACAGTCGTGAGTGTGCCGATGACGGCGCCGGCCGTGTTTTCGGCAACGTTCGTGTTCGAGAGAACGATGTCTGCCGGACTCTCGTTGACGTTGTCGACTGTGACAGTGAACGTTTCGTTGAAGGATAGGCGGCCGGCGTCTGTCGTCGTCACCTGGAGGGTGACGCTGGGCTCCACTTCATGGTCCAGCGAGATACCGTCCTTCAGCTTCAGTTGCCCGTCGACGACTTCGAAGCGGTTGTCCGAAACGGTGTAAGTGTGGCTGTCGCCGACGTCCGGGTCGACGGATGTGAGCGTGCCGATAACCGCGCCGGCCGCGTTTTCCGCGACAGCGGCGTTCGACAGAGAAATGTCCGTTGGACGCTCGTTGGCGTCTTGAACGGTAATCGTGAAGCTCTCGCTGCGCGAGAGACCGCCGGCGTCGGTCGATGTGACCTGGATCGTCACCGTCGCCTCGGCCTCGTGGTCGAGTGCGACGCCGTCCTTCAGCTTCAGTTGTCCGTCGACGACCTCAAAGCGATTGTCGGACACGGCGTATTGGTGGGTGTCGCCGGCATCTGGGTCGAGCGTCGACAACGTACCGACGACCGCGCCTGCAGCGTTTTCCGCAACGGTGCCGTTGGAGAGCGCGATGTCTGTCGGCGTTTCGTTGACGTTTAGAACGTTGATTGTGAAGCTCTCGGTGAACGTGTGGCCCGCGCTGTCGGTCGCAGAGACCGAGACCGTCAGCGACGGCTCTCCTTCATGGTCGAGAGATATGCCGTCCTTCAATTTCAGTTGACCGTCCACGACTTCGAACCGGTCGTCGGAGACTGTGAAGCGGAACGTATCGCCCGCATCGGGGTCGATCGCGGTCAGCGACCCGATCACCGCGCCGGCAGCGTTTTCGGAAACCGCGGTGTTCGAGAGGTCGATGTCGGTTGGCGCGCCGTTTTCGTCTTCCTTGAACGCGGGTTGGTCGGGCGCGACGATCTTTGGCGTGGCGGGGACTGTTGCTTGTGCCTGCAAGCCGTCGAACGAGAAGCGTTCACTTTCGGCGGCCGAGACACGCCCGTTCATCGGAACGGGGGCAAGGGCAGGTGCTTCCGCACCTTGTTGTGTGTTGGCCAATGCTGTCGCATCCGGCATCGCCGACTGGGAACGGGCGGCCGCCGGGCGCTCGGAAAGGTCGGATTCCTGCTGGGCGGCCGGCAGTTGGAAGCTCCCGTCCGCTGCCGGTGCTGTGTTGGTTTCTCGGACCTCCAAGGTGCCGAGATGCGCGTTTTGAAGGTGCAAGCCGGCGTCGCCCTTCGCGGAGGGCGTTTCTGCGGCGCTCGCGCCGGCAGGTGGCGCATCCGGAGGCGTCGATGCGCCCCGTTGGACCGCGAGATCGTCCGGTCCTTCCGACGACGCGGAGAGCTTCGCTGTGTCGAGGGAGGTCATAGACGGCGTGCCCCTATCGTATCTTGAGTGGGTGAGCCATCTCCCATCATCGGTATGGGGCGTGTCTGAACCTCTAAACGTTGTCTGAAATAGTCTTGGATTTGGTTTTTACCTTAAGGAAGTCGAAATGAATTGGGGTCGGGTTCGACTAAAATTGCGACGACCGACTTTCCTCTTCGTTTAGCGTTCCGTAAGTCCCAGCGCCGTCAAATGGCCCGCAACGATAGGGGTGGGGCCGTGCGCCCCGCGGGATCCATGGACTCTGAAGACAGCACCAAAGCGCTGCACCGGATTTGGATGCGGCCTGATGTGATGGCGGCCTCGCTTGCGATCAACATCCTGGGCCTCGCGCTGCCTATCGCAATCTTGCAGACTTACGACCGCGTGATCCGTCATCACGCGATGAGTACGCTCATTGTCTTGACGCTTGCGGTGTTGGCTTCGTTTGCGCTCGAGTTTGCGTTGCGCGTTTTGCGTGCGCGCATCATGTCGGCCGAAGGGGCGCGGTACGATCATCGCGAGAACCGCCGCGCGCTTTCGCGGCTTTTGTCCAGCGACGTCGAAAGCTTTCGCAAATCGACGCCTGGCGCGCATGCCGAACGATTCAACGCCATTCAGGCGGTGCGAACGTTTTATTGCCATGCGGGCGCGCTGCTCGCCGACTTGCCGTTCGTCTTTCTCTTTGTCGGCACGATCGGCTTGATCGCCGGGTGGATGGCGTTGGTGCCGCTGGTTCTCTTCGCAGGCTTCGTTGCTCTGGGCGTTCGGTTGGGCCGGCAGTTGACGGCCGAGTCGGGCCGGCGCGAACTTAGCGACGTCAAGCGGCACAATTTTCTCGTCGAATGTGTCGGCGGTATTGGAACGGTGAAGGCGCTTGGTCTGGAAGCGCTGATGCAGCGCCGCCACGAGCGCTTGCAGGAAGAGTCGGCCGATGCGTTCGGTGCGATCACGCGGATGAACCTGCATGCGCAGTCTGTTGCGGGTGAACTTGCGCAAGTCGCCGCGGTCGTCACGGTGACTGTCGGCGCGATCGGCGTCGTCAACGGCGGTCTCACGATCGGTGGGCTTGCCGCGACGACACTTCTGACGGGCCGGTTTTTGCAGCCGGTGCTGAAGGGGCTTGGGCTTTGGGCGCGCTATCCGTTCATCCGCTTGGCCGAGGCGAAGTTGAAGGCGCTCAATACACTGGCGCCGCAGTTTGCCGGTGACCGCTTGTTGCCATCTGCATCCGCGGCGCTCACGCTTGAGAACGTTTCGTTCCGGTATGAAGACGCAAAGCGCAACGCGGTCGACAATGTGACGCTTGAGGTGCCGCCCGGTGCCTATGTCGGCATCGCCGGTCCGATCTCAGCCGGGCGCAGCACGCTTCTCAAGCTCATGAACGGTTTGCTGACGCCGTCGGAAGGCAGCGTTCGCTATGACGGCATACCGATCCGGCTTTTTGCGCCGCAGGATTTACGCCGGCAAATCGGATTGATGGCGACGTCGCCCACGATCTATGCGGGCACGCTACTTGAAAATCTGACGCTCTTTGAAGACGGCCAAGTCAAACGGCGCGCGCTTGCGCTGTGCCGCATACTGGGCCTTGAAGAATATGTTGCGCGATTGAGCCGTGGGTTGGAGACGCCTCTGTCGGGCGGTGGCGACATGCCGCTTGGTATCGCGCAACGCATTTCGATCGTACGCGTTCTGGCGCACGACCCGCGGATCGTCTTGTTCGACACGGCGAACGCGGCGCTGGACCATGAATCCGACAAACATTTGCTGTCGTTCTTCGAGCACCAAAAGGGCAAGCGTGCGGCGATCTTTGTGACGGATCGTCCGTCTTACTTGCGCCTCTGCGATACTGTCTACGACATGGTGGATGGACGGCTAACGCTGCGGCGGAACGTGCGTGATCGGGTTGCCGGAGGTGTGGCGTGATGCGCACCGCGTTGAGAACGCACGCCCAAGCGGCCTTGGAGTTTCTTCAGGCTTACTGGCAAACGCTGGTGACATTCGATCCAGCGGCGGTGACGCCCTCGGCGGATAGGCGGACACGCACGATCGCGACAGCGCAGTGTTTGGCGCCGCTCTTGAAAGCGCTCGCGTTTCGCGGCGGGGACGCAAGCATCGCGGAAGCGACGCCGCATTTTCAAGATGCGATGGATATCGGCGACCTTCGGACGGCGCTGGTCAATCTGGGATACAACACCGACGCCAAACGCTTGCGCATTCTCGATGTCGACGCCCGGCTAATGCCGTGCCTGCACGAGGAGCCTAACAGCGGCGTTGTGACTGTCGTGTTGGGGTGCGCCAACGGCGTTACGTTCGGCTACACCGGTGGCCACTATCGCGTGTTGCGCGACGATGAGTTGGCGCAGGATGGCATGGTCTATTTCGCGACGCCGGCCGTTGCTCAATCACAGCGCGGGCGGCAGACGTCGTGGTCGGCCAACCTGATGCGACGGTTCAAACCGTTCATCGTGCAATTGCTTGCGATCTCGGCGGTCTCGAACATCTTGTCGATTGCGATCCCGCTGTTCGTGATGGCCGTCTACGACCGGGTGATTGCGCTTCATGCACTCGACGTGTTGCCGATGTTGCTTGTGGGCATCGGCCTTGCCGTCGCTGGTGACCTCTATCTGCAATCGCTTCGCGCCCAGCTTTTGGGCACCATGGCGGCGCGGATCGACTACCTGATCGGTACCGTCACGTTTGCGAAGCTGTTGCGCCTGCCGTTGAGTTACACGGACGGCCCGCCGATTGCGGCACAGATCGCGCGGTTGCGCGAGTTCCAAGCGTTGCGGGACCTGTTCGCGGGTCCGGCTGCCAGCGCGATTGTCGACTTCCCGTTCACGCTGATCGCGCTTGCCGTCATTGCGGCCCTGGCAGGGTGGCTGGTGCTCGTGCCGATTGTTGCCTGCTTCGTTTTTGCCATTGCGGGCTTTCTGAGTGCGCGCTGGCTGCAAGCCTACGAGCAGGCGCATGGCAGTGCCGCGGCGCAGCTTTCCAGTCATGTTACAGAAACCACATTGCACCACGAGAGCCTGAAGCGCGAAGGCGCGGAGGAGGTTTGGGCGCACCGGTTCCGCCTTGCATCCGCCGCGGCGGCGACGCGAGCGGGTGACTTGCACGACCGCGTGGCCGCCGTCGAGGCTTTGACGCAGTTTCTGAACAGCGTGGCCGCACTCGCCGTGTTGGTATCGGGCACGTTGATGGTGCTGGACGGCATGATCAGTGTCGGCGCGCTCATCGCGACGATGGCGTTGACGTGGCGCATCCTCAATCCGGCGCAACAGCTCTTTCAAACGCTGGGGCGGATGAGCCGTTTGCGTTCGTCCATTCAATCGATGGACCAGTTGCTGCGTTTGACCGACGAACACGAGGCAATCGCGCCCAACCTGACGCGAGCGCCGCGCCAAGGGCGGGTGACGCTGAACCGGGTGAGCCTGCGTTACGGCAAAGATACCGACGCCGCCTTGATCAATGTCAGCTTGAATGTGCCGGCAGGCAAGATGGTGGCGATTGCGGGGCCGAACGGTTCGGGCAAGTCGAGCATTCTGCGCGTCATCTTGGGTCTCTATCCGCCGCAAGGGGGTGTGGTGGCGTTGGACGGCGCCGATATCAGGCAGCTGCCGCCGCGCTTGTTGCGCCGCTCGATTGCGTGCGCGCCGCAGCGATCGGATCTGTTTTACGGAACCATTGCGCAGAACCTGCGCCTCGGCGATACGCTCGCCACGGACGAGGCTCTGCGCGCGGCAGCGGACGCGGCGGGATTGTTGCCCGCGATCTTGAACCTGCCCGAGCAATTCAACGCTCGGATCGGCGATGCGGCCACACAGAATGCGGCGCCCGGATTCTTGCGCCAGTTGGTGATCGCGCGGGCGCTCGTGCGGCCGGCGCCGGTGTTGCTGCTGGACGAGCCGGAGGCGACGCTGGACGACGCGGGCGCGACCGCGGTCCAGCGTCTGCTCGAGCGGTTGCACGGAACGCGCACGGTTCTCTTCACAAGTCACCGTCCCAGCTACATCCGCATTGCGGATTTCGGCGTTGTCATACGCGGGGGCCAAGTCGAATTCGGCGGCGCCCCCGGCGAGGCGATCGCCCGGCTGTCGGCGCAAACAAAGAATGGATTGGCGGCATGAGCGAACACATGATGCGGGCCCTGCAAACGGCGAAGGGCAAGATCAAGCTGCTGCTGGATCCGGGTGTGGTGCCGTTGAACCAAGCGATCGAGCTCGAAGAGCGTGCGCCGGCGCAAAGTTCGACGCAGCTTGTCTATGCGATTTTCGGTCTGGTGGCGCTGGGCCTGTTGTGGTCGGTGCTGACGCGCGTCGACGTGGTGACGAATGCGCCGGGGCGGGTGACGCCCGTCGGCGATGTTGTTGCGATCCAGCATTTGGAAGGCGGCGTGATCGCGCAGATTTTGGTAGCGGAAGGGGAGCGCGTCTCCAAAGGCCAAACGCTTCTGAGGCTTGCGGCGCTCGACACGACCGGGCGGCTTGAGCAGTTGAATGCAAAGCGGGCGACGCATCTGATCGCGATCGAAGGCGATCGGGCCGTCGTGGAAGGTAGAGCGCCGGCGTTCGATGCAGTGGTGCCGGGGTTCTTGCGGCAGAAAGCCGAGCAGTTGAGCCTCTACAATGCCCGCAAACAGGCTATCGAGGCAGAACGCACGGTTTTGACCGCGCAAAAGGCTCAGCGCGAGGCCGAGGTTGCGCGGTTGTCTTCGCAGCTTGTCGTGCTGCGGCGGGATGAGGAGATTTCGGGACAGGAACTTGTGCTTCGCACCGATTTGCTGGACCGGAAACTGACGACGCGCGATCGTTTCTACGGTGCCCAACGGGATGCGGCGGATCGCCAGAAGCAACGTCTGAACGCGCGCGACCAACTGACCGGGGCCAAGAGCGAGCTTTCCGAATACGAACGAAAGCTGACGGAACTTGACGCGCGGACGAAGGCGGAGGCGCAAGAGTCGATCGCCAAGCACACTGCCGATCTTGCCGAAGTGGACGCGGCGTTGGGCAACGAGCAGGGGCGGGCGAAACGCTTGAACTTGACGGCACCGGTGCCGGGCATCGTGTCGGGCCTAGCGGTGAAGGCGGTGAACGCTGTCGTAAAGCCCGGCGAAACTTTGATGGAAATCGTGCCCACGGCCGAACCGATGGTCGTGATCGCCGAAGTGAAGCCGCAAGACATCGGCCAAGTCCATATCGGACAACGCGCGGACGTGCGTGTGTCGGCGTTCGACTATGCAACGTTTGGGACTTTAATCGGAAAGGTGGACCGCATTTCTGCCACCACATTTGCGGACCAGAACGGGCGGCAGTTTTATAAGGTTCGCGTGCTCCTTGAGCGCGACTACTTCGGCCAAGACCGGACAAAGGGCCGGGTCATCCCGGGCATGGACGTCGAGGTGGACGTGAAGACGGGCGCGCGCTCGATCCTGGCCTATCTGTTGAAGCCGGTGACGCGTACTTGGGATACGGCTCTGAAAGAACCTTGAGAGATCGGACGCACGCTTAGGGTCCGCGTCCAATCGCCTTTGCGATCACTTCCGATCTATTTCGGGCGTGAAGCTTGTGCTTCGCGGATGCGACCGCAGCGCGCACCGTGCGCTCGGCCAGGCCCAAAATTCGGCCGACTGCTTTGTAGGACTTGCCCTGTGCCATCCAGTGGAGGCAGTCCGCCTCACGGCGTGATAGCTCGTCAAGTGGAGCGAGGGCGACGGTCAAATCGTATGCCGCGTGCGCGCAGGCGTGCAGCAGCACACGACTTGCCGGCGTGTCGTCCGGTTTGTCGCCGGCGCACGCCACATAGAACACGAATTTTCCGTCGCGGTGGACCGGTAAAGCGACGACGTGCATTTCTTGGACGGGCGTCACTAGGCGTTGGCGGATGTCGCGTTCGCGGTAGCCTAGGATCGCACACATAGTTGCGAGATCGAAAGGCGTGTCCGCGACGGCTGCATATTGCGTCATCGGGTGGTCGGCGAACGGTTCCTTCCGCTGATACGACTTGAATTCATCAAGATGCTTTGAATACGAGACCGCGGTCTTGATTCTTGGCCGAACCTTCGCCGGATCGACGATCAAAGTGGCCGTGAATCCTAGCTGCTCTGCCGTGTCAGCAAGGCGGTCGCCGATTTGCGCCACTGACAGCGCGCCGCCGGCGGCCTCTATGAAGCGGTGCAATTGGTCGATCACTGCCGTCTGCGCTCCGGGCGCTGGGCCGCGCTGGCGATCAGTTCGGCGCGCGTGGAAACGCCAGTTTTTTGTCGAGCGTTGGTCAGGTGAAAGCGGATCGTGCGCTTTGCCACGTCAAGGGTCCTCGCGATTTCGGCGTCCGTTATCCCTGTCATTGCGAGATCCAGAACTTCGCGTTCGCGCGATGTTAGTGCCCCCAGCGCGACGGGGGCGGCGACGGGCCATGCCGATGTCGCCACGCGCTCGTGCGCAAGCAGCGCTGCAAGATGCAAAAGTGAGCGCGCCAGACCATTGTCCGCACCGTGCTCGCCGTAAAATAGGCAGTGAATAGTATGATCAGGGCCGGCTTGGACGTTCACCAAGAGGCCCTGCATCGCCGTGAGTTCCGGCGCTCGCTTCAAGCCGCGCATGGCGAGTTTTCCGTCCATATCGGATAAGGAGACCGTCGAGCCTGCGTGCCGAGCCCAATTGCGCAAGGGGTGACTACGAAAGGCCGCTGAAACGTTCTGCGGCACGTCTGCCGACCGGTAAACCTCGATCCATCTGCCGGTCGCACTGGCGGGATGGCTGCGCGCCATCTCCAAATGCGGCATACGAAAATGGACGCCGAACGCGCCAAGCGTTGCGGCTATTCCTTCTTGCGAGGTCGTCCCGGCCAAGTGTCGAACGTAGGTGCGCAAGAGTTGATGAACATGCGCAGGGTCGCCCCCGGACTCCTGGTTTGGTGCGATTTCTTCCGAGTAATCCGTCGGCGAAGGGAGGTACAAGTTCGTGCCCTCTGGACTTCTTAGTGCCTACGCTACGAGTTTTACCTTTAATTGCGCGACCGAAGATACCAACGCCATCGAAGTACGCGCATTTGAATGTCGTTGATTCGCATCGCCTCCACAACTGCACAATGCATCGAGACGCTGGTGCCGCCAGAGGCGAGAATGATGCCACAAGTTACAGGTGTTGGGCGCGCACGCGAGGCAACGTCTTGACGTCGTCGCTTAGGTTTGGGCCGACGCCTCGCCCTGCCGCGCACCAGTCGCGAACGCGATGGCCTTGGCGATAGCCTCGCTTTTCGTTCGGGCGCCTAGTTTTTGCTTCACTGTCGCCACGATCGCCCGGACCGTTCGGGATGCGACATTCAAAATGTCGCCGGTCTCAGAATATGTTTTGCCCTGCGCAAGCCAATAGAGACAGTCGGCTTCGCGAGCCGAGAGCAGCGTCTCATGAGACAGAGCCATGCTCCGGTCGTAGGTGGCATGGGCGCACGTATGAAGCATCGCGCGGCCCACGCGGGTGTCGTCGGGCTTCTCCCCCCAGCACGCGATGTAAAACACCAGCCGCCCGTCTCGGTGGACCGGCAAACAGATCGGGTGCGGATCGACGTCGGGATTGGGAAGCCAGCGCCGCAGCTCGCTCTCGCGAAGGCCTTGGCCCACGCAGACATCCGCCAGGTCGAACGGCGTATCGACCGCGGCGGCATGGTGTAAGATCGGATTGGTCACGAACGGTATTTCGCGATCAAACGAAATGATGCGCGCCGGCGCCGTCGTAAATACAAGAGCGGGCGGCAACGTGGTGTTCAATTTCGCGGTATCGATGACGAGTGTAGACGAAAACCCGAATTGAGCCGCCGAGTCCGCGAAACGCTCTGCGACTTGGGATGGTGTTATCGACGCAAACGCAGCTTCGATGAACCTGTTCAGAGTAACGATCACTTCGGCCCCGTTCCGCCGGATTGCCGTGCCGTTTTTGCGATCAACTGAGCGCGCGTCGCGACGCCCTGCTTGCGGCTCGCGTTGGCGAGGTGAAAGCGGACCGTGCGTTTGGAGATGCCGAGGGCCTTCGCGACGGCGTCGTCGGTCAAACCGTTCATCGCAAGGTGCAACACTTGCCGTTCTCGGTTTGACAAAGGACCCTCGCTATCCTTGCGCGGCGCCGATTGGGCGTGCCGCTCGTAGGCCAATTGGGTGCCGATGAGCAGCAGCGATTTTGCCAAACCGTTTGCGTTGCCGTTTGCGCCATAGAACCCCGCATGCAGACTGCGGTCAGGCGCCGTTTCGACGGTGACCATCAAGCCTTCAATTCGCTTGAGCTCGGGTGCTCTCTCGCGCGAGTTGAGCATGGTCTCGGCCTCGGAGAGGGAGACGGTCTTTCCGGAACCGCGGGCCCAGTCGTAGAGCGGATGCTTGGTCAGCGCATTGACGATGCGCTTTGGCGCGTGCGGCGATCGATAGACGGTTCGCCGCCGCTTGGTTTGGCCCGCGCCGCTGCTGCAGCTGACTTCCAAATTCGGCATGTCGAAGAGAGAGCCGAGTTCGGCGAGCGCCGCGCCGATGTCGTCGTCCGATGCGGTGCCGCCTAGTCTATGAAGGTAGTCGCGGACGGCGAGGTCGACTCGAACGGTGTCGCGCGCGTCCGTCGCGCTTGCCGCGTGGCGCGCCGCCTTGCTCTCGCGATGCTTTGATTTTCCGGACATCACAGTCGTCTAAACATTTCTGCTTGTCGCTGCCCAAAGTGACGGCGGCGTCATAATGATGATCTAATGTTATGCGCGGCGAACGCGGCCGTTGTACTGGCGCGCTGACACTCAACGCAGAGCGCTCGCGCAGATGCATTCATATTTGGGCTGCTTCGGCGCTTGGACTATTGTGCCATGTCGCCGCACGCGGCGGTGGAAAATCGTAGCGTTACGGTCGCGAGAAACGATGATGCAGCCTGACGGTCGTCTCAGGCAACCCGGCTGAGATCTTGGCTTGTTGGCCGACACGTGATTCGATTTTCGATTTCGGCGCGCACGGCGTGCTGCTGATCGCGTGCGGGCGACCCACAATCACGGCTCGACGCGCTTCGCCTTCAAGGTCACGATGTAGGCGCACGACGTGCGCACTTGATGGCTTTGAGGGTCGCCCCCGATTTTTGGTTTTCGATCCCAGGCGGACGACATCCCGTCTGGCTGAGCGTGACCCGCTGGCCGCACGTTCGTGTCGGCGTGGGACATCGTCGCCCGTGCGAGCTCGGGCTGGGGCAAAGTTACCAAGCGTCACCCTGGCTGGACGCAAGAGGCCCCGGATTGGGGGAAAAAACAACTCGGGGACGCAGTGGTTGGCAGTCTGCACCTTGTAAGACCCCGTTGCGCCCAAACACAGGGTCCGGCACGAATTTAGCTCTCTGGCACAAATGTCTGGTCGCTGGCCAAGCGTGGCGTTAGCGTGCGGCCTGAAAATGCCCCAAATGGGGGCACGGGGTGAGTTAGTTACGATGAATCAACGGCGCCGCGCGGCACGACTTTTGTCGTGTGTCTCAATTTTTGCGCTCACCAGCGCCATCGCCGGTGGTGCCGCCGCCCACGATGACGACTGCGTGACTTTGAACTCTCCCACCACAATCAACACGAACAAGAAATGCGTTCGCGTTGAAAAGACGCTGAACGGCGACGTCGTCAACAACGCGACGATCGGAAAAGGCAACAACGGCAACGGTCAAGGCGACGGCAACGCGGAACGCTCCGATCCGGGTTTCTTCATCGGCGACGGCGGTCTCATCAATGGCAAGCTCACGAACAATGGAACGATCGCCGGCGGTTCGCCGGGTGGGCGCGCTGACGCTGGGCGACGACGCCGACGTGACGGGCGGCATCTTCAACAATGGCGTGATCGCTTCGAAGCGCGGCAGCGGTATCAGCCTTGGCTACGTCGAGTACGACGAGCATGGACACGACGATTACGACATAGACATCGAAGCTGCGGCTCTGACCGGGAACATCGTCAACGCCGGCCGCATCAGCGGCGACGACTACGGCATCGTCGCGCGGTACGGCACGATGTCGGGTACACTGATCAATCAGTCGACCGGCAGGATCAGCGGCGACGTGGTCGGCGTCTATATTCCGGATACGTTCGCGTCTTGGACCGGCGGCATTCAAAACAGCGGCGTCATCAGCGGCGGGTTCGCCGGGATCTTGATCGGCGATTTCGGTTTGCCCGCCAACCCCTATGGTGGTGAAGGCGGAGAGGGTGGCGAGGGCGGCGAGCATTCTCAACCACCGCCCAGCCCAGGCGTTGTCTTTTCGGGCGGCGTCTTCAATTACACCGGCGGAACGATCGTCAGCGAGTATGGCCCGTCGATCGGCATTGGTGGCTTGAGCTTCAGCGGCGGCGTCTACAATGACGGGCTGATTACGCAGGATCTCGGCGACGGCGGCGAGGGGAGTGGGCACG
Organism: Micropepsaceae bacterium; assembly: GCA_044220975.1. Classification (GTDB taxonomy): domain Bacteria; phylum Pseudomonadota; class Alphaproteobacteria; order Micropepsales; family Micropepsaceae; genus SZUA-430. Next base: position 11,574 of record JBGAPZ010000036.1, on the reverse strand, counting down.
AGCACGGCCTGCTCGCATCGCCGTATCGTGGTGTGGGCATTGTCTTCACAGCCCCGGCGGTCGCGGGCGGCCTGACCAACGGCACGAATGGCCGGATCTACGGGCTCGACGGACCGGCAGTCTGGATCACCGACCAGACGCAGAGCTTTACCGGCGGCATCAACAATCTCGGCCTGATCTCCGGTGCGGATGACGGTATCCGGATCGAGAGCGCGACGTTCGCAGGCGGTCTTGTGAATGGAGGGTCGGGCGTCATCGCTGCGTCCGACGGCGACGGCGTCTTCGCGACCTCGGCGTGGACCGGTGGCGTTCTTAACAACGGGCGCATCTCGGGTGAGCGCAATGGCTTCACCTACGACGGCACGACGTTCGCCGGCGGCTTCACCAACAACGGTACGATTGCCGGTGGGGCGAATGCGGTGGCGATGTCGGGGCAGAGCTTCGGCGGCGGCTTCGCAAATACGGGCACGCTTACCGGTGGCACCAACGGCGTTGCCCTGTCGTTCACCAGCATCGCAGGCGGGTTCACGAACGCGGGCAACATCTCGGGCGTGTACGGTAACGGCGTGTCGATCAATGTCGGCGACTGGGGTGCGGCGAATGCGCGGGCCGACATCGTCAACACGTCGAGCGGCGTGATTGCGGGCGGTCAGACCGGGTTCTACCTGAACGCCACGAACGTGTACGGCGATTTCCTGAACGTCGGCGCGATCAGCGGCGACGGCGAAAACACCGGCGTCCATTTGATCGCCGACCTGTTCGACGGCAATTTCACAAACGACGGTCAAATCGACAGCGCGTACAACGCGCTGCGTCTCGACTTCGGGACGTTCGACGGTTCGTTCTCGAATACCGGTACGATCGCGGGCGGTTCGAACGGCGCGATCCTTGCGCTGGGCACGATGGCCGGCGACTTCACGAACTCAGGCTCCATCGGCGGCGAAAGCGGCAACGGCGTATCGATCGAGGTTGAGACTTGGGGCAGCGAAGAAGATGTTGCGGCGATCCTGAACACCGTCGATGGCTTGATCACCGGTGGCGCAACCGGGTTCGCGCTTGAAGGCGACACGATCTTCGCATCGGTGACGAACGACGGGGTGATGTCGGGTGGCGTGAACGGGGCCGTGTTCGAGGTCACGAACTTCAATGCGCCGTTCGCGAACACCGGCACGATCTCCGGGGGCACGAACGGACTCGTGATGCTGCTCGGCGACGCAAACGGCGGGTTCACGAATTCGGGGGAGATCACGGGCGAAAGCGGGACCGGCGTTTCGATTGCGGCGACGAATTGGGGCGCGGCGGATGCGCGGGCTGACATCGTCAATGCTGCGAGCGGTGTGATCACGGGCGGCGAGACCGGGTTCTATCTGAACGCCACGAACGTCTACGGCGATTTCCTGAACAACGGCTTGATCAGCGGTGACGGCGAGAACACCGGCGTTCATTTGATCAACGGTACACAAACGGCGGTCAGATCGACAGTGCGTACAACGCATTGCGGCTCGACCGGGACATTTGACGGCGCGTTCTCGAACGGCACGATTGCCGGCGGGTCGAACGGTGCGATCCTGGCGCTGGGAACGATGACGGGCGGCTTCACGAACTCGGGCGACGGGCGACTACGGCAACGGCGTCTCGACGGCGACGACCTGGGGCGCCGCAGATCGCTGAACACCAACACGTCGACTGGTTCGATCAGTGGTGGCGTGACCGGCTTCTACATGAACGCCGGCGAGACTTCTTGAACGATGGCTCAATCAGCGGCGGTGGCGAGAACACCGGCGTTCATCTGATTGCCGATCTGTTCGACGGCAACTCACGAACGGCGGTCAGATCGACAGTGCTTACAACGCGCTGCGCTTCGACTTCGGGACATTCGACGGCGCGTTCTCGAACACCGGCACGATTGCCGGCGGATCGAACGGTGCGATCCTCGCGCTCGGCACGATGACGGGCGGGTTCACGAATTCGGGCGCATCTCGGGCGACGTCCGGCAACGGCGTCTCGATCACGGCGACGACCTGGGGCGCGGCTGATGCGCGGGCGGACATCACCAACACGTCAACTGGTTCGATCAGTGGGAACGGTGAGAACACCGTGACCGGCCGACCTGTTCGACATGAACGCCAGATCAACAGCGCTTACAACGCTTTGTACGGCGACTTCATTCTCCAAACGATGGCTCAATCAGCGGCGGTGGCGAGAACACCGGCGTTCATTTGATCGCTAATCTGTTCGACGGAAATTTCACGAACGGTGGTCACGGCGATCGACAACGTGCGTACAACGCGCTGCATTTTAACGGCAACGTCACGAACAACGGTCGGTACGCTGCGTCTCGACGGCGCATTCTCGAACACCGGCACGATCGCCGGCGGCTCGAACGGCGCGATCCTGGCGCTCGGCACGATGACGGGCGGCTTCACGAACGCGGGCAGCATCACGGGCACCTCCGGCAACGGCGTCTCGATAACGGCGACCACGTGGGGCGCGGCGGATGCGCGGGCTGACATCACCAATACCTCGACCGGTTTGATCAGCGGCGGCGCCACTGGGTTCTATCTAAATGCCGGTAGTGTCTACGGCGACTTCCTGAACGACGGGTCGATCAGTGGGAACGGTGAGAACACCGGTGTCCACCTGACCGCGGATCTGTTCGACGGAAACGTCACGAACAACAGTCAGATCAACAGCGCTTACAACGCTTTGCGCCTCGACTTCGGAACGTTCGACGGTGCGTTCTCCAACACCGGCACGATTGCCGGCGGGTCGAACGGTGCGATCCTGGCGCTGGGCACGATGACCGGCGGCTTCACGAACTCGGGCAGCATCACGGGCACGTCCGGCAACGGCGTCTCGATCACGGCGACCACGTGGGGTGCCGCGAATGCGCGCGCCGATATCGTCAACACGGCGAGCGGTGTCGTCAGCGGTGGCACGACTGGGTTCTATCTGAACGCAGGCAGCGTCTACGGCGACTTCTTGAACAACGGGTCGATCAGTGGCGACGGCGAAGATACGGGCGTGCATCTGATTGCCGACCTGTTTAACGGCAACGTCACGAACAACGGTCAGATCGACAGCGCCGTCAATGCGCTGCGTCTCGACTTCGGTACATTCGACGGTTCGTTCTCGAACACGAATGTAATCGCCGGTGGGTCGAACGGTGCGATCCTGGCGCTGGGCTCGATGACCGGAGATTTCACGAACGCGGGCTCGATCGGTGGCGAGAGCGGCGACGGCGTTGCGATCACGGTCGGCGCGTGGGGTAGCGCAGAGGACATCGATGCGATCCTGAACACGGCGGATGGCGTTATCTCCGGCGGCGATGCCGGTTTTGAGCTCACCGCCGACGCGCTGTTCGCTTCGGTCGGAAACGATGGGTCGATTTCAGGTGGCGTGAACGGCGTCGTGATGGTGCTGGGCACTGCACAAGGCGGTTTCGCGAATACCGGCAGCATCTCGGGCACGTCCGGCGACGGCGTATCAATCGATGTCGGCGATTGGGGCACAGCCGAAGCGCGCGCCGACATCACCAATGCATCGAGCGGCGTGATCATCGGCGGCGCGACCGGGTTCTATCTGAACGCTACGAATGTCTACGGCGACTTCCTAAACGACGGTGCGATCTCCGGCGACGGCGAAGACACTGGCGTGCATCTCATCGCCGAGTTGTTTGACGGCAACTTCACGAATAACGGTCAGATCGACAGCGCCTTCAATGCGTTGCGGCTCGACTTCGGGACGTTCGAAGGTTCGTTCTCGAACACTTCCACGATTGCGGGCGGTTCGAACGGCGCAATTTTGGCGCTGGGTTCGATGACCGGGGACTTCACGAACACCGGGTCCATCGGCGGCGAGAGTGTCAACGGTGTTTCGATCTCGGTCGACACTTGGGGCAGCGAGGAAGACGCCGCGGCGATCCTGAACGCGCTTGACGGGGTGATCTCCGGCGGCGCGACGGGCTTCGCGCTTGAGGGCGACACGATCTTCGCTTCGGTGACGAACGATGGCGCGATCTCGGGCGGTGTGAACGGCGCGGTGTTCGACGTCACCGACTTCAATGCACCGTTCGCGAACACCGGCACGATCTCCGGCGGCACGAATGGCCTGGTTATGTTGCTGGGCGACGCGAACGGCGGGTTCTCGAATTCCGGCGAGATCTCCGGCGAAAGCGAGACGGGCGTTTCGATTGCGGCGACCAACTGGGGCGCTGAAACAGCGCGGGCCGATATCGTCAACACGTCGACGGGTGTGATCACGGGCGGCGTGACCGGGTTCGAGCTTAGCGCGACCAACGTCTACGGCGATTTCATCAACGACGGTCAGATCACCGGCGGCGGCAGCGAGACGGGCGTCCATCTGATCGCAGGCGTATTCGATGGTGACGTGAACAACGCCGGCGAGATCTCGGCCGCGTCCTATGCCCTGCATCTGGAGTTCGGCACGCTGAATGGCGCCGTGCGCAACACCGGTACGATCGAGGCGACGGATTCTCCGGGCACGGCGGTGTTGCTCGCGATCGGGAACGGGGCTGAGTTCACGAACGCCGAGGGCGGATTGATCCTCGGCAACGTGGTGTTCGGCGGTGAAGCGGCTTACGCGTTCGTCGGCGAAGACGGCGGCCTCGAAGGCAGCTTGGTCGGCGAGGGCGGCGACGACACGATCGCGGTGCGCGGCACGCATTACTTCGTGGGCGGCACGGCCAGCAATTTCGCGAGTTTCACGGTTGAGAACGGTGGCGCGGCGTTGATGGGCGCGCGCAGCGAAGGCGGGGCGAGTGCCGGCGGTTACGGCTTTGCAAACCTGGGGGCTTTGAACGTCGAGAACGGCGGTACGCTATATATCGACCGCGCGACGACGTTGAACGTCGAGACCTACACGCAGCAAGCGGGCGGCGTGGTTGAGTTCTTCTTAGGCGCGCCGGCAGGCTTTGCCGGGTTGACCGGCGACGTGATCGCAGGCGCGGGCGACTACGGCCGCATTCTGGTGAACGGTATTGCGACGCTGGACGGCGCGGTCGTGGGCTTCCTCGATCCGCTGTTTTCATCGGCAAATGCGGACCTGAACTCGGTGCGCTATGAGGACGTGATCGTCGCGAACGGCGGGTTTAGCGGCGACTTCTCGTCGGTCGCGCTGATCGCGGATTCGTCGCTGTTCGAAATGAACCCGCATATCGACGGCAACACGATCGACATCGATGTGGCGCGCACGTCGCTTGGCGACATCAGCGATGTCCCGGGCATCATCGTGACCTTGGGCGGGCCGTTCGACGCGATGGTGAGCGACCGGTCGAACGGCGTTGGGTCGTCCTCGTGCGGATTGGCGAGTAGAGTCGGCGGGTCGTGCTTCAACCGCTTTGCGGCGAACGACGCGACGCAGACGATGACCGACGCCTCGCCCGAAGATCCGTTCGATTGGCTCAGAACCGGCGTGCGCGAAATCGGCGAGACGGCGGCATGGGGCCGGGCGATCGGGGCCTGGGGCAACACTGACGGCTGGAACGGCAGCAAGGGCAGCAAATTTTCGCTCGCCGGCGCGATCGTCGGTATCGACCATGTGTTCGACCAAGATCTAATGGCCGGGGTCGCGGCGCAGTGGACGATGACCGACGTCGATTTCAAAGGCCGGCCGGATAGCGCCGACGTCGAGAACTTCGAGCTTGGGACCTACGCGTCGTTCGGCGATACGCGGCTTTACTTGAACGCGAACGCGAGCGCGATTTGGCACAATGTGAGCGTCAGCCGCTTTACGAATGGCGGCGGGCACGCGGACGGCGAGTATAGCGGCACCACGCTGTCCGCCTTTGCCGAGGCCGGCAAGATTTTCGAAACCGGCGACGGTATGCGGATCGGTCCGTTCTTCTCGCTGAGCTTTACGCATCTTGAGACCGACGCCTATCGCGAGAAGGGAACGGGGCCGTTGCTCGATGTGCGCGACTCGCAACTCGACTCGCTGAAGAGCACGGTCGGCGCGCGGCTCGGCTATCCGATCATGCTGGAGTCCGGCCGCAAGATCGTACCTGAGCTGCGCCTCGGGTGGGCGCACGAGTTCATGGACAATCAGGCGTCGTTCTTGGCCAGTGTCCAGGGGCAGGGCGGGGCGCCCAGCGTGATCTTCGGCGAGAAGTTCGCCCGCGACACGGTGCTGTTCGGCACCGGCGTCACGCTGCCGCTGTCGGATTCGACGAACCTATATTTCGACTATGACGCGGGATTGAATCCCGATGTCACGACGCACACGGTGTCGCTTGGGTTTAGGATCACGTGGTAGGCGGGTCGTAAGCCTACGCACCCCATGTCAGCCATTCTTCGCCCTGAGACCTAGCGTCGAGAAAATCACGGCGAGAAGCCAAAGCACTGGTCCCAGGATGCCGGGGAAGATGGCGATGTAGCCCGGGATCATCACCAAGAGAACGAATCCGAGGTCGGCCGCGGAGACGGCGATGAGATTGATCCAATAGCCGCTGCGGCTATTGCGCCAATTCATCGTGAGCGCGACGACAAGCGCCACAAGCGCAAAGATCGCGAGGTTCCAAGCGTTCTGCAGCAGGCGTCCTTGAACGGGGCCTGCGTCCACGCTCATCGCCAAGCGATAGCCTTCGCTTGCGGCCGCAAGATGAAGGACACCCCAGAGCGCATACAAGACGGCACCAATCCTGTGTAGCATGTGATCTCTCCTTACGTGTTGAGTTTGCGTTTTGTTACTGCATCGAGCAGCGCCGCTACGCCGCGCTCGAAGCGCTTGTCGTCGGGGCGTGCGCGGGCATCGACGAATGCCTCTTTCAGGCGTGGGAACGCGCCGGTGGCGATCTGCGCCTTTGCGAATTCGATGTTGACGCTGGTGTTCGCTGCGCCGGTGCGCAGTGAATAGCCGAAAACGAAATCGTCGAGCGTGGTGAGTAGCGTCAGTTTTTCGCGCTCCGAAAGCGGCGTTCCGGCCAGCGCCTGCAGGCATTGTTCCATATGGCGCATCGCGTTCAACCCCGGCCGGGCGGCAATCATGGCTACGAATGACCAGGGGTGGCGCACGTACATGGCATGGGTTCGCTTGGCGATTTCCATCAGTGCGCGGCGCCACGGCTTCGGCAGCGACGGGAGCAAGATCTCGCCCATCAAGGCGTCGTCCATCGCAGCGACGAGTTCGTCTTTCGTCTTGACGTAGTAATAGAGGCTCATCGTGCCGACGTTCAGTTCTTCCGCGATCCGGCGCATGGAGACGGCGTTGAAGCCCTGCCGGTCGGCGATGGCAAGAGCGGTTTCGGCGATCCGTTCACGGGAGAGGCTTGGTTTCGCTGCCTTTGACTTTGACATTCGTACAGTGTACGATGAAATTGCTTTCGTAAGAAGTGCAAAATTTTCCCATGACGCACGATGTCGAGGTGCTGATCGCGGGTGCCGGCCCGTGCGGGCTGACGCTGGCCGTGGATTTGGTGCGCCGGGGTGTGGCGGCGCGCCTGGTGGATGCGGCCGCGGGGCCGTTCGCCGGCTCGCGCGGTAAAGGGATTCAACCGCGCACGCTTGAGGTGTTCGACGATCTAGGCGTCGTTGAGGCCGTTGTGGCCGCTGGCGGGCCTTATCCGCGCCTGCGCGTGCATGCGGGCCCCGTTTCGCTGCGTTTGTGGTCGCTGGCACCGGAGCGGCCCAAGACTGAGGCGACGCCGTATCCGAACACGTGGATGGTGCCGCAGTCGCGAACGGAGTCGGCGTTGCGAGACCGGTTAAGCGCCTTGGGTGGGACGGTCGAGTTCGGCGCGGCGCTGCAGTCGGTTCGGCAAGATGGCGGCGGTGTGGCGGTAGACCTTTCGACCGGCGAAACGGTGCGTGCGAAGTTTCTCGTTGGCGCAGACGGCGGGCACAGCACCGTGCGGCGTCTGCTCGGGGTGCAGCTCCAAGGCGAGAGTGTCGATGCGCGTGAGATGATCGTCGGCGATGTCGAAGTCGAGGGCTTGAGCCGGCGCGATTGGCATATTTGGCCGTTCGCGACGGGTGGCATGATCGGTCTCTGTCCGCTGGCACGCACGAATCTGTTTCAGTTCACGGCGCCGTCTGCGGCGGTGACGCACGGGGTTGAGGCCGCGGTCGAGAAGGTCGCCGGCTACCGTGTTGTCCGCGTCGCGTGGCGATCGACCTATCGTCCGGCCGTGCGTATGGTGAATCGCTTTCGTGTCGGGCGCGTTCTGCTCGCCGGTGATGCCGCACACATGCATCCGCCTGCGGGCGGGCAGGGCCTGAATACCGCCGTACAAGACGCCTACAATTTGGGCTGGAAGCTTGGACACGTCGTGCGCAGCGGGGACGAAGCGCTGCTCGACACGTACGAGGCGGAGCGGCTGCCGGTCGCGGCCGCGGTGTTGGGGTTGAGCAAACGGTTACACGTCAGCGGATCGACGCGGCGGGGCGCAGCGACGGACCAGTTGTCGCTCAACTATCGCGGCGGGCCGTTGGCTTCGGGCAAAGCGTACGGCGGGCTCCATCCGGGGGACAGGATGCCTGACATGCGGCTCGACGACGGCGGCCGCTTGTTCGAACGCATGCGCGGGCCGCACGCCACGGAGCTTGTGACGCCGGACGGCATGCGCATTTTCATCCGGCCGGACGGGTACGTCGCGCATATCGGACGTGCGCGCTTTGCGCACTTTGCCGATTTGCCGGTCAAGCAATGCGTGTCGCGGCTGCGACTTGCGTGAAGCGGCGGGTCGTTCATCGACGAAAAGCAAGATGCGGCGCGCCGGTTCGCGTTCGCGCCGCGCACGCGGTTGGGTCTTTGCTTACGCAACGCCGTGACGTGGGCGATGTGCATTCCCGCGATCGCGGATATGGCACTTGGACCCAGTGTCCGCGTTCGCTTGACGCTGCCGGATTATGCCTGAGGGCCAGGTTTACGCCGGCAGCGGTTCGTTGGCGGGGACGCCGTTCAACGCCTTGTAGGCGAAGCTGACGAGGGCGACCATCAGGCCGGTGACGGCCGTGTAGACCAAGAGCTGCACGAGCGCGAGGATCGGCAGATAGGGGCCGATCGCGTCGCGCAGCATGCGCTGCGCCTCCAGTGGGCCGCCCGCGTCGCGCAAAGACTCGAGCGCATCGCGGTGCGTGAGTGCGAAGGCGCCGACGCCGATGGCAAACGGGATTGCGACCACATAGAGCGCGCAGACCGCGAGCGCGAAGAGGCCCAGCATCCTGAGCGCGTTGCCGTGCGTAAGCTGCCACGCCTGACCGAGCGCCAGCGTTCGTGTTGCCACCACAGCCGGCGGCCAGACGCTCAAGCGCAGGAAGAAGTACAGCAGCACGATCCAGCCGACGAGATAGGCGAACAACAAGGGCGCAATCGCGCCGGAGCGTACGAGGGCGATCACGTTCGCCGGAAATTTTTCGAACTCGGCGAAGAAGGCGGCGAAGTTGCCGCCTGCGATCAGCGCGACGACCGGCGCGATGATGACGCCCATGAGCGCCAGGGCGCCCAAGAACGAGAGCGCGCCCATGATGACGTAGAGCAGTTCGGTCCAACCGAACGCGAAGGAGAAATACTGTCCCTCGCGCCGGTCGCCGAACAGGATGACGCGGTGGATGGCGACGGCGACCGCGGCGATGACGATCGCCTGCAGCAGCGCGACGGCACCTTCGAGGAAGAGAAGCTTGTCGAGATTTTGGAAGATCAGCGTGGGGTCGTGGCGCACGGGCCCGAGCGAGCGCAGCGCCGTTTCGGCGAAATACGGGGTCACGACCAGCGTCACCGCGAGCAGCGCCACGAACGGCAGCCAGGTCAGACGCAGAAGCGTGAAATAGTTGCCGGCGACGAATCCGACGGCGCTGGCAAACGTTTGCCAAACCGGAAGCTTACGCATGGGTGCAGCCCCTCCCTTGCGGATGAAGTGCAAAGGGTGAGCGCGAATTGCGGCGGCGGTGTGGCGGCCGTCATGGGGCTTGCTTTACAGGCTTCTCCGGCAGCGCGGTGATCAGGTCTTCGGTGAGTTTGTAGTTTGTGAGCTCGAGCGAGCGGCCGACCTCGTCGATGCAGAGCGCGCGCGAGCCGGCGAGGGCGTACATGGGCTTGCCCTTCAGATAAACGAGGCCCGGGCCACGGCCTTTGGTTTCGCCGACCGTGTTTGCGATGCTCAATTCGGCGTTGAAGGCGCGGCGCCACAAGGTGCAGGGCTTCAGCCCGCGGATGACCTCTGCCTTGCGCGTGAGCATTTGCGCCTGCGCCTCGAGCCGCGACCACGCCTGCATGTGATCGTAGCAAGCCTTGGCGAGGGACGTGAGCTCTGCGGCGAGGCCGTCGGCGTAGCCGGCGGCAAGATCGGGATGCGCGTTGTCGATCAGTTCGTCGAGCGCTTTGCTGGGCTTGCCGTTGGTAGCGACGGCGGCCGCCGCGGCGTCGCACGTTGCCTGGTCGAGCTTTTCGTTCGCCGCGGCGAAGGGGGCGAGCGGCTCCGGCGCGGACGCCGCGGGGCAGATCGCGCGCGCGGCGCCGACGAGACCGGCGACGCCCAGATGCGTTTGCACGCGCTCTGCTGCGGGTGCTGCCTTCAGGAGCGCCACGCGCACGAGGCGTGCAGCGTTCGCACGAGCTTCGCACTCGTTCGCGGCGGAAGCTTCCGGGTTGTAGCCGAGGAGCTTCACCGCCGCGCCCCGCGCCAATTTCGGATCCGGCGTCGCTTCCGCGTTCGCCACGAGCGCGACGCCCAACGATAAGACTGCGAGCACGATTGTTCTCAAGGCGCATCCCCCGTAAGGCCGCGATGCGCTCGTATATCAGCACCAACCGACGTCGTCATGGCCGGGTTTTCCTGCCCGCTGAAGCCCTTATGGCGAAGGCGGGACCTGGCCATGACGTGTGCGTGCGGATCAGGTGATCGCGATCCGGCGCGGGCGCGCTTCTTCCGCTTTGGGCAGCGTCAACGTCAAGACGCCGTCCTCCAGCGCCGCCGTGATGCGCTTGGCGTCGATCTGGCTCGACAGGCTGAACGAGCGCGCGAAGTGGCCGACATTGTACTCGCTGTAGAGCGGCTCGAGCCCGTCGTACTTCTTGAAGTCGATGCGGCCTTCGATGCGCAACAGGTCGTTCTCGAGCTGGACGTCGAGGTCCTTCTTTTCGACGCCGGGAATTTCCAGCATGACGGTCAGCGCGTCGTGAGTTTCGAAGATGTCCGCGGCCGGCGTGAAGGTGCGGGCGGGGATCGTCTTCTCGCCGCTGCTCGCCACCTCTTTCTTTTCCTGCACGGACAGGGATTGCGAGGACTTGCTCATCTCGTGTGTCTCCAATTGCTCAGGTGATGTTGATCGAGCGCGGCTTGGCGCTTTCGGCACGCGGCAGATAGAGCGCCAGCACGCCGTCGCGGAACTCCGCCTTGATGCGGTCGGCGTCGATTTCGACGGGCAGCGTAATCGTGCGGTCGAAGCGGCCCTCGCCGCGCTCGCGCCGGTGCAGGCTCGCGCGTTCGCCGTAGGTCACCGTCTTGGTGCCCGACACGCGCACGGTGTTGCCCTTCGCTTCGACGGTGAGATCGGCCTTGTTAACGCCAGGCGCTTCGGCGATCACGACGATGTCGTCGCCTTTGCTGAAAACGTTCAA
>JBGAPZ010000035.1:0-43190 GCA_044220975.1 Micropepsaceae bacterium | reverse complement strand
GCGCGCCTGGTCGATGAGCGGCGACTTCGAGCAAGCCATCTCGTATCACCGCCGTGTAAGCGACAGCGCACCCAAAGTCGCGGCGTACAATCAGAGCTTTCTCGAGACGTTATTGAAGGCCCGTCGCCATGCCGAAGCGCTCGACAACAGCACCGCGGCCCTTGCTCGCTTCCCCTTCGATCAGGGCATTCTGGCCATGCACACCACGGCGCTGCAGATCCTCGGTGACGCGCGCCACGACCTTTTGGCGGATTTCGCTGCAATCGCCAAGGTGTTGCGCATCGATCCGCCTGAAGGATTTGCCGACGAAGGCGCGTTCAACATTGCCCTTGCAGAACGGCTGCGCACGCTTCACGCCACCAAGAACCACCCGACCGACCAAACCTTACGCGGCGGCACGCAGACCTTCGGCGCATTGTTTGGACGCAACGAGCCCTTAGTCGAACTGTTGCGCGCGCAAATCGAGAAGGCGATTACCCGCTATATCGCTGAGATGCCGGACGACCCGGCGCACCCTTTCTTTGCCCGCAAAGCCAAGAAGTTCACGTTCGCGGGTTCCTGGTCGGTATGCCTGCACGAAGGCGGCTTTCACACCAATCACATCCATCCGCAAGGCTGGATCAGTTCTGCCTACTACGTGAATCTGCCGCCCGACACCGCCAACGCCACCGCCCACGCCGGCTGGTTCAAAATGGGCGAAACGAATTTGCAGCTTGGCGCCGAGGAAAAGATTGGGCGCCTCGTCCAACCGCAAATCGGGCACCTTGTGTTGTTCCCCTCGTACTTCTGGCACGGGACCGTGCCATTCCAATCGGACAGCGAACGCTTGACGGTCGCTTTCGACGTCGTGCCGGCATGATCGGGTTATGCGACGGAAAACCAACCGGTGATGCTGTACCGGCTCTCTTGCACAAACGGCGGCACATAGGTCACCGCGTGGTTCGTCGGCACCTCAAAGAGATTCAGCACGTTGAAACGCGGTACGAGGCCCCATTCGACATTGCCTTGGGCGTCATAAAACTCAAGCAGACCACCCCAATCAGGCCGCCACTTTCGCGTGAACCCCAGCACATAGGCGATCCGGCGCTTGTTGCGCGCGTCGAAATCGTTGTGAAAGGTCAAGAAATTGCCGCGCGAATAGAGTGTGGCCTGACCGTCGGCCTTCACCAGACCCGTAACGCCCGTGACCTGTTCGATGAACTGCCGAAACGGCGCCGCGTTGATCGCCTCGATCACGCCATGCAGCGGATGCCCCACATCGCGCCGGTTCACGATCGCATCGACGATCGGATAGCTTGAGTAGACGTACTGAAAGCCGTTCTGTGCATTGCGTATGCACTCATTCATCAACTCTGCGACGCCCGCACGGCCCATCGCGCCAAGCTGTTCCTGGCTAAGGGTATGGGCTTCGCTGCCCCGATTGAACGCGAGCATCCATTTGGTATGGCGCTGCAAAACCTCGGAAATCCGCTCAGCAGCCGCGGCCTCAAGAGCATTGCTAATTTGTATTCTGCGCCGCCCTGCGAACTCGCTGGCGAGCGTGCGGGTATTCAGGTCAGGGTTGAGCATCCGCAACCTCCAAGCCTCCGCGCCCGAGACCAAGGCAAAGTCTGGAGCACTTGGTTAACAACAGCCAAATCATTGAAAAACCGGGAAATTTCGCCCCTCACGTGTGACAAAACCCTACCGCACAATGTGCTCGCTTCGCAACAATCCCGCAAATAGTCACCGTTAGGGTTCGGTCCGGATCGTTATCTTGTACGCGATCACGCGCGTCGCGAGTACTCTGCCCCACAAGCTCGGCCTGCGTGCGAAGACGGGAGTCGCACGCTCTCAATATTGGGCGAACTGGTAATTCTTGCGAGGGGTGCGATGGGTTTCAAGAAACTATTGATTGCAGCGTCTGCGTTGGCGCTTTCGGTCGGCGTTGCAAACGCCGGCTACGACCGCGACGGTTGGTACGTTGGTCTCGAAGGCGCGTGGGTCAGCATTCCTGACAGCGCACTGTTGGGTTCGGGTTTGAACCCGATCGAATTCGACGCTGGTTGGGGTGCACTCGGCACGGTCGGCTATGCGCTGAAGAATTCGAATTGGCGCATCGAAGGTGAACTCGGCTACCGCCAAAACGACGTCGTGGCGAACAGCGTGCTCGACGGCGAACTGACCGAGTGGTCGATGTTCGTCAACGCCGTCTATGACTTCAAATTCCATTCTGATCGCCTCGGCATCAGCGTCGGCGCCGGTATCGGCATGGACGATCCGCGTCTCGAATTCGGCAGCGTCAAAGCCCAATCGTGGGAAGTTGCGGCTCAAGGCCTCGTCGGCCTGACCTACCGTCTGACCCAGCACACCGATCTGTTGTTGAACTACCGCTACACATGGATCCGTGATGCGGACATGACGATTGCGTTCCCGGGCGCTCCGGTCGAAACGGAATCCGAATTGGAGCTGACCAAGCACTCGATCTCGCTCGGCCTGCGCTATGGCTACAACGATCCGCCGGCTGAACCGGTCATCGTTGCGCCGCCGCCACCGCCGCCGCCCGCTCCGAAGACGTTCATCATTTTCTTCGGGTTCAACAAGTGCAACATCACGGCTGAAGCCGATGCGGTGTTGAGCGAAGCTGCAGCGTCGGCGAAGTCGAACGGTTCGGCATCGGTCCGCATCGTCGGTCACACCGACACGGTCGGCTCGAACAGCTACAACCAGAAGCTCTCTGAGTGCCGTGCGAACGCCGCCAAATCCAACCTCGTTGGTAAGGGCGTCTCGGAAGGCGCGATCTCGACCTCCGGCAAGGGCGAGTCGGAACTCATGGTGCAGACCGGCGACAGCGTGAAAGAGCCGCAAAACCGCCGCGCTACGGTCGACATCAACTAATCGACCCAGCGACTCTAAGTTCGAAGGGCGGGTCACAGTGACCCGCCCTTTTTCTTTGTCGACGCTTGGCTCGTGAGCCCACCTGTTGCTCTGCGGACACAATATCTAGATCGCTCTGCACTACATGTTGGGTCGAATTAACGACTTATTAACCATTTCCCTGCATCCGTGGAACACCACGCGAAGGAGGGATACTTTCCATGAAACTACAAACGACATTACTTGCGGCCTCGGCCCTGGCGCTTGCGTCCAGCGCCAGCGCAGCCACGGGCTGGTATATGAGCCTGGGGGCGGGCTGGAATTTTCTTCAAGACGGCGACATCACCGAAATCGATACCGGTGTCGTTGATGACGTCAACGCGATGAGCTGGAGCGACGGCTTTGTCGTCGCCGGTGCCATCGGATACGACTGGGGTCGCTGGCGCGCAGAATTCGAGACGGCTTATCGCGACAATGACTCGGATGGCCGTTGCTCCAGACGCTGCTTCCCAGACCAGGGCACGCAAGTTTGGGAACTCTCCCAAATGGTCAACATCCTTTATGACTTTGACCTTGGCGGCCAATGGGAAGCCTCGCTCGGCGCTGGCGTCGGCGGCAATCTCATCGTGCTCACGGACGGAAGATTCGACCCGCCCGCTTCAGGTCTCGACGGCGACGACTACGTGATTGCGGCGCAGTTGATCGCGCAAGTGGCATATCGCTTGTCCGATCGCTGGCAGGCTTTTGCCGACTACCACTTCATGTGGAACGACGACGCGGAAATGGTTTCGCCGGCGAACCCGTTCGAAACTTGGGAAGTCGAGAAGACCGAACACTCGCTTCTGCTTGGCTTGCGCTTCGACTTGCAATCCGATCGCGCACCCGAAATGCCGAAGGCGCAACCGCAACCACAGCCGCGCGCGCCGAAGCAGTTCATCGTGTTCTTCGGATTCAACAAGTCGAATCTGACGGCCGAAGCGGCACGCGTCGTTGCTGACGCAGCGGCGGCAACGAAAGACTACGGCTCGGCCTCGATCATGGTCGTCGGCCACACCGACACCGTCGGTTCGAACAGCTACAACCAAGCACTCTCGATGCGCCGCTCGGCGGCCGTGAAGGATGGCTTGGTCGGCAACGGCATCCCGGCGAGCGCGATCTCGACTGGCGGCCGCGGCGAAACCGAACTGATGGTCCAAACCGGCGACGGCGTGAAGAACCGCAGAACCGCCGCGCAACCATCGATCTGAACTAACGCCACTACCTGAGTGGGACTATCTCTGGACTGAAGTGAACTATCCTCCGTGTGGTGTGAGGGGCGGCCGCAAAAGCCGCCTCTCGCACTACACGAGTGTGGTCGCGGCAATTTACAGATGCTTAAGCCTAATCGCGCGAAAACGGTTCCAGACGCTCGGTGGCAAGATTCGCCGTCTCTACCCAGTCCAAGGAACCAGGATGAAACTTCAACACACACTGCTCGCCGGCGCTGCCACTTTGGCGCTCGTATCGCACGCAAGCGCGGGTGAATTGCGCGGATCCTACGCCGCCATCGAAGGCGGCGCGGGCTGGGTCGGCAGCGAGCGGTTCTTCCAAGCGACGGCCGTGACAAACGTGATTACGACAAGCGCGACATACGACGCCGGCTTCGATACGGGCTGGGCGATTTTCGGCACGTTGGGCTACGCGTTCTCGAACAATTTCCGCGCCGAACTCGAAGCGGGCTACCGTCACAATGAAATAGAACGATTGCGTGAAATCGCACCCGTCCCCGGTGCGCTGTCGACGGGCGGCGACCTCAGCGAATTCACGGTAATGGCAAACTTGCTCTATGACATCCCATTAGGTCAGCGTTTGACGCTGACAATCGGTGGCGGTGTCGGCGCAGACCAAGCGAACCTCAGCGTCGATGCGCTCGGCTTCGACGATGACGAATGGGTCTTTGCTTATCAGGGCATCGCCGGGCTGAGCTACGCGATCGGCGATCAGACCCAGCTGTTCGTGAACTACCGCTATCTCCATGCCGACGCACCGGAATACACCGCAGCCATCGCTGCGAACACGGTGCAGCAAACATCGTTCCTTGGCGACCTCGGCAAACACACCGCGACCTTTTGATTGCGATTTGCCTTCGAAGGTGATCGCGCCGAGCCCCCGAAAGCGCCGCCACCGCCGCCTGCCGCCCCTCCCCCGCCGCCCGCTCCGGAGGCGCCGCCCCAATTCATCGTGTTCTTTGGTCTCGACAGTGCGGACCTCGTGCCGGAGGCGCAGCGCGTTGTTGGCGATGCCGCTGGTGCTGCAAAAGACTTCGGTGCTGCTGCGATCCACATCGTGGCACACGCCGACAGCTCCGGCTCGCCCGCCTACAATCAGCGCCTGTCCGAGCGTCGTGCCAGCGCAGTTCGTGCAGCTCTGGCGCAGAACGGCATTCCGGCAGCCAGCATCACCACGGAAGGCCGCGGTGAAGGCGACCTCTTGGTGCGCACCGGCGACGGCGTGAAGGAACCGCAGAACCGCCGCGCTACCATCGACATGAAGTAACGCGGGCGATTCGGTCGCGAATCGCGGCCAAAGCCAACAACCGGGAGTCGAGGAGCGGGCCTAGGCCCGCTCTTCGCGTTTTCGTTTTGGTTGGAATTCTGCGGAATGCAACACCAACGAATCCTTGTGTTTGACTTGGAGCCCCAAACAGCGGCACCCCGGAATCGAAAAAGAAGGGGCGGCCACCGCGCGTGCGGTGGTCAGCAATAACAACACTGAAAGGGGTGTCTTATGACTCTCAGAGCAGCCATGCTCGGCACGGCGTTCGTCTTGACGCTTGCCGGGAACGCAGTCGCCGCACAAATCGACGGTTGGTATGTAGGCCTAGAAGGCGGCGCCAGCTGGGTCGATGATTGGTCCCACACCAACAATGGCTCGGCTCGGACGTCGACGTTCGAGACCGGTTGGCTGGGCCTCGCCACAGTAGGCTACGGCTGGAACCACTGGCGCCTCGAATTCGAAGCGGGCTACCGCGACAACGATCTTGAAAGTTATCTGAACGCAGTCGGCGCACCGATTGCAGGTTCGGCCGGAACGCTCTGGGAAGCGACCGGAATGGTCAACGCGCTTTACGACCTCTCGCTCACCGACAAGCTCGCGCTCTCGCTCGGTGTTGGCGCAGGCGGAGACTTCTCAAACACAGAGTTGACCCTGGCGGGCCTCGGCACCGCTGAGGACGACACTTGGAACTTCGCCTACCAAGGCATCGCCGGCATCAACTACATGGTCACCCGGCGCACGCAGTTGTTCATCGACTACCGCTATCTACGCGTCATGGAACCCGATTACCGCTTGGTCTTCCCAGGCCCCAACACCCGAACGCTCTCCGGTGATGACTACGGCAAGCATGCGGCGACGTTCGGCATCCGCTACGCGTTGGAAGCGCCCGAGGCACCCTACGTCGCCCCCCCGCCGGGACCTTCCACACCGCCGCCGGTCGCAGGTGGCCCACCGCGCCAATTCATCGTGTTCTTCGGGTTCAACAAATACACGTTGACCGCCGAAGCTCAGCGCGTGATTTCCGAAGCCGTCGCGTCCGCCAAGGAAGGCGGTTCTGCCTCGATACTGATCACGGGCCATACCGACACCGTGGGCTCGAACTCCTATAACCAGCGCCTGTCGGTACGCCGCTCGAACACTGTTCGCGCCGAGATGGTGCGCCAGGGCATCCCAAATGGGTCGATTACGAGCACTGGGCGCGGCGAAACTGAGCTTCTGGTCCAGACTGCGGACGGCGTAAAAGAACCCCAAAACCGGCGGGCGACTATCGATCTGAATTAACCACGCTCCCCCTTCCTCAACCGAAGGATGCAGAAGAGCGGCCCCGCAAGGGCCGCTCTTTGTCTTTGGGGGCACACTTCCCATTGAAGTTAAGCGAATCTCTCGGATTCGTTTGACCCGTGCACCCCCATATTGCTGATTCGTTCCCGGGGACCCCGGTGTAGCGGCAAAGGAAAGAGCTGCTGCCCGCTGGGTGAATTTGGGGGACTATCCATGTTGAAGAATGCGCTGCTGGCTTCGGCCTTGGGGCTGTCGATCTATGCGCTCGTCACGAGCGAAGCGTCGGCCGGCCATCGGCCCCAGGGTTGGTACGTCGGCCTCGAGGGCGGCGTGAATTGGGTCGATGATGCAGACCTCGATCTGGTCGGCGTGGGGCCCGTCAATTGGGAAGCTGAGTTCGAGTGCGGCTGGGCCGCTTTTGTAGAAGTTGGCTATCGCTGGGAAACCAACTGGCGCCTTGAGCTCGAAGGCGGTTGGCGCCAAAACGACGTCGATTGCATCAGCTTCGGCGGACCTTGCGTACCCGGCAATTGGGGTGAAGTTAGTCAATTCACCCACATGCTGAACTTCGTTCACGACATCGACATCTCCGACCGCACCGCCCTTTCGATCGGCGTTGGCGTCGGCGGCAATTTCGTCGAAGCCGACACGCCATTCGCGCTGCGCGACAACGACGACTGGGTCTTCGCGGCTCAGGCAATCGTCCAGCTGACGCGAACGACGAACCGTTTGGACTTCGTCCTCACGTATCGCTTCATGACCAGTGAGGATCCGCAATTTGCGCGCTTCGGCGCACCCGCGATCGAATTCGAGAACGAGAACCACACGGTCACAGTCGGTCTGCGCTTCGACCTGCAGGCAGACGCCGAACCGATGGAACCGCAACCGGTGATGAGCGCGCCGCCGCCCGCACCTGCGCCCGCACCGCGTCAGTTCATCATCTACTTCGGCTTCAACAAGGCGAACCTGAACGCGAACGCCATGCAAGTCGTGCGCGAAGCGGCAGCCGTCGCTATGCACGACGGCTACGTGCAGATCCTTGTCACCGGCCACACCGACACCGTCGGCTCGAACGCATACAACATGCGCCTCTCGAACCGCCGTGCGGGCAACGTGAAGAAAGCGCTCGTAAGCGAAGGCATTCCCGCGAACTCGATCTCGGCCAGCGGCAAGGGCGAAACGATGCTGAGTGTCCAGACTGGCGACCGCGAAATGGAAGCGCGCAACCGCCGCTCTGATCAACCTGAACTGATCCGGCGTCGACCGGCAAAGAAAAGGGCGCGCCCCAGCGGGACGCGCCCTTTGTTTTCGTGAGGCTTATTACTGTTGCGCGGGTGGTGTTGGCGCCGTTGTGGCTGCTTCAGCGAGGAACTTCTACGGGCGTTCCAGCCACCTCAGGCTTCGCCCGCGGCATCGGCACGACTTTGCCCGTGGTTGACGCCGTGACCAGCGCAGGCGTTCCACAGACGTCCTGGCCATGACGGTTTGCGACCGGCTCGCCCATCGCAAAGTCGACCAGCTTAATCTTCTCCGGCCCAAGCAGCCTGTCGTAAAGCGCAGAGGAATAGTTGCAGAATTCGGTGATGTTCGCGAGGCTGCGCTGAGAAGCCTCGTTCGCGGTCCGCGACTTGTAGTCTTCAAGTCGAGATTCCCGCCCGAAATACTTCATCATCGTCTTGTGCGCGGTCATCAAATCAGGGCGATACGCAGTCACGAATTCGTTGTACCGCGGGGTCATCTTGCACGACAGAGCACCGACCACGAGTTCGGTCTGCAGCATGCGCATCTGAAACGCGCTCAAGACCTTGTCTTTGATGCACTTCGGCGCGGGCGCCGCTTTCTTTTTGGCAGCGATCGCCGGTCCCGCCACCATCGCGGCGACCGCAATCAACAGAGCTGCGCGTGAAACTTTCATCGACTTCCTCCCCGACTCAACGGCGTTCATCATACGGGCGGCCTTTACCACACGAAAGTCCCGCGAACTGGCAATTTCGGATGCCTTACGACCGCTGGTAGTCTAGGCACACGATACGACCAACCCCTGGCAAGTACGGCAGGCAAATCATGGCCAGCGAAGATATTGAAATTGCGCGGCAAGAAGGCCGGAGTTCCGATCAGTTCGACTGCAAGTCCAGGCTGACGGCGCCATCCGGATGCACGCCTACGACAAGGGCGCGACGGCAAAACTGACGTTCGGACGCGACGAGTACGAGTTTTGGGTCACCGTGCCACCGGCTGAAGTCGCAAAACTGGCGGCGTATTGCTACGGGATAAATTCGGCGGCCGGTTGCAAGCGGTGACCGAATTGCGCGACTTTTGCAAACAGCACGAGATCGTCAACGAGTTCGAGACCTGGACGTGAACCGCTATATTGCGCGGCCACGCGGGGACACGATGCGCAAGTTTGTTTTTGCTGGCGGCGTTCGCGGCCGGAATTATGACAACAGCCGCGCGTGCCCGACGAATGGCGCGAGGTCGATCCGGAAAATCTGGTCGTCATGGACATCAAATACGGCCGCGTCTTGATCGAACTCTCGCCCGACCTTGCACCCAAACACGCGGAGCGCTTCCGCGCCCTGGTCCGCGCGAAGTTTCTATGACGACAAGAGTTCTACCGCGTCATAGACGGCTTCGTCGCCCAAGGAGGCATCGGTGAAGGCGACGATAAGAAGACGCCCGAATGGCCGCCGTTGACCGCTGAATTCGATCAGAAGATCACTGGAAAAACCCCCTTCACGCCGCTGGGCTCGCCCGACTTGTTCGCCAAGGAAGTGGGCCACATCGACGGCTTCCCCATTGGTCGCGATTGGGACGACGGGCGCATGTGGATTCTGCATTGCCCAGGAACGGTCGCGATGGCGCGTGACTCGGATCCCAATACCGGCAGCACGGAATTCTATATTCCGATCGGTCATGCACCCCGCCGCCTCGATCGAAACCTCACCGCCTTCGGGCGCGTGCTCGAAGGCATGCAGTACGTGCAAAAGCTGCAGCGCGGCGATCCGAAGGTCGACAGCGGCGCGATCAAGGACGAAGACGACCGCGATCCGATAGTGCGCGTCCGCATGGCCGCCGACATGTCGGAATCCGACCGCCCGCGTATCGAAGTGATGGACACGACGTCAAAGGAATTCGCCGACTTCAAAGCCCAACGACGCAACCCTGCGCCGGATTTCTACAAGCGCGTCGCCAAGAACTTGGACATCTGCGGGTTCAACACGCCGGTCAAACACGTCGGCGAAAAGGCCGCATCGATCACGCCTCCCCCTCGCACCGCCGAATCCACGCCACCACGCGCCAAGAAAACGGCCAAACGGTCCAAGCCGAAGGGCTAACGCGAGCGTTGCGTTTCCAAACACCTGCGCACAAACGCAGGTGGTAAACACGAGCCGACATTGCGAATGTTTCACGCCACGCTGCAGGTAATTTCGGTTAGAGCCAGCATGTCATCGGTGTGAGACTTCGATGGAAACGTTCTTCGCCACGTTCGTCAGCGCAAGCCTCATCGTCACCTGGTTCGGTGCCGGCGAAGCGACACCCGATCGCATCGCCCTGCTCTACCCAAGCTGCGACTACGGCCCGCGCTACGAAGCCAGTGCTACAAGCAACGCAACGACGCTCGATACCGCAGAGCTTAAGCCCTTCGGCCGACCCGAAACCGGATGGCGCATCTACGCGGCGCAAGTGGGCCGCACGATCGGCACCGCCTGCGCTCCGAACACGAAGCGCTTTGCCGGCCAACTCGCAAAGTGGCAGTCGCACAATCGCGTGCGCCCCACAGGCGCAATGGATGACGCGACACTCGTCGCGATGAAGCAAGCCTGGCAAGGCGCACGCCCCTTCATCGCCGCATTCTCCGAAGGAAGCTGCCCGACACCCGCCGCAGATCGCGATCTCGCGGACGCAAAGATCGTCGAAGGCTGGCAGGGCAAACAGACGGAGCTGGACGAGGACGCGCTCAAAGCGCTCCGCCGTATGATCGCCGCCGCACGCACCGAAGACCGCCGCATCGCACGCGACAAACAGATGCTGACGATCGTCTCCGCCTACCGCTCGCCGGAGTACGACGCCGAACGCTGCGCCGGCGGCAAGTGCAACGGCATCGCCAAGGCGCGCTGCTCTGCCCACCGGACCGGAACCGCCATTGACCTCTACGTCGGCGCCGCACCGGGCTTCTCTCCCGTTAGCTCGGATGACAAGAACCGCCTCTTCCAATCGGAGACCCCCACCTACCGCTGGCTGGTCGCAAATGCCGCCCGCTTCGGCTTCGTCAACTACGTCTTCGAACCGTGGCACTGGGAATGGGCTGGCGACCCGACCAAGTTTGCCGCGAGAGCAGGCAACGGCGCCAATCAAGGTCGCGCGCGATAGCGCTCACGGCACGAACGCAAAGAATACGAAGGCCGCGAACACGACGAGGTGGATGATCCCCTGCAGTACCGTCGTGCGTCCGGTCCCGAGCGTCACGACGCCGAGCATAAGCGTGAGAAGCAAAAGCACGGAATCTTTGACGCCCAACCCCAACTGCAATGGAAAATCGAACGCAAGCGCCAGCACGACAACGGCGGGGATCGTCAGTCCGATGCTGGCAAGGGCCGAACCGAGCGCGAGGTTCAGGCTCGTCTGAAGCCTGTTCGCGCGCGCTGCGCGGAGTGCCGCAACGCCTTCTGGCAACAGCACGATCCCGGCAATGACAATGCCGAGCACGCTCTCGGGCGCCTGCCCGGCCGCAAGTCCAGCTTCGATCGCGGGCGTTAGCACCTTCGCAAGGCCGACCACGGCTACCAGAGCAACCGCGAGCAGCCCTAAACTCAGCATCGCTTGGCGGTCGCTGGGCGGCGTCGCATGGGCCTCTTCATCCGCCTCGGTCTCTACCGGCAAGAAATAATCGCGATGTCGGATCGTCTGCACGAACACAAACGAACCGTAGAGCACGAGCGAAACGATGCCGGCGAAGACCAGTTGCGCATCGCTGAAGCTCGGCCCGGGAGCGCTCACCGTCACGTTCGGAACGATCATGGTCAGCACGGTGAGCGCCGCAAGTACGGCGAGCGCGGCGCTAGCGCCCTGCAGATGGAAGCCCTGCTCGTGGTGCCGCGCACCTCCCGATAACAGGCTGAGACCCACGATGCCGTTACAAACGATCATGACGGCGGAATAGACCGTGTCGCGGGCCAACCCAGCTTTCGCCTCCGGCGCGCCGATCATAACCGAAACGATCAGCGCCACCTCAATCACCGTAACAGCGACCGCCAGCACCAAAGTGCCGAACGGCTCGCCGATCCGATGCGCAACCACCTCGGCATGGTGGACCGCAGCCAGCACCGTGACCACAAGAACCGCGACGAACGGGAACGCGAGGGCACCCGCGACATCGACAAGAAGTCCGGCCACGACGGTCAAAGCGCCAACGATTGGCGCCGCCAGCCACCACCAGTTAGCAATCGAACTTTTCATAGCTGCCACAATCGCTGTGGCCGCGTAGAATGCAACCGAGTTCACAAAACCGGCCAAGGCGTGCCCTTCGCCTTGTCTTTAGGCGATCCAGCACGCCTATCGTGAGAGAAAACAAGTGGATTTTGGGGCCCCGTCATGCCCGCCGCATCGACAAGTATCAGCAATCGCCGCGCATGGCTCGTTCTAACGCCCCAACGCGCGCGCGGCCGGATTGGCTTTGACGGCTTGCCTACCGCCCGCGATCAGCGCGTCGATGGTCTCGGCGGGCAGGCTCACGCGGGTTTCCACGGCCCCAAGGCGCTTGCCTTGATCGCCAGGCAGGTCGGCGAAAGAGATCATGTCGACTTTGAAGTGAACGTCGCGGCAGTCCCAATTCTTGATCCCAGTAGCCAAACGCGCGGCCTCCGACTTCGGTAGAGCGCAGCGATAACGGCGCACATCGCGTTCCCAACCTGCGATCACGTCGCGAAAAGTGTCGTAGGACCTGCGCTTGTTCACGTTGATCGCGCCGTCCATGGCGGCGGTAAGCGTATCGGCCCCGCCCGGGCCCTTCTGCGTCAGTGCCCAATCACCCGAAGGATTTTGCTCTGCGTTGACGACGAGGAACGTCATGCGCCGCACGCGCACGGCGTCCCGCGGCGTGAACGGCGCGTATGGAGTCGTCGCCGCGCGCCGCATCATGACGAGCGAGGAAAGGCCGAAATTGTCCGCAACGCCCCCGTCGACGAGGTGCAGGAACCGCACCTGCCCAGGGTCGCGATAGGATTCGAAGGCGCGCGCCGTCGTGCGCATGAGTTCCGGCGTTTCCCGGTCGCGCGCAGCTTTCGCAACCCAACCGGGCAGCGGTCCTTTGCAATGATCGGCGTAGGACGCGACGACAACGGGGCGAAAAACCACAGGTACCGACATCGAGGCCGCGACCGCGTCGGCGACACGCACGCTCGCGAGGTCGCTACAGAGCGCGTCGAAATACATGGGGTCGAATGCAAAGGGCACGCCGGCGTAGAGGTCGG
This sequence comes from Micropepsaceae bacterium, assembly GCA_044220975.1. GTDB lineage: Bacteria > Pseudomonadota > Alphaproteobacteria > Micropepsales > Micropepsaceae > SZUA-430. The sequence goes on along the minus strand of JBGAPZ010000035.1, from coordinate 30,048 downwards.
TCGCGTTGATCCAGATTCGCGGACGGTTCGCTTGCAACAACTCGCCGATCGTGCCGTCGTGGTAGAGTTCGGCGTTTAGCCAATCGCCGAGGCGATCGCGTTCATTCAAGGCGCCATCGTACGCGCGTGCCCAGTTCAACGGCGAAGCCAGGCTGGTGTGAAGCTCCGACGCCCAGTCTTTGTCGAGATAAGCGGCGCGAAAGCCGCTGAGGCCCATAGTGCCGCGCTGACCGAAATAGGCAGCCGTGATTGCGCCACCGGAAACGCCGGAGACGAAGGCCACGTGATCGATCAACATGCCGTCGCCGGCACGCGGCATCTCGCTCAAGCCTTCAAGCACGCCGAACGAGAACGCGGCCGCGCGGGCACCGCCACCTGAGAACGAAAGCGCTAAGACATCGCCGTCGATGTCCTTGGCCGCAGGTGGCGTTCGAGGCGCACCAGGTGTCAGCGGCAAGTTGACGGGATTCGACAAGCTCGCCGTCACACAGCCGGAGAGTGCGAATGCCGCGACTAGTATCGACAGGCGGACTGCGCGACGGCGTTTAGACTGCATGCACGGGCCCCCGCGCGGCGAAGCACTACGAGCCGCTGAACCAATTATATCCCCTGTCCTCCCAATAACCACCGGGATTGGTATTGGTGACCTCGATCGCCATGATGTGCTTCGGGTTCTTAAAGCCGAGCTTCGTCGGAATGCGCAGCTTCATGGGAAAGCCGTACTCGCGCGGCAATATCTGGTCCGCATAGGTGAGCGCCAGCAATGTCTGCGGATGCAGCGCCGTGGGCATGTCGATACTGGTGTAATAATTGTCCGCGCACTTGAAGCCGACGTAGGACGCTTTGAGATCCGCACCGATGCGTTCTAGGAATAGCCGGAAGGGCACACCGCCCCACTTCCCGATCGCGCTCCACCCCTCGACGCAAATGTGCCGGGTAATTTGAGATTTTTGCGGCAAAGCCCGCAGCTGTTCGAGTGTCCAGGACTGCCGCTCGCTGACCAGCCCGCCGACGTCGAGCTTGAAGGTCGTGCCGTCCACCGCCGGCGCCTTGTCGCGTGGATAGAACGCATTGAACGGAAACGGCTTCGTAATCGCGCTCTCCGGATATTCGGGCGCCAGACGCGTCGGACTGAACAGCGCCGCCTGCACCCCGTCGTTCCACTGTGACATCGCCTGCAAGACGCTTCGCACGTGCTTTTCTTTCGATACGTCGCACCCGGTAAGCAGCGTCAGCGCGCCGAGGCTGAGCGATTGCTTCAAGAACAACCGCCGTTCGATCTTCTGAAGTTCTGGTTGCGTCGCGGGAATGATCGGCCGTTTCATGATTTGCCACCCTCATCGTGACCCCGCGGTGTGCCACCCCAAATCATCGGCCACAGCGTACTCGGCACGATCGCAACCAAGCTCAAATGCACGATCAAGAAGCCCACGATCGCCGTCATCGCGAGAAAATGCACGATGCGCGCACCTTCATAGCCACCCATCAGCGCGGCGAGTGTCTGAAACTGGACCGGCTTCCAAATCGCAAGGCCGGACAGGAATACGACGATCATCACGCCAATGACGCCTGCATAAAAAAGCCGCTGCACGGCGTTGTATGCGCCGGCGTCATGTCCAAGTCTGAGCTGAAGCGCCAAGAGAAGCTCGCGCAGCACTTCGCGCGGTCGGATTGGCCAGAACGAACGCCGGAAGTGCCCGGATACGACACCGTAAATGAGATAGACCAGCGCGTTCAGCACGAAGAGCCACATCGCTGCGAAATGCCACTGCAGCGCGCCGCCCAACCACCCGCCCAGCGTGAACATGTTGTCGAACCGAAAACCGAAGAGCGGCGACGCGTTGTAGATGCGCCAGCCGCTTCCGATCATGAGGATGATCGCGAAAGCGTTGATCCAGTGCGTGATGCGCACGATGAGCGCATGTGCCGGCTTACGCGTCTCACCGGGCGTCTCGGCAATTCCAACGTCGCTCATCGGCAGCCCTCGCTATCGAACCACCTTCAGACTACCACCGTTTCTCAGCTGCCCACATAAAGTTCGGGAAACTGCCTCTTCAGCGCCGCAAGTTTCGGCAAGTCGTTGTGCGCGATATAGGGCTGGTCCGGATGTCGTTCGGCATAATCTTGATGATACGCCTCGGCGGGGTAAAACGCGTTCAACCGCGTCACTTCGGTGACGATCGGTCCGCTGAAGGTCCGAGCCGTTTGCAGCTGCCCAATATAGCTTTGCACGACGCGCTGCTGTTCAGCTGTCGCGAAAAAGATCGCCGAGCGGTACTGTGTCCCGTGATCCGGGCCCTGATAATTGAGCTGAGTCGGGTCATGCGCGACGGAGAAGAATACTTTCAGCAATTGTCCGAGCGTAACCTTCGACGGATCGTATACGACTTGCACCGACTCTGCATGTCCGGTCGCGCCCGAGCTGACGATCTCGTATTGGGCGGTCACCGCCGCGCCGCCGGAATATCCCGACGTCGATTTCGTGACGCCCTTCACGTGTTTGAACACCGCTTGAACGCCCCAAAAACACCCACCGGCGAACACGATCGTTTGGCTGGGTCCAGGCGCAAGGACTGTGTCGACCTTCGGGTTCGGCAGACTTGCCGCCTGCGCACATCCCGCGAGCGCCACCGCGAAGACCGTCGGCCAAAGGCGTGATACGAACCTGTTCATGATCGTCCTTTCGTATGGCGCAAGACCGCCGTTGAGCGAGACATACGATGCCTATCCCGCACGCCCACTCACCAACCCATCAAGAAAAAGTGCGTCATTAGGTACGTGTGCAGCACGCACACGGATCGGCGCCACAGACAAACGCGACAGCGTCGCCGCACTTTGCACCGGAGTTTGGTGAGCCCAGCTGGGATCGAACCAGCGACCCTCTGATTAAAAGTCAGATGCTCTACCGCTGAGCTATGGGCCCCACGCAGAGGCCTATAGGGCCTCGCAAAAGAGGGCGGAACCTACGGACCGGCCACCGCCCGGTCAATGCGGTGTTTTCGGCGGTTTTGGCCGTGGAAATTTGGGACGAGCGGAAACCGCGCCAATCGCGGTGGTGTAGCCTGACAAGCCGGAGGTCCCCATGAGTCGCACCGAACCCACGCCTAAGCCCTCAAGGACATCTATTTCGACACCCCACCCTTTATGTCCGTACGCTGACCGTGGACGACGCAACGGACCGCTGGGCCTCTTGGTTCGAGCAACCGGACGTGCGCGAAGGCCTGAACCTCGGCCCGCAGAAACGCACGAAGGCCGACATCGTCGCCTATATCCGGACGTTCGACCAAGTCTCCAACATCTTGCTGGGCATATTCGATCGCACGAACGACCTGCTTGTCGGAATCGTCACCGTGCAGGTCGACTGGCGCATCGGGCGCTATCTCGCGAACACTGTTGTGGGCGAGGCCGAGTACCGGCATCGCGGCGTGATGCTAGAAATCTCACAGCCTTATCGTGACTACTTCTTCGATACTCTTGGCCTGAAGGTGATGACAGCGACGGCTCTCGCGACGAATAAAGCGATCATCGCATACCTAGACAAGACCGGTTGGACGCTGAACCAAACACTCAAAAACCACGTGCGCTCTGCAAAAGACGGTGCAGCCACCGACCTCCATCTGTACTCCATCACGCGCGAGGCCTGGATCGCGTGGAAGGCGGCGAACCCGGAACAACTCGAGGCGATGCGTAACGGCCGCCTTCATGAACAAAAAACGCCCGGAGTTTCCCCCGGGCGCCAGAGGCTGCAGTTTTGAGTGTCGACTAGGGCACCGGCAGATACGCGACCGGACCAGTATACTCAGGAGCGAATCCGAACCTTGGCGTATTGAGTTCCGCGCCCGACCGGTCATTCGTCTTCAAACTCGCTTGATCGAGGTAGAATTTGATGCCGATCGAAGCCGAAGTCGTTTCTGCCGAGCTGGTGAAGAACGAGTCGGCCTCCACGGTCTGGTGCGAAAGGGTGACGAACCCGGAGAACGACGAATCGTCGAAGCGATGCTCTGCACCCAGGTTCCATTCCGTCGATCTGACGCGGGCTGCCTTTCCGCCGAAGAAGGTATCGTCAACGCCGCCCCACATCTGGACGGCCTCAAGACTCAAAGCGGTATTGTCGGACAGGAAATACTTGACCTCGCCTCGCAGGAAGGTGCCGTCCTCAAGGATCAACGGACAGCCCTCGCCGCCGCCGTCGCAGTCGAACTCCGTGAAGATGCCGGCCTGGCCCATCAGCGTCCAGTCGGTGCCGAAGAACTGCCCTTCCACAGCGACCAAGCCATAGCGGTTGTCGGCCTGGCCGCTATCGGCCGGCACGAGCACTTCATTGCTCCAAATCGAACCTGCCAGGCCGAACCGCGCGCGGTTCTCGAACGGGTGCAGCAAGTGAATCGCGCCACCGATCGTCGTCGCCTCGTCCGTAGAACCCCAATCGTCTGCAATATCGTTCACCTGCTCGGCGAACAGATCGACTTGCAGATGCACGCTCGGGCTCAACGGCCAAAGTCCCCGCGCCTCGCCGACGTAAAAGAACGGGTCGCCGAGCGGATCCGACGGGCCGAAGAAGGACGAGCTGTCCGTCGTCCCGCCGCCAAGAGATAACTGCGCAACGCCCGAGAACCCGTCGCCCGCGCTCGCCGCGCCGGCAAACGCCATCAATGCAACGGCGGATGCCGTCGAGTACAAAATCGCTTTCATGGATGTTCCCCTAATCAGTGAATCAACAACGCAATCGAATCACGAGGGACAAGCTAAGCTGCATATTGCGCGCACGAATAGCGGCATGTGGAATCTGTGACGCCTGTTAGGGAGCTCGCTTTCGCCGTGGACTGTGTCCCTGGAACGCTTGCGCGGACGAGTTTCGATGCGTCGGTCAACGATTCGAGACGACGCGAGGCTTATTTGCGAAGCGCTCGGTAGTACCGCAGCGGCCGCTCGTACAAGAACCGAGTGTCTTGGTACTGAAACCCGGTCTTTTCCGCCACCCTACGCGAAGCCGTGTTGTCGGGCCGGAGGTAGCAATCGAGGGCATCCAACTGCGAATGCGCGAAGGTAAAATCGATCGAGGCCCGGGCCGCCTCGCTCGCATAACCTTTGCCCCATACATCGCGGATCGTCGACCACGCAATTTCGAAACGTCCCGTCTCTGGTGTGATCATCGCGCCAACACGGGCAACAAATCTGTCGTTCGCTTTCTCAAGTACTGCGAACATCCCGTAGCCGCGCTCAGCCCAAACCTGTTCGTGCTGCGTCGTACGCGCCTCGAGTTGCGCTCGCGTCGGCGGACCGGTCAGGAACAGCCAGTCCGCCACTTCCGGCTCATGGAACAACCGGTGTAGATCGTCATTGAAGCGCGCGCTGAGCGGCACAAGCTTGAGCCGCGCCGTCTCAACGCAAACGCCGCTCATGCCTCTCAGAGCCCCGGTACCGCAAAGCGCGAGCAGAGCACGCGCGTTTCCTGACGCAAACCCTCCAGCCGCTTCGGATCGGCGTGGTTCTTCATCGCCTCGATCATGATGCGGGCGATCTGCTTCATCTCGCCCTCCTTCATGCCGCGCGTGGTCGCGGCCGGCGTGCCCAACCGAACGCCCGAAGGCTTCAGCGGCGGGTTGGGATCGTCCGGGATCACCTGCTTGTTCGTCGTAATACCGGCGTGGTCGAGCGCCTTTTCCGCGATCGCGCCGTTGATGTTGAACGTCTTCACGACGTCGATGACCATAAGGTGATTGTCCGTACCACCGGTGACGAGCGTGACGCCCTGATCCATCAGCACGGCCGCGAGCGCCTTCGCGTTCTTCAACACTTGGCCCGCGTAAGTCTTAAACGGCTGCTCGGCCGCGAGTTTCAGCGTCACCGCCGTCGCCGCCACTTGGTTCATGTGCGGCCCGCCTTGCAGGCCAGGGAACACCGACTGGTCGATCCCCTTCGCATGATCCTTCTTGCAAAGGATCATACCGCCGCGAGGGCCTCGCAACGACTTGTGCGTGGTCGTTGTCATAAAGTCGAAGCCCGCGTCCATCGGATTGCGCATCACGCCGCCCGCGATCAACCCGCCGATGTGGCTGACGTCCGCCATGGTTAGCGCTCCGACTTCGTCTGCGACCTGCTTAAACAGCTTGTAGTCGTAGTCGCGCGGATAAGACGAATACCCACACACCACCAACTTCGGCTTTTCCTTTCGCGCCACATCACGCAGGTGGTCGAAGTCGATCGCGCCATCCGTGGGATCGGTTTTGTAGCGAACGAAATTGTAGATCTTGCCCATATGCGAAACCGGCGCGCCGTGTGTCAGATGCCCGCCGTGGCTGAGCTCCATTGCCAGGATCGTCGATCCAGGCGCGATGAAGCCCAAATAGACCGCCTGGTTCATCGGCGAACCGGATAGCGGCTGCACGTTCGCGTGCTCCGCGCGAAAAATCGCTTTCGCCCGGTCGCGGCAGATATTCTCCATCGCATCGACGAACTCGGTCCCGCCGTAATAGCGCCGCCCCGGATATCCCTCCGCATATTTGTTCGTGAACGCAGAGCCCAGCGCGGCATACACCTCCGGGAATGTGTAGTTCTCCGACGGGATCATCTCGACCCCCTCGCGTTGGCGGCGTTCTTCGCCGATCAGCGTTTCGTAGATATCGGGATCGCTCGCCTTAAGTGCTGCGCGATAGTCGATCATAAGCGGCCTCCTTCGAGTTGCGGTCGACGCAAGCGAACGGCCCAGGCGCGCGGCACTTCCAAAACCGGGCTCCCCGCGCTTCCCCGTGGTCGAACCCCACGTAGACGCCAGTAACGCAAAGAGGGCTTGCAGGCAGTTTTGACGGCCAAGAGGTCGCTTACGCGCCAGGCCCAGTCAAGGCCGCACGATGGCCTCCTTGCACAGGTTTCTGCGTAGAAACCTCGCCAATCCGCCAATCTCGCGCATACATCGCGCCGCTGGCTTATACTGAGGGAAAATCACGAAGGTAGTTCCATGCGTCGAGCAGCAGCACTCGGTCTCTGTCTCATCACTCTAGCGGCCTGCGGCGAACCCGCGCCTCAAACAAAGGAGCACGCTCCGCCGGCGCCTGCCAAATGGACGAGCCCCGTTTGGGAAACGGTGCTGCCGACACCGCCACTGCCGAAGTTTGATACGCAAGGTACCGTCGCGCATGCCGGCGCAAAAATTTGGTACGCAACAATCGGCCAAGGCGCACCCGTCGTCCTGCTGCATGGCGCATTCGGTAGCGCAGAAAATTTCGGCTTCCAAATTCCGGCCCTGCTTAAAGCAGGCTACCGCGTCATTTTGGTCGAAACGCGCGGTCATGCCCGCAGCACCCGCGACCCCAACAAACCGTTGAGCTACGAACTCTTCGAGTCCGACGTCATCGCAGTCATGGATGCTCTAAAACTTCCGAAGGCCTCCGTCGTAGGCTGGAGCGATGGCGCGATTCAAGGCGTGATCATGGCAATGAAACACCCAAAGCGCGTCGATCGCCTATTCGCATTCGGCGCCAACATGGATCAAAGCGGGGTGATACCCGGCATCACCGAACGCCCGATCTTCGTCGATCTCATGGAGCGAGCGCCAAAGGATTACGCGCGACTCTCCCCGCCGCCGCACGACTTCAAGGGCCTCTATGACGCGATGTACGTGATGCTGACGACCGAGCCCAACTACAAGCCCGCGGACCTAGCAAAGATCCACGGGCCCAAAATCGCGATCGCAGACGGTGAGAAAGAAGAGATCATCAAACCCGAGCACACGGCCTACCTGGCCAAAACGATTCCCGGTGCCAAACTCGTTATCCTGCCCGGCGTGAGCCATTTCGCGCCGATGCAAAAGCCGGACGAATTCAACGCGGCAATGCTGGCTTTCTTAAGCGAAAAATAGCGCGCTCACGGAAACAGCGGCAGCATGTCGATGCCCGTTGCTTCCGGATAGCCGAACATCAAATTGAAGTTCTGCACGCCCTGCCCGCTCGCGCCCTTTGTCAGGTTGTCGATCGCAGCGATCAGAGTTGCACGGCCCGCCCGCGCCTCACCGACGACGCCGATGAAACAGTGGTTTGACCCCCGCACATGCCGCGTCTGCGGCGTCTGCCCAAACGGCATCACATGCACGAACGCTTCGCCGCCGTAGCGCTGCACCAGCGCGCCGTGCATCCGCTCCGCGGTCGCGCCGTTCTTCGCGCGCACATAGATCGTGTCCAGCATGCCCCGGTTCATCGGCATCAGATGCGGCGTGAACGTGATCGAAATCTTCTGACCCGAAGCTTTCGCCAACTCCTGCTCGATCTCCGGCATGTGGCGATGCTTGCCGACGCCGTAGGCGTGAATGCCCTCCGACACTTCAGTGTGCAGATTGGCTTGCTTCTCGCTGCGGCCCGCACCCGAAACACCCGACTTCGCGTCGATAATGATTTCGTCCGGATCGATCAGCTGCTGCTCGAGCAGCGGCAACAACGGTAGAAGAGCCGCCGTCGGATAACACCCCGGGCACGCCACAATGCGTGCACTCTTGATGCGCTCGCGATAATATTCGGTGAGGCCATAGACAGCCTGCTTCTGCAGCTCAAGCGCCTGATGCTCGTGCGCGTACCATTCGCGGTACGTTTCCGGATTTTCCAGCCTAAAGTCCGCAGAGATGTCGATTACCCGCACATGGGAAGGCAACTCGCGCACGACCGCTTGCGTCGTCGCATGCGGCAGCGCACAGAACGCCGCGTCGACGTTCGTCCAATCCACCTCTTTGATCGTGGAAAGCCGCGGCAGGTTCAGCATCGAAAATTGCCCGAACACGTCGGCCATACTTTCGCCGGCCTTACGGTCGCCGGTCAGTGCCACGATCTCGACATGCGGATGGCGCGCGAGCAGACGCACGAGTTCGGCACCCGTGTATCCGCTCGCCCCTAGAATCGCGACCCGTGTCTTCTTCGTGCTCATAGGCCTCACTCCAATTCGGCCGCGAAGTGAAGGCTGCGCGGCCCAACTGTCAAGGTTGGGCCTTATTTTCCGGCGAATTTCTGCAGGAACAGCACCGTCGCCTCTTGCTGGGCGTTCTGGTTGCTCTTCTTGGCGAATCCGTGGCCTTCGTCCTTCGCCATCATGAACCAGACCTCCTGCCCGTTCGCGCGGATGGCCTTCAGCATCTGCTCCGCCTCCGTATAGGGCACGCGCGGATCGTTGAACCCCTGTACGATGAACATCGGCTTCGTGATCTTGTGTGCATTCGTCATCGGCGAAATCGTTTGCAGGAACTTCGCCATCTCCGGGTCGCGCTCATCGCCATATTCAACCCGGCGCAAATCGCGGCGATAGCCGCTCGTGTTGTTCAGAAAGGTCACAAAGTTCGAAATACCGACGACAGAGATACCGGCAGCGAGCCGGTCGTTGTAGTTCGTCATCACCGCATAGGACATGTATCCGCCGTACGAGCCGCCGGAAACGACGACACGCTTCTTGTCCAAATTCGGCTGCGTTGCGATCCAATCGAGCAGCGCACCGATGTCTTTCACCGAATCCTCGCGCAGACGCCCGTTGTCGAGGTTGACGAAGGTCTTGCCATAGCCCGTTGACCCGCGCACGTTCGGCGAGATCACGGCGATGCCGAGCTTCTTCACCATCAACTGTGTGTTGCTGGAGAACCCCGGCTGAGACTGCGACTCCGGGCCGCCGTGAATGTTGATGAGCACCGGATGCGGTCCGGGTCCCGGCGGGAGATACTGAAAGCCGGTGATCATGCGCGCCTTGCCGCCCACCTGATCGAACGTCGGCCAAGAGATCAGAGTCGGCTGCACGAATGTCGATGGGTCGATGCCGCCGACCTCGCTTTCCGTCCAACGCGTGAGCTTGCGCGCTTTCAAGTCCCATACCCACACGTCGCCGGACGTCTGAGCATTCGACAATGACAGCGCCAGTTTCGTCCCATCCGGCGAAAACCCAGCGCCCGAAAAGACGGAGGTCGGCAATTCTGGCGCCGGCAACTTCGCGCCGCTTGCCGCATCGATCAAATAGACCCGGCTCACACCCGCTTCGTTCGTCACGTAGGCGATTGTCTTGCGATCGCGCGTGATGTCGAAGCCGTCGACGTCCCAGTCGATACCACCCGACAGCGTGGTCTTGGAATTGTCCTTCAGGTTGAGGCGAATGAGCCGCGAAAACTCGCTGTCCTCATCCGACACCACAAAGAGCGATTGTCCGTCGGCCGAGAATTCGACGTTCCCGTATGAGATCTGCTTCGTCGACGGATTGACTTGCGTCCGCGTACCGGTCTTGAGATCGATCAAATAAAGATAGCTCTCGTTGACCGACACCGAGCGCCCAACCAGCAGCTTCGTGTTGTCGGGCGAGAACCCGCGTGGAAACCACGCACCCTCTTCGTCGAGCACGACGCGCGGCTCCTTCGGCGCGCGCCCGCTTGCGACCAAAATCTTGTACTTCGCGCTATCCTTCGCAACGCTCGACCACGCGATCAGCGATCCGTCCTCGGAGAACGTGCCGCCTTGATTGCGGGACGTCCCGTCGGTGAACATGGTCGAGGCGCCCTCACGCTCGTCCATCAGATAAAGCTGAAAATTCTCGTCGCCGCCGCGATCTTTGCCGTAGAGGATCGTGCGCGGACCGTTGTCCGGCCGATAGGCACCGGCACCGACCGGCTCTGGGAAAAAGGTCAGCTGCCGCCTCAGGCCCAACGGCATATCCACCCGGTGCAGCTGCGCGGTGTCGGCGAACCGTGTCGCGATCAGGATCGACTTCCCGTCCGGCGTCCAGTCCTCGAACGAAGCGCCGCGAACGTTCTGATATTGCAGCAGTGTGTCTTTCAGCGCAGGCGGCGTTTCCGGCACGTTTTCCGTGACCAGTACGCCGCGCTCAATTCGCTGAACATCTGCGGCCCATGCCAATGTGGCCGCCGCCGTCGCGACAGCAAAAATCGCTGCAATGCGCATGTAACTCCCCCGGGCCACGCCCAAAATCCCTGCAGTATTTGGCACAAAGCGGCAGCCAAGGTCTACGCGGCACTAATCTCGCCGGTGAGCATAAGCGGACAAATGCTCGTGACCACCCGTGAAACACCGTCATGTTTTCGTCGCAACAGCACCCCACCTATGTGCGACAACAACAGAGGGAGAAGTGCATGCCGGTCGATCTAGAGCTTTGGAATAAGCTCAAGGACTTCCAACTGGATGACCCGCGCGCCGCATTCCGCTTCACGGACCGCTTGGCGCAAGAAAACGGATGGTCAAAGGCGCATGCGCGCCGCGCCGTCGACGAGTACAAGAAATTCATCTACCTCGCCGCCACGAGCCCAACACCGGTCACACCGTCCGATGTCGTCGACCAAGTTTGGCACTTGCATCTGACATTCACGCGCTCGTATTGGGACGAGATGTGCGCAGACCTCCTCGGGCGTACGCTGCACCACGGCCCGACGAAAGGCGGTAAGAGCGAAGTCGCGAAGTATCGCAATCAATACGCCGAGACGCTCGCGCTTTACCACCAGGAATTCGGAACGGAACCGCCAAACGAATTCTGGCCGTCTGCGGAGGCACGCTTCGCGGGCACTGTGCACCAGCGCTGGGTCGACGCTAGGACTCACTTCATCATCCGCAAGCCGAGGTGGCCCGCATTGTGGGGCGGCGCGATCGCCTTGACTGGGGCGCTCACCGCAACTTCCGCTACCGCAGCTGACGGCAGTGCCGGCGGCAACGCCGCAGCCGCAATTGTCATCGGCGGTGTCGCCGCGGCAGCGCTCCTGCTCCTCGGTCTGTTTGCCGGCAGTGGAACGCGCAGGCGCGGCAAAGCCGGCCGCGGAGGAGACGACGGTTCGTCCTCCTACATTCCCTTCGTCGGCAGTTCGCACGGTGGCAAGCACACTTCCGGCGGCGAAGGTGGCGAAGGAGGAGAAGGCGGTGGCGGCGAAGGCGGTGGCGGTGGTGACGGCGGCAGCGGTTGCGGCGGCGGAGGCGGTTGTGGCTCGTCCTAACGTCCCGGCAGTGCCTTAAAGAAATTCCAAATCTCGGCCGTTCCGTTCACTTCTTCGCTCGTATTGCCGAGCACCCAATCTGCAAGCACACCTGTGCGGGAGCCCGGCCACGTGTGCCCGCCGCCCTGAATTTCGATTTGCTTGAGCGCAGCATCTTTGCAGTCGTAGTCGGTGATAACGGCGGCAGTCTTATCCCGTCCCACCTCGTCCAGCATCTTCGTTTCTTTCACGCCGTTGCACCCGTTCATACGCTCGAATATCGCGATCGTATCATCGACGCTGCGCACGGTGCCGAGGTCGCGCTTGGTCTTGCCGGCTGCGACTTGTCCGCCGGCGTACGGCATAAATTCATCGTCCGTACCATTGACGAAAAGAGCCGGCATTGCCTTCGCACGGCAATCCCAATCGACGGGCAGGTTCGCGACCACGACGCCGATCCCGGCGATCGACGATCCCATCTCGCAAGCCGCTCGAAGCGCCATCATACCTCCGTTCGAAGCGCCGGTCAGGAACACGCGGCGCCGATCGGCCACGCCCTCGGCCACAAGCTGTTCTATAATCTGCTGCGTAAACTCGATGTCGTCGGCGTTCGACGCCACCCGCGCGCGTAAATCCTCCGACGAACGTCCGTCGTTCCAATTGTTGTTCAGACCTTGTGGGTACGCGACCGCAAATTTCTCACGGACCGCCCACTCGTCAAAGCGCGTGTAGCGCCGCGCCCGATCCGCCGTCTGCCCGCCGCCGTGATAGACGATCAAAAGCGGCAGCGGCTCGCTGCTGCCGTCCGGCGCAATCAGTGTGTAGATGCGCGCCTGCCCGTCAATGGCAAGCGCTCGCTCACGCTCCGCTGCAAACACAGGCAGTGCCGCGCACGCCAAACAAGCCATCGCCACGACAAACCGCATCATATCCTCGAATCAAAACGGCGCGTCGAGAGCTTTGCACAAGAACGCCATCAGAGGCTTACCGGCACGAAACGAAGCTTCGACCTCGTCGATGAGACCTACCGATTGCGCGGCTTTCACGGAACTCTCGTGCATCGCAAAGAAGCTCTTGCGCTTGATATCGACGATATAGGGATGCTCCGGATCGAAACCCTTGGGCGGCCGGCTCAAGCCTTCGCCGCGCACGTCCTTGAACGCCTTCACGAACGCCTTGTCCTCAACGACCTTCTTCCAGGCTTTCGCGTTGTCAGCGATAGCGTGGCGCACCTTATTCAGTCCGGCAGGCTCCGGCATCCAAACCCCACCGCCGAAGAACACCTCATCCGGCGCGAAGTGCATGTAGAAGCCCGGCACATGCGCGTCCTTGCCGAGCCCATGCCGGAAGTGCACGCCCGCGTGGGTCTTGTAAGGGCTCTTGTCTTTTCCGAACCGTACATCGCGATAAATCCGAAACATCGACCCGCCATTCGGCCGCGGATCGACAACGAAGTGCTTTGAAATCTTCGCAACGCGAGGCGCCATCGCCTCCATGAAATCGCAAAGCGGGGCGATCACAACATCCTTGTACCGCTGCTTGTTCGCCTCAAACCAAGGCCGCTCGTTGTTCTTCGCAAGCTGCGTGAAGAAAGTGAAGAAGTCTTTGGGCAAGCCCTTAAACGTCGTCATGCAGTCGTCCTTTCAACTCAAGACGCGAACCTATCGCGCATTGAGCGCGAGAAAAAAGGGCGCTCCGTCGCCGGAACGCCCTTCGCAAAACTGCGTGAAATTCGCGGTGCTTACCGCTTCGAGAACTGGAAGCTCCGGCGGGCCTTCGCTTTGCCGTACTTCTTACGCTCGACCATACGGCTGTCGCGCGTCATGAAACCGCTCTTCTTCAAGATCGGCTTTAGCTCTGGCTCATAGTTGACGAGCGCGCGCGAAATGCCGTGACGCACCGCGCCGGCCTGGCCCGAAAGCCCGCCACCGACGACCGTCGCAACAACGTCGAACTGCGTCTCGCGGTTCGTGACGACCAGCGGCTGGCGCAAGATCATGCGCAGCACGGGCCGCGCAAAATACGTCGCTTCCTCGCGGCTGTTGATGGTGACTTTGCCGGAGCCCGGCTTGATCCAAACGCGCGCAACCGCATTCTTACGGCGGCCAGTGGCGTATGAACGCCCCTGCGCGTCGCGCTTCTTCGTGGGTTCTTCTTGCGCCTTCTGGTCGGTCGCCGGGCGCTTGATCAGCGTTGCCTTCACGTCGCTGAATGAACGAACTTCATCGGCCATGGGTTAGCGCCTCACGTTCTTAACGTTCATGGATTTTACATCGAGCGTCTTCGGCTGCTGCGCCGTCTGTTTGTGTTCCGGCCCGACATAGACAAAGAGATGGCCAAGCTGCGCGCGGCCCAGCACGCCGCCGGGCAGCATGCGCTCGACGGCCTTCTCCACCACCTGCTGCGGCCGCTTGCCGGTGAGCAGTTTTCCCACGACGCGATCCTTGATCCCCCCGGGGAAGCCCGTGTGATAGTGGAAAATCTTGTTCGTCATCTTGTTGCCGGTCAGCACGACCTTTTCCGCATTGATGACGACGACATTGTCGCCGCAATCCATGTGGGGCGTGTAGGAAGGCTTGTGCTTGCCGCGCAGGCGCGTCGCGATCACAGCAGCCAGGCGGCCGAGAACGAGCCCTTCGGCATCGATCAGCACCCAGTCTTTCTTGATCTCCGACGCTTTCATCGAATAGGTCGACATAAACGTGTCCGAATTTCAGTGGTTCAAACGAGGCGCGGTCAGTACGGGGGCCAAGCGTGCAAGTCAATGCACACCACTCCAAATGCGGCTAAAAAGCGCGAAAAATCGTGTGTGGTATTATAATACCGTAAGCGACGCTTGAAATTCCGCGGTCGCGGCGCGGAACACTATTGCAGTGCCGCGACTTGCGCGGCGGTCGGAGGAAGCAGATCCACCGTCGCCGACACCGAGAGGCCCGGCCGGAGACGCGCAAGAACTCCGTCCTTCGACAACTTAATCCGCACAGGAACGCGTTGGACGATTTTGGTGAAGTTGCCGGTGCCGGGCTCAAAGGGCAGTAGCGCGAATTCCGAACCGGACGCCGGTGCCAAGCTTTCCACTGTGCCTTCAAGCGGATCGCCAGATAGCGCATCGACATAAATCCTCGCTTTCTGACCCGGAAGCATGCGTTCGGTCTGCGTCTCTTTGAAGTTGGCGACGACGTAGAGGTTGTCGCTGGAGACGACGGCCATCAGGCGCGTGCCGGCTTGGACGTATTCACCTGTCTCGATCTTGCGGTCGCCGATAACACCGTCGACCGGCGCGCGGATCACCGTGTCACCAAGGTCCTGGCGCGCGAGCGCGAGCGCTGCTTCGGCTTTTGCCTTCTGCGCCTCGGCCTGCTTGATCGCAGCTTCGAGTTCGGCGCGTCGGCGCAAACTGACCTCAACCTGGCTCTGAGCGACCGTCGACGCTGCACGTGCCTTGTCGACGTTGGCATCCGCCGTCGTCGCTGTCGCCGATGCGGCCTCGAAGCGCTGGCGAGCGACATAGCCCTTGTCCACGAGTGCCGAGTACCGCGTGCGATCGTCGCGAGCGCGACTGCGCTCGGCTTCAGCCGAGGCGATGGACGTGCGTGCCTCCAGCAGGTTCGCGCGTGCAAGCGATTGTTCCGCACCAAGACGCTCAAGCGCGGCGCGCGCCGCCGCAACGTTTGCGTCGCCTTCGCGGACGTCGGCTTCGGCCGAGCGCACGCGTGACGCATATTCGGTATCGTCCAAACGAACCAAGGCGTCGCCGGCGCGCACGACCTGGTTGTCTTTGACCAAGATCGTAGCCACGAGGCCGCGAACGCGCGGTGCGACGAAGCTGATGTCCGCTTTCAGGTATGCATTGTCGGTCGAGACGCGGCTCGGCGCCGAGTTGAGCCACACGATGCCGCCCGCTCCGACGACGATCGCGAGCGCTAACACGACCCACGCGCGGCGCGGGAGCTGGCGTATGCGGTGAAGAAGCTTGCTCATTTGTCAAACACCAAGCAGGTTGTTGTTGCGGTCGCGTAGACGCGACCTTCAGCATCCTTGATTTCGCCCTCGGCGAATGCAGCACGCCGGCCGGTTTGGATCACCCTGCCCTCCGCTTTGATGGGTCCTGTTGCGGCCGTCATGGCGCGCAAATAATTCACCTTCAGCTCAAGCGTGGTGTAGGCGAGACCCGCCTTTAGGCTGGAGTGGATGGCGCAGCCCAACGCGCTGTCGAGCAGTGTTGCGAGGTAGCCGCCGTGGACGGTCCCGAGCGGATTGTAAGAGTCCTCGCTGGGTGTCGCTTCGAAAACGACGCGGCCTTTTTCGACGACCGAGACGCCGAAGCCTAACTTGTGACCGATGCCGCGATAGTTGAGGCCGCCGGCAGCGAAGAATTTCATCTGCTCCAAGCCGGTGAGTTCAGCCGGGTCGAGTTCTTTGACGTGGGCCATTGTGTTCGTTCCTCAGTGCTTCAATTCGGGCAAACCGGCGCGGGCGCGCAACGAGCGGCGGGCGCTGGACAGAATTTCTTCGGAGAGCACCGGGTCGCTGACCGCGCGGGCGGCGGCCACGGCGCCGGTCATTTCGGCGAGCATCGATAGCGCGAGCGCGCGGCGCTTCGGGGGATCTTCAACCGGCAACAGCGTTTCGATCGCCCGAGCGAGACCGACGATGCCGGTATCGTAGGCGGCACGCGCTTTCAAACCTTGGCGGCCGATATCGCTCGACAACGCAGCAATTGCGCACCCATTTTCCGGTTTGTCGCGATGGGTCTTCGAGACATAGGCGTTGATATAGGCGCGCAATGCGTCGGGTCGGCTTCGGCCTCCGGTCCATTCGCGAAAGCGCGCGCGCGATTCTTCGAACATGCGATCGACTGCGGTCGCGATCAGGTCGTCCTTTGAATCGAAATGAGCGTAAAAACCACCGTGCGTCAGGCCCGCGCGGCTCATGACGTCCGCCACACCGACGTTGTCAGGGCCACGCTTGCGCATCTGCGCCGCGGCGATCTTCACCACGCGGTTCTTGGTTCTCTCGCTATGACCGTCGCCGTAACGCATTCGCTGAAATCGCCCCTAGCTTTTTATATGACGACCATCATATAATGCTCTCCGAGCCAAAGGCAAGCCCATGTCCGTCGCAGATATCGGCGCAGATTCAGCCCCCCTGCCCCTCCCGCCCCATGCGCGCATCAGCGAGGGTCACAAGCTTTTGCTATTCGCAGTGATGGCGTTCGGCCAGTTCATGGCGCTGCTCGACATTCAAATCGTCGCCGCGTCTTTGAATTCCATTCAGGCCGGGTTGTCCGCGGGGCCGGACGAAATCGCGTGGGTGCAGACCGCCTATCTGATGGCTGAGATCGTTATGATCCCGCTGTCGGGCTTTTTGTCCCAAGCCCTGTCGACGCGATGGCTGTTTGCGCTGTCGGCGGGTTTCTTCACGCTCGCGAGCCTCGCCTGTGGGTTCGCGTGGGACATTAACTCGATGATTTTCTTCCGCGCCATCCAAGGGTTCGTCGGCGGCGCAATGATCCCAACCGTATTCGCGACCGGCTTTTCGATTTTCTCTGGCCCGCGCCAAGCGATGATCCCAGCCATACTGGGAATGGTCTCGACACTGGCACCGACATTGGGACCCAGCGTCGGCGGATGGATTACGGACTCCATCGGATGGCGGTGGCTCTTCTTCATGAACGTTGTGCCGGGGATCTTCATCACCATACTGGTACTGCGCCTAGGCAAAATCGACGATGCAAAGCCGCAAATGCTGCGCCGAATTGATTGGCTGCACTTGGCGGGCCTCGCCGTGTTTCTCGGCGCGCTTCAATACATGCTGGAAGAAGGGCCGCGCCACGAATGGTTCACGGACACGGCCGTCGCAAGCGCGGCATGGCTGTCGTTCGTAGGTGCCGTGGTATTCTTCGAGCGTTCGTATTTTTCGACGTCGCCGATCGTGGAGTTATCGCCATTTCGGCGGCCGACCTTCGCACTCGCCTGCCTACTAAACTTCGTGATCGGGTTCGGCCTCTACGGCGCGACATACTTGGTTCCCGTATTTCTCGGCCGCGTCCGCGATTACTCCAGTCTCGATATCGGTAGCACTGTGTTCGTTACCGGGTGCTTCATGTTCTTCGGAGCGCCCCTCGCGGCACGGCTTTCGACGCTGGTCGACCAACGCTACGTGATCGGCGTCGGGTTCGGTTTTTTCGCGCTGGGGCTTTGGTTGCTGTCGGGCGTGTCGTCGACCTGGGGCTTCGACGAGTTGTTCCTGCCGCAGGCGATGCGCGGATTTGCGATTCTGCTCTGCATCGTGCCGGCGGTTGGGTTGTCGCTATCGAGCGTCCCGCAGTCGGAACTGAAGTCGGCCAGCGGCCTCTTCAATCTTAGCCGCAATCTTGGCGGCGCTGTCGGCATTGCCCTCGTGAACACCTGGCTGCAGGACTACACGCGCATTCATCTGCTTCAGATCAGCGAGTCCATGGCGGGCGATCCAGCCGCAGCAGAAAGCGCCCTCTCGCAGATCACGGCCATGATCGCCCGCAGTGGGGTTACCGACGAGGCGCTGGCGCAATTGATGGCACAATCGCAACTCGCACGCGTCGTCGTTCGCGAAGCGCTAACCTTGGCCTTTGCGGACGTTTTCATGCTGATGGCGGGCTTGTTCGTGTGTGCATTAGTGCTGGTACCGTTCGCTCGCTCGCCAAAAGTCGGATCGGTGCCCCTCGAAAGCCATTAGCAGCGGAGCTAGCTTCGGCTAAACTCCCGCAGGCGACAGGAACAAAACAATGCCCGATACGCCGACCGACCTATCTCTCGTTCTGACGTCGCGCGATGGTCCGGTGTTGACGTTGACGCTCAACCGCCCGCAGGCGCGCAACGCACTGTCCGAAGGGTTGATAGCAGCCCTGCAAGCCGCCCTCGACGCGGCGGGCCACGATCCAACCACACGCGTCGTCATCATCGCGGCGAACGGCCCAGCCTTTTCTGCCGGACACGATCTCAAAGAGATGGCGCCGCATTGGCAGGACGGCGATCGCGGACGGCAATACTACGACCGCCTGATGAAGCAGTGCGCGCGGCTGATGCAAACGGTCGTCCGTTTGCCTAAACCCGTGATCGCGCAGGTTCACGGCATCGCGACCGCCGCCGGCTGTCAACTTGTGGCAAGCTGCGACCTCGCCGTCGCGGCCGAAGAAGCGCGCTTCGCTACCCCTGGCGTCAATATCGGCCTCTTTTGCTCAACCCCGATGGTCGCCCTTTCGCGCAACGTCGCGCGCAAGGAAGCGATGGAAATGCTGCTCACCGGCGACATGATCGGCGCCGCGCGCGCGAAAGATATCGGCCTCGTCAATCGCGTCGTTCCGCAAACGCAACTTGGCGCCGAAACAACGAAGCTCGCGCACCAGATCGCCGCAAAATCCCGAGTCTCAATCGCCATCGGCAAAGAAGCATTCTACAGCCAACTCGAAATGGGCCTCTCCGACGCCTACGCCTATGCAAGCGAAGTGATGACCCGCAACATGCTTGAAGCCGACGCCGAAGAAGGCATCTGTGCCTTCATCGACAAACGCGAACCGAACTGGGAGCGCTGAGATGACCGACACGCCGCTGCCTGAGGGCATGCAACTCACCCAGCTCGATCCCGAATATCACGCCAAGCGAAACGAGCGGCTGACAGCGTTGCGCGAACAATGCCCTGTGAAGCGCGATCCGATGTTTGGCGCGTTCTTCGTCAGCCGCTACGACGACGCGCGCGGCATCCTGACCGACCGCACCATGTGGCGTACGGCGGCTAAGGCCGAAGCCGAAGCTTCGATCGTCAAACTGCGCGAGCAGAACGAACCGCAGGAGCTTCGCCAAGAGGGCGGCATTCGCAACATCATCTTCATGGAAAACCCCGACCACGCCCGCGTGCGCCCGCCGATGCAGAAGGCGCTCTACACGCGCGTAGCGAAGTGTAAAGGAGATGTCGAGCGCATCGTCGCACGCGTGCTCGATGGGCTCGACACCTCAAAGCCCGTCGATCTGATGGAAGATCTGTGCGTTCCCGTGCCGGTGATGGTGATCGCGAGGCTACTGGGAATCGACGAAAGCCGCTTCCACCAGTTCCGCGAATGGTCCGAGGGATTGATCCTAAGCTTGAACGCCATGCGTACGCCTGATCAAACGCAGCGCTACATCCAAAGTGCGCTCGCCCTGCGCGCATTCTTTGAACAGGAAATCGCCGCACGTCGTGCGAAAAAGCATGACGACCTGATCAACGACATTCTTGAAGCGCAAGATCACGGCACCGCATTGTCCGACCTTGAAATTCGGGACAATCTGATCGGCTTCCTTGTCGCTGGAAACCTCACCACCACCGATCTTATCGGCAACGGCATCTACCTCTTTCTGAAACACCCGGACCAACTTGCAAAGCTCAAAGCCGACCCGAAACTCTTAGGACCCGCGATCGAAGAAGTGCTGCGCTACGAACCGCCGGTCGACATCACGATCCGCGTCGCTTCGCAGGACATGGAATTGCAAGGCTGCCCGATCAAGACGACGCAAGCGATGATCACCTCGCTGCCCGCCTCGAACCGCGATCCGCGCGCCTACGCCGACCCCGATGCGTTCGACATCACGCGCGAAGCCAAGGCGCACGTCTCGTTCGGCGGCGGCGCGCACATCTGCATCGGCGCGCCGCTCGCCCGCCTTGAAGCGCAGGTCGTGTTTCAAATGCTGTTCGACCGCTTTCCGAACTTGGCGCTTGTGGAGGAACACGTGGCATGGAAGCCCACCGTATTCTTTCACGGCCTTCAACGCCTGAACGTGCGGCTGACCTAAAGCCTATCGGCGGGCCACCCAAACGCCGCCGATGGCGCCTGCGAGTTTGCTGGACAGCGATAGCGCGATCGTCGGCGCGAGAAATGAAAGCCCACCCATTGCGCCCATGAGTCCCAAGTCGATCGCAGCATAGACCGCAAACGCGGTCAGCGCGAACAGCAGTGCATTGCGGTCGGGCCTCTGGGACATCACCAGCGTCGCTAAGAAGAACAACAACCAGCCGAACGCGATGCTGGATAGCGGCGCGATCCATTGCGCGGCCGCCTCGTAGTAAGGGGCATTGTGCCCCGGGTCGAAGAACACCGAATAAGCCGCCACAACACCGAAACTGATCGCAACATTGACGACAAGAATTGCCACCGCCGTACCTGCAGCTTTGAGGAACTCGACCACGCCCATCCACCACCTCTCGTCCGAAAGCATTCTAAGCCGCATCCCGAAGCGGCGCACGCGACCGCGCGGTTGCGCACGAATCGCGCCGCCGGCAAACAACCGTCGCACGAATTCGTGTTCGAGTTATCGCTTGCGCTGTGACCCGGCCGCCTGCGAACACTCACCTCGGAGTATGGGGGTATTATGCGGCGCGTTTTGCTGGTCGGGAGCTTGTCACTCACGCTTGCGGCGTGCGTCGGCGACTACACTGGCCCGGGTTTGCCCGCGAGCGACTCGCCGCCAAGCTGGGGCCAAGCCATTCCCTCCGACGCCACCGTTTGGCCGTCGCAAACGTGGTGGCGCAACTTCGGCAGCGACGAACTCAACGCGCTGATCGCCGCTGCCCAAACGAACAATTTGAATCTGGCCGCCGCGCGCTTTCGTGTCGAACAGGCGGACGCGCAGGCGCGCATCGCGGGTTCCTCACTTTTGCCCGGTATCAGCGCCGGCTTACGCGGCGACGAATCCGGCGACATTCACGGGCCCGGTCTCAAGACGCGCTCGCTCGGTGCAAACATCAACGCGTCCTACGAGCTTGATTTCTGGGGCCGGAATTTGGCCGACGCGCACGCCGCCGACGCGTCGCTGCGCGCTAGCCTCTACGACCAAGAAACGGTTGCGTTGACAACAATATCAAGCGTCGCCACCAGCTACTTCCAAGTGCTCGCGTTGCGCGACCGCTTGGCCTACGCGAGGAAAAACGTCGAAAACGCAGACCGCCTGCTTTCGCTAACTGAACTGCAGCTGAACGCAGGCCTCATCAGCCCGCTGCAAATGGCACAGCAGCAGAACATCGTCGCGTCGCAACGCGCCCAGCTTCCGGCCATCGCGCAGCAGGAACGGCAAGCGACCGCATCGCTCGCGCTGCTGCTGGGGCGGGCTTCGCAAGGCTTCCAAATCAACGCGCAGTCGCTTGCAGGGATCGCGGCTCCGACGGTCGCGCCGGGGCTGCCCTCCGAGCTGCTCGCGCGGCGTCCTGACGTGGCGAAAGCGGAGGCCGACCTCGCGTCCGCTGACGCAAATGTGGGCGCAGCGCGCGCAGCGTTTTTCCCGACGATCTCCCTCACCGGCACTGCCGGCGTTGCCAGCACCGCGCTTACCGGCCTTTTGAGCGGAAGCAACGCCGCATACGCGATTGGCGCCGCTCTATTCCAAACGATCTTCGACGCCGGCGCGTTGGCAGCGCGCGAAGATCTCGCAATGGCGCGACGCGAGGAGCTGTTGACGTCTTACCGGCGCGCAGCGATCACCGCGTTCTCAGACGTCGACGTAGCGTTGTCCGCGGTTAGCAATCTTGAAGAACAGGAACGCCAGCAAACGACGGCTGCCGCGGCGGCCTCAGCATCCTTCCGCATCGCGGAGCTCCAATATCGCGCCGGACTCGTCGATTACCTGAACGTCTTAAACGCGCAGCAGTCGCTGTTCCAAGCACAGGACCAACTCGCGCAGGTCAAAGGCGCACGCCTTCAAGCAATCGTCGGCCTTTACCGCGTACTAGGTGGCGGTTGGAGCGAAAAGAAATAGACGCTTTCCCCTGTCGGGCGAGTGCGCGCGAGCAACATCCGCGAGCCACCGTGCAAGTTCACACAATCGCAACTTTCGCCGCCCCCAACACGTGCTTTAACTGAAGGCGGGGTTGGGGGTTCAAGCGCGTCGTGCTGCGTTGGCGTAATCTGTTTATCGCCTTGGTCGTGCTGGGCGTCGGCTACTTCGCGTGGCGCACGGTGTACCCACCTGCGCCGGCGGCGCCTGTTTACCAAACGGCCAAGGCCGAACTCGGCGACATCCAACAGGTCGCGCAGGCGAACGGCACGCTGAACCCGGTCAGTGTCATCAATGTGGGCACCCAGATTTCGGGCGTCGTCAAAACCGTAAAATCCGACTTCAACGAACTCGTCGATGAAGGCCAAGTGCTGGCCGAACTCGACACTCGCCTTCTCGACGCATCGCTCGCGTCAAGCCGCGCGCAGTTGAAAAAGGCACAAGCAGCAGCCCAACTCGCACGCCTCACCTACGACCGCCGCAAGAGCATCCTCGACGCCGGCGGGGCTTCAAGGAACGACGTCGACACGGCCGCCCAACAAGTCGCATCCACCGAAGCCGACGCCGCTATCGCGGCCGCATCCGTGAAGCGAGACGAAACAAACTTAGGCTTTGCCGTCATCCGCGCTCCGGTTGCAGGCGTGGTGCTCTCGCGAGATGTCGATGTCGGCCAAACGGTCGCGGCGAGTTTCCAAACACCGACACTGTTCAAGATTTCGCCGAACCTGCGCTCGATGCAGATCAACACGAACCTGTCGGAAGCCGACGTCGGCGCGATCAAGCAAGGCCAAGGCGCCACGTTCACGGTCGATGCGTTTCCCGGCAGAAACTATGCAGGCACGGTGCGCCAAGTGCGTCTGAACCCGACGACGGTGCAGAACGTCGTCACCTACAACGCTGTCATCGATGTCGACAACCCAGGCTTCGAACTCCTGCCCGGGATGACGGCCTTCGCGCGCATCCGCATCGGCGAGGTGAAGCAAGTCCTCAAGGTGCCGAACACGGCGCTGCGCTACCGCCCGAAAGAACCCGGCGACGGTAAAGGCCGCGCCGGTGCCACGGATGAACGCAAGCCCACCACCGCAAAAGGCGTCCACGTACTACGCGCCGGCAAACCTGTGCGCGTCCCCGTCACGACGGGCCTAACCGACGGCAAGTTCACGCAAATAGCAGCGGGCGACTTGAAAGCCGGCGACGAAGTCATTACCGGCGAAGACGTTCCCGGCGGCAGCGGCGGCGCCCAAGTTCGGGTCGGCGGCGGACCACCGCGGTAGAACCATGAGCGACCCGCTGATCCACGTCGATCGGATCGACAAGTCGTACACCGCACTTGTACCCGTGCTGCGCCAAGTCTCGTTGACGATCCACCCGGGCGAATTCGTGGCCCTCATGGGCCCGTCGGGCTCCGGCAAATCCACGTTCATGAACATCTTGGGCTGCCTCGACACCGCCGACAGCGGTGCGTATTACCTCGGCGGCGAAGACACGACAGACCTAACGAAGAACCGCGCCGCCGAACTGCGCAATCGCATGATCGGCTTCGTATTCCAAGGCTTCAATCTGCTGCAGCGCCGCTCGGCGCTGGACAACGTCGCGCTGCCGATGATCTGCGGAGGCTTACCCCGCAGCGTCTGGGCACCACGCGCACGCGAACTGCTCGACCAGGTGGGTCTTAAAGGGCGCTACAGCTCGCGCCCGAACCAACTCTCCGGTGGCCAGCAACAGCGCGTTGCCATCGCGCGCGCGCTCGCAATGGAGCCGCCGCTCATTCTCGCCGACGAGCCGACCGGCAACCTCGACTCCAGTTCCTCCGCCGAGATCATGCGCATCATCACTGGCTTGAACTCGATCGGCGGCATCACAATCGTCCTCGTCACGCACGAAGCCGACATCGCCGCCCACGCCAAGCGCCTGGTAAAATTCAAGGACGGCCGCATCATCTATGACGGTCCCGTGCAGCAGGGGCTCGCCGCATGAGTATGAAGCCGGGCGCCATCCTCGCTGAAGCGCTGACTTCAATGCGCGCCACCGGCATGCGCTCATTCTTGACCATGCTCGGCATCATCATCGGCGTCGGCGCAGTGGTCTTGATGCTTGCCATCGGTCGGGGGGTCGAACTCAGCGTCCAGCAATCGATCTCCTCACAAGGCGCGAACCTCTTCATCATCTTGTCCGGATCGACGACGTCGGGTGGCCTGCGTGGCGGCTTCGGTTCGGCCCCGACGCTCACGATTGAGGACGCGCGAGACCTTGCCGAACTCGCCGGTGTAGAGGCTGTGGCCCCCATCAACACCGGCGTCGCGCAAACCGTCAACGAAGGTCAAAACTGGAGCACTCAGATCACGGGCACGACGCCCGATTACTTCCACATCCGCAATTGGAAATTTGAAACAGGCGAACCGTACGACGATGTCGCAGAGCGCTCGGCCGCCGCCGTCGCGGTGATCGGCGACACGGTTGCAACAAATCTCTTTCCCGAAGGCGAAGACCCGGTCGGCAAGACGATCCGCATCAGGAACATCCCTTTCACGGTCGTGGGCCTGCTCGCCAAGCAGGGGCAAAGTTTGCAAGGTCAAGACCAAGACGACGTCATTATCGTACCGTTCTCAACCGCACAGCGCCGCCTGTTCGGTTCCGCCTTCCCAGGATCTGTGCGCACCATGTTCGTGCAGGGCGCCACGCCGGAGGTTATGAAAAATCTGGAACAGCAAATGCGTGACGTGCTGCGCGACCGCCATCACCTGAGCGAAGAAGCAGACGACGACTTCTCGATCCGCGATCTGACCGCGATCGCCGAAAGCGTCGCCTCGGCCACCCGCGCAATCTCCCTCTTGCTGGGCTCGATCGCCGCCATCAGCTTGCTTGTCGGCGGCATCGGAATTATGAACATCATGCTCGTCACTGTGACGGAGCGCACCCGCGAAATTGGCGTTCGCAAAGCGGTCGGCACTCGCGAGCGCGATATCCTGCTCCAATTCCTGATCGAAGCCGTGATCCTATCCCTCGGCGGCGGCCTTATCGGCGTCCTCATCGGAACCGGCCTCTCGGTCGTCACCGGCCGAGCCCTGGACCTACCGACAGAGGTCAGTCTTTTCTCCGTGACTCTCGCCTTCACAGTCGCCGCCGCAATCGGCGTCTTCTTCGGCTTCTATCCCGCACGGCAAGCCGCCCGCCTTCAACCGATCGAGGCATTGCGGTATCAATAGGAATGAACCGCTACCCCGACGACCTCATCAAACGCATCCTGACCACCGTGAAAACGATTGCGGTGGTCGGCGTGTCTTCGAACCCGACCCGCGACTCGAACGAGGTGATGGGCTACCTGCAACGAAAGGGCTACCGCTGCATCCCGGTGAACCCGGGCCTTGCCGGACAAACCCTGCTTGGGGAAAAAGTCTACGCGGACCTCGCCTCGATCCCCGAGAAAGTCGACATGGTCGACGTCTTCCGCAACTCGGAGGCGGCGGGCGGCGTCTGCGACGAAGCGGTCGCGATCGGCGCCAAAGTCGTGTGGATGCAGCTTGGGGTCGTTAACGAACCGGCAGCCCAACGCGCGGAGGCGGCGGGTGTCGTGGTCGTTATGGACCGCTGCCCCAAGATCGAAATTTCCCGGCTTCTGGGCTGATTTCATTCTTCGGCAGAAGATTGCGAATCACCGACAATGGCGCCGGACAGAATTTGGGGCCGCGCTCGCGCGCCTAGCGAAAGGGTTTGCCACATGAACATGCATTCGAAGCTCACGGACTACGGCTTCAACACGCTCTCGATCCACGCGGGTGCGGCCCCCGACCCCACGACCGGCGCCCGCGCAACACCGATCTACCAAACGACGTCCTACGTCTTCGACGACGTCGATCACGCCGCGTCACTTTTCGGTCTGCAGGCCGTGGGAAATATTTACACCCGCATCGGCAACCCGACGCAGACAGTCCTGGAAGAACGCGTTGCAGCCCTCGAAGGCGGTACAGCAGCTTTGGCTACGGCTTCGGGCCATGCTGCCCAACTTCTTGTCTTTCAAACACTCATGCAGCCAGGCGACGAGTTCATCGCCGCCAAGCAGCTCTACGGTGGCTCGGTCAACCAATTCGGCCAAGCGTTCAAGAGCTTCGGCTGGCACGTAAGATGGGCTGACGCCCGCGACCCGGACAGCTTCCGCCGTCAGATCACGGCGAAGACGAAAGCGATTTTCATCGAGAGCATCGCCAACCCCGGTGGCGTGGTGACCGACATCGAAGCGATCGGTGCGGTCGCGAAAGAGGCTGGCCTTCCCTTCATCGTCGACAACACGCTGGCAACGCCCTACCTGATCCGGCCGATCGAATGGGGCGCCGACATTGTCGTGCACTCGCTCACGAAGTTCTTGGGCGGTCACGGCACGGCGGTCGGCGGCATCATCGTCGATGCGGGCTCCTTCGACTGGTCGCGCACGAAAAAATTCCCGGTCTTGTCCGAACCCTGCGCCTCCTACCAGGGCATAAAGCTGCACGAAGCCTTTGGGGACGTTGCGTTCGCGACCGCCTGCCGCGTGCTTGGTCTGCGCGACCTCGGCCCAGCGATCTCGCCCTTCAACGCGTTCCTCATCTTGAACGGCTTGGAGACGCTGCCGCTACGAATGCAGCGCCATTGCGAAAACGCGCGCACGGTTGCCCAACACTTGAGCAGACATTCGCGCGTGTCCTGGGTGAACTATGCGAACCTGCCGAACGACCCGTGTTATGGCCTTGCACAGACCTATTGCCCGAAAGGCGCAGGTGCTGTTTTTACGTTCGGCATACGCGGCGGGTATGACGCTGGCGTCAACCTGGTCAACAACGTGCGCTTGTTCTCCCATCTGGCGAACGTCGGCGACACGCGCTCGCTCATTATCCATCCGGCCTCGACAACCCATCGTCAGCTCACGGACGAACAAAGGGCGGCCGCCGGTGCGGGTCCTGACGTCGTTAGGCTTTCGATCGGCCTCGAAGACGTCGCCGACATCATTTCCGACCTGGATCAGGCGTTGGCCGAATAGCAACGGTGGTTCTCGACGTGAACCGCCCCCTTGCGTCCGCCGTAGGACACGGCAGAGTACCTAATTGCCTTGGGCCTTGGTGGCCGCGACGGATGTAAGGAATGAAGCCGGCACTCGAAACAGCAATCCTAGAGAGGCAGCGAGCCATGCAGCGTGAGCAGCCTACGCAAAGCGTCAGCGGAGCGTCGCTCAACGATGGCTAGCGCATTGAACTACTCGACCATCGACACGCTGCACGCGTTCGAGAGAGCCCCAAGCGTTTTAAAAGTTAAAGAGGCGTTTCGCCGGTTTGCCGAAGGCCACGGCTACACTGCATTTCTTTGCACCGACCCGCCGCGTGTGGATTACCACGAAACCGGCTCAATATTGTTCGATGAGTGGCCACACGAATGGCGCCGCCGTTACTTGCAGCGAAAATACGTGTACCGCGACCCGATGGTGGCCGAACTTTCGCAAACGATGCAGCCATTTACCTGGCTCGAGGTCCGCGAACGGCGGAAGTTCTTGCCCAGCGAATGGGCGATCGTCGACGAAGCGTCGGAATGGGGCATGCACACTGGATTTGTGGTGCCTCTTTTGATCACTGGCGGGCGTGTGCACGCCATCACAATGGCCGGCTACAAGCCGCGCACGGATCTGCAGGCACGCGCCGAGCTTCACCTGGTCTCGATATACGCCCATGCACGCGCCAAACACTTGACCAGGGGCGTGCCCGAAGTGGTGCTCAATCTTACGGCGCGCGAGCGCCAAGTCCTTCAATTCGTTTCGCTGGGAAAAAGCGACTCGGAAATCGGCATCATTTTGAAGATCACGCCGAGCGCGGTGCACAAGCACGTCGAAAACATTAAGCGACGCCTCGGCGTGGGAACGCGGATGCAAGCGGTGGTCACCGCCATCCGGCAAGGTCAAATCTCGGTCTAATCGTCAAGGTAGCTGATCAGCTACCCACCGTCGTTGCGAGAACTGCAACGATCATCTCCGTGCAAACAGGAGAAGATCGATGCTGCATCTAATCGACGCCGTCAATCGCGATGAACCCGAATATCGCGAACTTCTCGAAAGCTCCTACCGCGTCCGCCACGACGAATACGTAAAAGGCCGCGGCTGGAAAGCGCTCGACAGGCCGGATGGCCGCGAAATCGACCAATTCGATAATGCGGATGCGACCTACCTCATTTGGGCCGAAGGCGCGGAAGTACTCGGTGGCGCGCGGCTGATTCCAACCCACAAGCCTCACCTGATGTCCCATGTGTTTCCGCAGATCGTCACCCTGGGCGACTTGCCGCGCACCCCGAGCGTCTGGGAACTAACCCGCCTGTTTTCCTCGCGCGGTGGATCGAGCCAGGCCAATCGGCGTCAGGTCACTGGTGACGTGTTCTCGGCAATGTTCGAGCTCGGTCTCACCTACGAACTCTCTGCGATCTCTATCGTCTGCGACACGTTCTTCGTGACCCGCTTCCTCGGTATGGGCCTTGAAGTCAAGCCACTTGGCCTGCCCACAGCCTACGACGAAGGCATGTGCATAGCGGTCTTGCTGCCCGTCAACCACAAACAGCTCAGCATCGCGCGCGGCCCCAATCGCGGAACCGTTTTGTTCGAAGTGGATGCGCCGGCGCCGATCCGTCCGCCTGCACGGCCGAGGCCCGACATCCATGTCAACTGAGCAGCGCAGATCCGGTCGCGGACCCTACCGCATCGGGGATGTCTCGACCGGCAATAGAAACGCCGACCTGTTGCGTGACCCTCAAGTCGCGGCGTTTGCCGACGCGCTTGGCCGGATCAAGGACCCGAGACATCGCGCTGCAGTGGAAGACCTGGTGCGCGAACTCGCACGCGAAAAGAACACGAAGGGCTAGACCAACATGCTTTTGAGCACCGCACAGTGCGAAACCTTCGCGCGCGACGGCGTCTTGTGCCTTCGGGGCGCACTCTCGAGCACGGAGGTGGCGCGCCTTGCACGCTCCATTGACGGCGCGATCAGCGCAATCGGTACGACACCGACGGGCTACGACATCACCGCGATTGCCGATGCGGTTTGGTCGAGCGAAGGCTCCGCGGTCGAAGTCGGCCGCGCAGAGCAGTACAATCTCGGAGGCCTTGCTGCGTACATAAAGAGCACCGGAGCCGAACGGCTGCACGACAGTGGCAACACCGATGCTGCCAAGGGCCGCTTTATGGTCGAGACGGGCACATGGACGCGCGATTCGTCCCTTCTCGCTTTGGCGGCGTCGAGCGCATTGCCCTCGGTGGTTGGTGAACTTCTGAACGCGCAACACATCCGCTTTTACGACGACCAAGTGTTCGTGAAGGAGCCTGGCGCGGTCGAT
>JBGAPZ010000034.1:0-42388 GCA_044220975.1 Micropepsaceae bacterium | reverse complement strand
AGACGCCGCGGCACGTCCAAATCCGTTTGCGGTGCTTGCGAAGTTGAAGCCTAAGAAGCCCTAATCGGCGCAGAGTGTGCCCATGATCTTGCCGTCTTCGACGAGCGTGAAGCAGCCGCAAGGGTCGCTCACGGCGTGGCATTCGCCGGTAGCTTCTTTGCCGTTCATATCGGGCGTCTGCTTGCCCTCGTAGCGGCATTGTCTGCTTTCGCATTCGTCGCCGTCACGGCAGGTTTTGCCGGCGTCCTTGAATTTGACCACACAGGCTAAGGTTCCCATCATGCAAACCGGCCGCCAGTCGCCGCCCGCGGTGCGGCAGCTTTGCTCGTCCTTCGGGATGACTGTCGCGTTCGGTGCTGTGGCAGTTGGGCCGCTTTCGGCCGGTGTGCAAGCAACGAGCCCCAAGGTCAAAATGAGCAGCGGAACCAGGCGCATGGGCTTATCTCCTGCGAGTCTTCGCGTTGCATCAGACCCGAGCACGCATTTGCGCGCAAATCCAGCGTGCCTGCGGCTCAAAAGCGCGGATTTCCGGGGGTTGAACTTGGGAGGCGTTTCCTATTCTATCCGCGCCTTGCTTTTGGCCGGGGCACTCCTCAGGCCGACGAATGAATAGGAGCGGCGGCCCATGGCGGTCCCTAAAAGAAAAGTCAGCCCTTCGCGGCGTAAAATGCGCCGTTCGCACCACGCGCTCGGGCGTCCGGCCAACAACGAATGCAGCAATTGCGGCGAACTGAAACGACCGCATCACGTTTGTCATAAGTGCGGTCACTACGACAAACGTGAAGTGGAAAAGTCGCCGTCCCGGCGGCCCTAGCCATTGTCTGGGCTCCCGGCGCATAGTTGGCGGATTCGAGGTCGCCGACCGCTTTCAGGGACTGCGCTGGCGTGAATAGCGAAATCGTCGTTTCGGTCGATGGAATGGGGGGTGACAACGCTCCCCAGGCGGTGATCGACGGTTTGGCGATCGCGCATGTGCGTCATCCCAAGGTCAAGTTTCTGCTTCACGGCGACCACGCACGTTTGCAGCCTGTGCTGTTGGGCAAAGCCTCTCTCAAACATGCCGTTCAGGTGGTGCATTGCGACGATACGGTCGCGATGGACGATAAGCCCGTGCAGGCGCTGCGTCGCGGCCGCAACACGTCGATGTGGCGTGCCGTCGACTCCGTTCGTTTGAAGGAAGCGAATGTCGCGGTCAGTGCGGGCAACACCGGCGCGTTGATGGCGATGGCGAAGGTGCAGCTGAAGACTGTGCCCGGACTCTCGCGTCCGGCGCTGGCGGCTTTGTGGCCAACGATTCGCGGGCAATCGATCGTGTTGGATGTCGGCGCTAACGTGGACACAGACGCGCGCCAGCTCACCGACTTTGCGATTATGGGTGAGGCGTACGCGCGCGTGGTGTTGGCGCTTGAGCGTCCGAATGTTGGCTTGCTCAACATTGGCGCCGAGGAGATCAAGGGTAACGATGCGGTCCGTGATGCGGCGGCCGCGCTGCGTGCGTCCGGCCTGCCGATGCGGTTCCACGGGTTTGTGGAGGGCGACGATATCAGTGCGGGCACTGTCGACGTTGTCGTGACCTCGGGGTTCGCTGGAAACATTGCGCTCAAAGCTGCCGAAGGCACGGCGCGTTTGATCCAGCACTACATTCGCTCGGCGATGGCGCGCTCGTTTCTTTCGCGCGTAGGCTATTTGCTGTCGAAGCCGGGTTTCAACGTTCTTCGCCAGAAGATGGACCCGCGCGCGGTGAACGGCGGCGTGTTCTTGGGGCTGAACGGCGTCGTGGTGAAGAGCCACGGTGGCACCGACGGTGTGGGCTTTGCGACGGCGCTCGATCTTGCGATCGAAATGGGTGAGAGCGACTTCGTCGCGCGCATCGCGGATTCGATGGCGCACTTGCCCGCGTCGATCGCGGCGCTTGGCGGGCCGGCAACAGCGTCGGCAGTGGCGACGCCGATGCCAGCGCCTGAACCTGCGCCGGCGGCCGCCTCCTAATGGGCGTGATCCGCGCGCAGGTGACGGGCGTCGGCGCTTACCTGCCGAAGCAAGTCGTCTCGAACGCCGATCTGGCCAAGAAATTGGACACGAGCGACGAGTGGATCCGGGAACGTACCGGTATTCGCGAGCGGCGCATCGCGGCGGAAGGTGAATTCACATCCGATCTGGCGATTGCAGCATCGCAAGAGGCGCTGCGTGCCGCCGGCTTGAACGCGAGCGCGGTCGACATGATCGTGCTGGCCACCGCGACACCCGACGAGACATTCCCCGCAACCGCAACCACCGTGCAGGCGCGCCTTGGCATCAGCCGCGGTGCGGCGTTCGATGTGCAAGCGGTTTGCTCGGGCTTTATCTATGCGCTTGCTGTTGCTGATAACTTCATCAAGGCGGGGCAGGTGAAAAACTGTCTTGTGATCGGCGCGGAGACGTTTTCGCGCATCATCGATTGGAACGACCGCACGACCGCGGTGTTGTTCGGCGATGGGGCAGGCGCGATCGTTCTATCCGCCGCGCAGGGCGATGGCACGGTGAAGGATCGCGGCGTTCTGTCCACACATCTTTTCTCGGACGGGCGCTTACACGATTTGCTTTACGTCGATGGTGGACCGTCGAAGACGAAGACCACGGGCTTGCTCCGCATGGAGGGGCGCGAGGTGTTTCGGCATGCCGTCGTCAACTTGTCGGATGCGATCGAGAAGGCGATGCACTCGAACGGCGTGACGGCTTCCGACATCGACTGGTTCGTACCGCATCAAGCAAACCAACGAATTCTGGACGCGACGGCCCGCAAGGTTGGCGTGCATCCTTCGCGAGTGATCTCTACGGTTGCAGTGCATGCGAATACATCTGCAGCGTCGGTTCCGCTCGCACTCGCCACTGCGGTTAATGATGGTCGTATCAAACGCGATCAACTTCTGGTGCTGGAAGCGATGGGTGGAGGTTTTACCTGGGGCTCTTCACTCATCCGCTGGTAGCATTCTGATAGCCTCGGCTTCTATCCCACTGATATTGACGACATTTCCTCGCGGACCTACGGTTTCGTTGTGAGTCGCGCTTCGTGATTCACTCGAAACGCAATCGCGCGAGGCGGCATGACCGAGACGTTAACCCGGCAGCATTTGGCCGAGGCGGTCTATGCGCAAGTGGGCCTCTCGCGGAATGAATCATCCGAACTCGTCGACCGCGTTCTTGAAGAAGTGTCTCAGCGTTTGATACGCGGCGAGACCGTGAAACTTTCGTCGTTCGGCACGTTTGCCGTACGCTCGAAGGGCGGGCGAATCGGGCGCAATCCGAAAACGGGCGAAGAAGTTCCCATCAGTCCGCGGCGTGTGCTCGTGTTTCGCGCGAGCCATGTATTGAAGGCGATGATCAACGAAGGGCATGGCGTGCCGATGAACGGCGCCCACCAGGGTGAGAAGAAATGACCGAAGCAAACCGCATCGAAAAAGCGCCCGACGCCTTTCGCACCATTTCGGAAGTGTCCGAAACGCTTGACGTTCCGCAGCACGTGCTGCGCTTCTGGGAAGCGAAGTTCGGCCAAGTGAA
This sequence comes from Micropepsaceae bacterium, assembly GCA_044220975.1. Lineage (GTDB taxonomy): Bacteria > Pseudomonadota > Alphaproteobacteria > Micropepsales > Micropepsaceae > SZUA-430. The sequence continues at coordinate 38,851 of JBGAPZ010000034.1, read as the reverse complement.
ACCTCTGAAGCGGGCCGGCGGGCGGCGTTACTACCGTCCGGACGACATCGACCTGCTGAAAGGCATTCGCGCGCTGCTCTACGGCGAAGGCTTCACGATCAAAGGCGTGCAGAAGGTGTTGCGCGAACAGGGCGGCAAGCACGTTGCCGAGATCGGCCGCATCGGCGCGAAGGCTGCGAGCGCGAAGCGCGATCTCCTGCCTGAGGATGTGGCGCCAATGCCTGCGCCGTTGTTCGGTCGGGCGCCATCGGTCGAACACGTCAATATGACGTCGGAAAATCCAAGCGACAAAACCGTTGCCGAGCAGCGCGAGCGGCTTGAGACCGTACTCGACGATCTCTTGAACCTGCGCGACCTGTTGAAACGCGGGCCGAAACGGGCCGCAAAAGCGGCTGCTGCACAGTAGGAACCACGCTATTCGACGCACTGGGCAGCGATTGCATCGTTGATGCCTGCCTGCCTATAGTGCGCGCCCCAACGGACCCGCCCCCTTTTTTCGCGAGTCCGCCTTCAGTGTCGGAGCGTAGCGCAGCCTGGTAGCGCATCAGTCTGGGGGACTGGGGGTCGCAGGTTCAAATCCTGTCGCTCCGACCATTTTCTCGATGACTTGGCCAGACATCCCTCGTCGGCTCGCAGCGATTTTTGTCGCTGCAACGGGTAGCCAAAGGTCCGTCGACAATCCTGCGAGACCACGCGTATTACCGAACGTCGGTATCTGGCGGTTTGCCGTCAGAGTGTTCCATGTGCCACGCGCCTTTCTCATCTTCATATTGAACGTCGTGAGGTGGCGTCGGCACGCGTTGTTCAGCGGCGGCACGAGCTGCCGCAGCCTCCGCGGCAGCTCGGGTCGGGAAGGTCTCGGCGAAGACGTCGCCGACCATGTACGTCCAGCCGCCATCGTGCTGCACGATCTTGTAATGCACTGACGTCATTGCACTTGCCCTCCCGACACCTGCTCGACTTTCTTTGCGCCCCTAACGGGCAGGCGCCATCCCGGTCGCACAAAGTGGCACGTGTAGCCGTTGGGGATCCGTTCCAAATAATCCTGGTGCTCGGGTTCAGCCTCCCAGAACGCGCTCGCCGGTGTGACCTCCGTGACGACCTTGCCGGGCCAAAGACCGGATGCCTCAACGTCGGCTATTGTATCTTCGGCAATGCGCTTTTGATCGTCACTCACGTAGAAGATGGCAGAGCGATAACTCGCGCCAACGTCGTTCCCCTGACGGTTCAGCGTGGTCGGATCGTGAATTTGGAAGAAAAATTCAAGAACCTCGCGGTAGGTCCATCTCGACGGATCGAAGATGATCTCAATCGCTTCTGCGTGCGTGCCGTGGTTGCGATAGGTCGCATTGGGTACGTCACCGCCGGTGTAGCCAACGCGGGTCGAAATTACACCGTCGCGCCGGCGGATCAGGTCCTGCATGCCCCAAAAGCAACCACCGGCTAGGACTGCGCGCTCGTGTTCCATTCGACCTCCTTCTAGCTGCAAAGGGCCACCTCTCGATCAGATCATCTGGGATGGCGGGATTCCAGGACCTGACGTACGATCTCTGCCAATTGGCCGAATTCGAAGGGCTTGCGCAGTACTTCGACTCCAGCGCGCGACAACAGCGGCGGCAGCGGTTCTTGGCTGTAGCCTGTCATCAAAAGGAACTTGAGGTCCGGATGCAGAGTCAGACCAGCCTCGGCCAATTGATAACCGTTCATGATGGGCATCTTGACGTCACTGAGTACGAGATCAACCCGCTCGCCCGATTGTAAGATTTTGAGGGCCTCGCCACCGTGAGCGGCTTCCATCACGTTGAAACCGGCATCGCTCAGCACTTCCGCAGCGACAATGCGCAGCATCGCTTCGTCTTCCACGACCAAGATCGTGCGTGGCGGTCCGCTTTCAATGTCGCGCTGGTTGGGTTGTTCGGACACGCTATTTCTCGACGTAGCGGGGCATGAGTATCGTAATCGTGGTGCCCTGACCTACGACACTGTCTATGCGCATGTGTCCCAACGACTGGCGCACGTAGCCAAACGAAGTGCTCAGTCCAAGCCCGGTTCCTCGTCCCACCGGCTTCGTCGTGAAGAACGGATCCATCGCCTTTTTCTTGGTCTCTTCGTCCATGCCGGTGCCGGTGTCCGATACGGTGATTTCCACATAGTCGCCCCGACGCGGCGCATCAAGGCCGCCATCCGCGTCCGTAGTCACATTGCGGGTCGCAAGTGTCAGGCGTCCGCCTTTGGTCATTGCATCGCCGGCGTTATTGGTGAGGTTAAGCACCACGTTTTCCATCTGGCTCACATCGCAGAGTACGAACCAATCCGCCTCCAGCCGCAGGCGGATAGCGACGCGTTCGTCAACCGAGTGCTTGATGAGTTCCTGCATGCCAGTGATGAGGTCGCTCAGATTGACTTTGCTTGGCGACAGATCTTGCCTGCGCGAGTACGCAAGGATGCGTTGCGTCAGTGTTGCTGCACGCGTCAAGGCCTCGTCAGCCGATGCCACATAGCGATCGGTGTCGGTGCTGCCTTGCGCCGAGCGCTTTTTCAGCAGGTGTAGATTGCCTTTGGCGATGCCGAGTAGGTTGTTGAAATCGTGCGCTATGCCGCCTGCCAGCTGACCGATGGCTTCCATTTTCTGACTTTGCCGCAACGCTTCCTCCGCCTTCTCGCGCTCGACGATCTCGTCCTGGAGTTTGCGATTGGCGAGCGTGAGTAGGTCAGCTTGGCCGGCCAGTTTTCGATTAGCACGCCGCAGTGTGGATTGACCCAGGATAAGCGCAGCGATCGCAAGCGTCGCCAGCACAACCAACACTGCCATGATGGTGTAACGCGCTGTGCGCCGGCCCGCCGGTTCCAGCGCCGCCTTGAGCGACACGAACCCAAGCGAAGCCGATCCCTGCACAACCGGCAACGTTACGATCACGTCTTGGTCGACCACCCGTGTGGTTGTGGTGTCGACCTTGTCTGGCAAAGCGGGGCCTGTCCGGGTGAAGCCGACGAAGCGATTGCCGTTTCTGTCATAGACGGCGCCGGCCAGCAGACTTGGGATCGCTGATAGCGTGTTGACAGATTCTTGTGCGGTTTGGCGGTCTTCGAACGCGAGTGCCGCGCTTACTGTACCGGCCAGGATTTGCCCTTGGACTTTGATCTGCTCGATCTGTTGGCCGCGCGATGTTTCTTCGCGGTAGAGCATAAAAAGCAACGTCGCGGCAGTGAGCAAGATCGCCAGAGCAATGCCGGCGTAGCCCGCCAGGCTGGTTGCGCCAATGCTTTGAGATTTTAGGGGCGCGAGGGTCATCTGCGATTCACCGAGCGCGCCAGGCCCAATAACTTCGAACTGATAATCAGACCGCTTTCGGCAGCGGCCGCGTCGTCAATGTCGAAAGTGACTCGATCCCCCGACAGTGCGAAATCGATCATGCCGCGACCACCCTTGGTCGCTCCCGCGTCGGTGACGGTCAAAACGGGCGCACGGCGCAATGCGGCAAGCGCTTGGCCCAGCGGTTGCGCCGATGAACCGGCAATGTAGGCGATGTGGCAACCTGAAGATGCTCCAATGACGGCGAGGCGGTGTACCGCCACCGGTCGCGACCAGGCGACCTGTCCGGCTGCAGCGCGTTCTGTCAGAGCCGCGACCGGATCGTCGCCCTGCACGCAAATTACGAGCGGGGTTCCGGGTGGCCCGATCGCAGCCGCAGGCCACTGAACGAACGGTGCGAATTTCGGCACAAACGTCGCCTTTACGGCGTACTCGAGTGGGCCCGCATCGGCGGGTGCAATGCTGAGCAGCAGGATCAATACCGAGAAAGCGTGCGCGAACACCCGCGAAGCCGGCATAGCTAAAATTTCCATCGCGTTTCGATGAACACGCCGCGCGGGATCTCGTCGCTTGGCGGTGCCGTGAATTCCAGATGATCGTCGTGTAGCAGGTCCGTTCCCGAAACCGAAAGCTCAAGCTTGTCGGTGATCGCCCAAGCGATTCGTGCGCTGAGTTCGACATAGGACGGGGCCTTCGGCGCAGGCAGGCCGCCGATCCATCGCAAGTTCGCGTCGACGGTCACGTCGTTGCTCAAGTCCATCGACGACTTCAAAAAGGCTTGGTGCTCAGGGTCGTTGCCGGCTTGCGGTGCGCCCAAGAGGCCGCTGGCGCCGGGCTTGAAGCTGACTTCTTTGTCTTGGACGGTTAGTCCCGCCGACAGCCGCCACCAGTCGGCCACCTGATAACTGCCCCAGGCTTCGACACCCGAGATGCGACCCTCCATAAGGTTGCCCCATTGAATGGGAAGGCCACCACCGGGCGCGAACTCGATGCTGCGTAGATCGTCGTATTCGTGGTCGAAGATTGACACTGTCAGGGAAGCGCGAGGAGAAAGTTGCGTTCGAACGCCGACTTCGTAAGCCGTGAGTTTTTCCGGCAGAAAGTTCGGGTTGCCAATCAGGAAGTCGACTGCTCCTAGACGTTCAACGACGTCCGTGTCGAATGGGGTCGGCGAGCGTACGGCGCGGGAAACGGCGGCCCATAGCATCGTAGTGTCGTCAACTCGCCAGGTCGCGCGCACGGTGGGCATCGGTTCGATGCGGGAGTAGGGGTCCCTTTCGAGTTTAAGCCCCACGATGAGATCGAAATCGTTGCTCAGCGACATCTGATCTTGAACAAAAAAGCTGGTCAAATTGAGTTGGCCGGTGCCGGGCGCGAATAGAAGAGATGTCGCACCGACCTGCGGAACGATGTCGTAGTCGGTGGTGCGTTGGTCCGCACCCCATACAACTTTGTTCCAGCTGCCGAGGGCAAAGCTGTGTTGGAATTCCAGATTGTAGGTATCGACTGAGAAGCCGCCGTTACGGTCAGTGGGACGCCTGGTCAGCGTGTCGTAGTACGCGAGCATTTGAAGGGATGATCCGTTTTCAAATGCGTGCTGCCACGTACCCTGCAAGTTGCCGCCGGATAGCTTCAAGTCCGGTGCTCGATCTTCGCGCCCTTTATATATGTCGCCCTGGAACGTGAACGCTTCCCCGCCAGGCTTCCAATCTACGCGAAAGCCAGCTTGCGGTTTCGACCAGCCGTCGTCCGCCGAAGGGCCCGCCGCCATTTCGAAGGCGGTTTCGTAGAAGGTCTTAATATAAGCGCGGTAAGACGCGTCTTCGCTGAACTTGCCGCCGTACTGAACGGAAGCGCTGCTGCGCAGATTGCCGGCACCCAGGCTGACGATCCCTCCTTGGGTTTCGGACGCCGCGCGCGTGATGATGTTGACGACTCCGTTGACCGCATTCGCGCCCCAGAGCGTCGCCCCGGGGCCGCTGATGACTTCGATGCGATCGATGTTTTCCGGGAGCACATCTTGCAGGTCCCAGTACATGCCCGAGAATAGGGGGTTGTAGACGCTGCGTCCGTCGATGAGCACCAAAAGCTTGTTCGAGAAATTCTGTGCGTCGAAGCTCGTGCTGAAGCCACGTGCCGTGATGACGTAGTCGCTTGGGTTGATACGCGCGACGAATAGATTGGGCGCGAGGCGTAGCATTTCGGGGATCGTGCGAGCTCCGGAACGACGGATGTCGTCTGCGCTGATAACGAAGATGGAGGCGGGCGCTTCGCTGAGCGGCTGAGCCGACTTCGAGACGGACGTTACCGGGAGGTTCGACAGTTCCTCTATTGAGAGGTCGCGGAGATCTTCTACCGACGGCGTTTCTTCCGCGTGCAATGGGGGGGTGAGAGCGAACGCGACAAGCGCGCAAAGCGGTCCGACGGCGGTCAATCCGTGCCGGATGCCCATGTCGTGCGTCCCCCGTTGCGAGCTGGAATAGTAGGCAACCCGCTGAAAACACGTGGATTCGGGAATGGTTCCCGACCGGATAAAATAAAGATGTCAGCCCATGCTCAGGGCGTGGCGTCCTTGAGCCAGCATGGAAGCGGCATCGTATTTTTGGCCGTTTGGGGCAGGTATGGGCCGCGTGATGCAACGCAGCAAGGAAGCCCGGGTCACGGAGCACGGCAAGTGTGCGCTGGGAGAGACCATACCGCGACCCGGAATACGCGTCCGGGCGCTGGAGATGCCAGCGCCCGGTTTGAAGGTATCTATGCCGGTGGAACGGTCGGTAGTTTCTCGACTTCGGTTTTGTCGATCGCCACGACCAAGATATTGCGGTCCTTCAGGTAGGTGAACCGTTTCGCCTCGATCGATACGCCACGTTCGCCGACGTTCAAGAAACCACCGACTTCCACGATGACGGCGCTTGCTTTGCCATTTGGTCCGACGACAACGGAGCGCACCTCGCCCAAAGCTTCACCGCTTGACGTCTTGACCGCTGCTGTGGCCAGCGCCGTGGCCGGGCTCGGAACCGCCTCGCCATTGAGACCGTCGGCCAATTCCTTTGGTGTGAACTGCGTCGTCGGTGCCGCAACCTGCTCGATTTCGTTGCCGGTTTCTGCAGCCGTGCGGTCAGCCATGGTCGGCGCGGGCTGGGCGGCGATTTCTTCGGCTTGCTGTTGTTGCGTTTCTTGCTTTGCTTGATCTTGCTTCGTTTGATCAGTCTGTTGTCCGCAGGCGGCGACCGCGAGCAATGCGACGATAGCCGAAGACGTCATCATGGTTGTTCTCAGCATTTTGCACTCCTTCGAGAGTTTGGGGCGCGTCAGTTTGCGGCCCTGTGCCGACGACGACGCTGGTCAGAAAACACGATGGAACTGCATTAGTTCCGCGGGTGCGGCGCTTTTGCCAGAGTAAGTAAGTGGGCAACAAAGGGGGCGCTTCGAAATTATTTTGGCGCCGCGGCTTGTCGGATCGCGACGCCATTTGTTCTGTTCGAGAATCTCGCCTAGACGCGCAGTCCGTTCAGCAGGCCGAAGACTTGGAGCAACCAAAGCACGACGGCAATCACGACCACGACATTGAGGATCTGCTTAATCTTTCCGTCCATGGGAATGTAGTTGTTGACTGCCCAAAGGAGGACACCGACGACAATAAGTGCGACGACGAGTTGGATGAGAGGCATAAGTAGCTCCTGTTGAACGCGGAGGCGTTGGAAGGCAATTGGAGAACTTAAAACGTGCCCGGATCAGAAAAGTTCCATCATGGAACCCTGCAGAGACTGACCACTTTGCCGCGGAGCCAGCGTTAACCCATCGCCACCGAGACGCGATGCAACAAGCCGTCGTCTTCAAGTTGAACAGCTCCGAAAACCGGATTGCCGTCTAGCTTGACCTCGACAACGCCGGAACTCACACGCCTTGGGTTCTCGACTCCGATTACATAGAGCGTTGATCGATACTTGAAGCGAACCTCGAAGCTCGGCCACGTTGCTGGGATGCAGGGCTCCATGCGTAGCGTACTGCCCTCGACCTTCAAGCCGAGAATGGACTCGATGCCAGCCCTGTAAAGCCAAGCGGCGGCACCCGTATACCAAGTCCAACCGCCGCGCCCGACGTGGGGAGGCAAGGTGTAGACATCTGCCGCGACCGCATAAGGCTCGACCCGATAGCGTTGCGCTTCGTTCAAACTGCGAGCGCGATTGATAGGATTCAGCAGCCAGAATAGGCCAGCGGCCTTGTCGCCCTGACCAAGTGCCGCGAACGCCATCACCGACCAAGCGGCCGCATGCGTGTATTGGCCCGCGTTTTCTCGGATGCCTTGCGGATAGCCTTTGACGTAGCCGGGGTCGACGTGGTTCCCGTCAAACGCCGGGGTGAACAGGGGCGCCAGCCCGTTCTGGCGATCGATCAACAGAGCATCGACGGCCGACATAGCGCGCTGTGCACGGTCGGCGTCGGCGCAGCCCGATAGGACGGCCCAAGACTGTGCAATCGAGTCGATACGGCATTCGGCGTTGCTGCCTGAGCCCAGAGGCGTGCCGTCATCGAAGAACGCGCGCCGATACCAGTCGCCATCCCACCCGTCGCGCTCAAGCGCCGCCTGCAACATCTCGCGATGCAAGTGCCAGCGTTCGGCGCGTGCCACCCCGCCGCGTCGGCGCGCGATCGGAATGAACGAATCCAATACCGAGCAAAGGAACCACCCCAACCAAATGCTCTCACCCTTGCCGCCTGCGCCTATACGATTGAAGCCGTCGTTCCAATCGCCCGTGCCGATCAGCGGTAGACCGTGACTACCGACGGCGAGGCTAAGATCGAGCGCTCGCGCGCAATGCTCAAAGAGCGAGGCGCGTTCGTCGGTTACGGTTGGCTCGAAGAACGCGTCCTCCTCGCCGCGCTGCAGCGCTTGTCCTTGGATAAACGGCACACTTTCGTCGAGCACGGCGTGATCGTTCGTCTTCGCGATGTACTGCGCCGCCGCATAGCACAGCCATAGACGATCATCAGAGAAGCCGGTGCGCACGCCTTGCCCGGTGTGTGGCAACCACCAATGTTGTACGTCACCTTCGACAAACTGGCGTGCAGCCGCGCGCAAGAGATGTGCGCGTGTGAGCTCGGGCATCGCCAGCATGATCGCTGTCGAGTCTTGGAGCTGATCTCGAAAGCCGTAAGCGCCGCCCGACTGGTAAAAGGCCGAACGTGCCCAGAGACGGCAAGCCAATGTCTGATACAAAAGCCAACGGTTGAGCATGATGTCCATGCTGCGGTCCGGCGTTTTCACCTGCACTTTGGTCAGAACGCCGTCCCAGAATTCCGTCACTTCATCCAACGACTTGTTTAGGTCGACCGCGCGATACTTGCGGACGAGTGCGCGCGCTTGCTCCGCGGTGTCCGCAGCACCGACAAAAAGGCAAATCTCTGTTGCTTCGTCGGGCTTTAACTCGATCGATCGTTGCAACGCCGCGCAAGGATCGAGGCCCGCGCCGACCTTACCTGACAGGGCCCCCTTTCCGACCAACGCCGCTGGCATTGCCATGCGTCCGTTGCGACCTAAGAACTCGAGGCGGTCGGCGGTCCACGACGTTTGCTTTCCGGCCAGGTCAGCGAAAGCAACTTGCTTGCCGAACGCCGCGTTCCACGGATTTCGCGCGAGCACGGCGCCGGTATCGACATCGACATCCGTGATCACTGTTGGCGCCGACACGCCGCGCGGTGGCGCCAACAACCATTCGACGTAACCAGTGAGGGTAAACCGTCTTGTGCGTCCGGAGGTGTTGCGAACCGTCAGGCGCGAGATCTTGATCGGGTCATCCTGGGCCACATACTGCAGTAGATAAAACGTCACGCCGCCTGCGGTATGCTCAAAGCGACTATACCCCTGGCCGTGTCGAACCAAGTATGAAGCCGACGCGTGGCGTGAGGGTGCCGGGGTCGGCGTCCAGATCTCGCCGCTTTCGTCGTCGCGAATGTAAATCGCTTCCGGCGACTCATCGCGGACCGGATCGTTCGACCAAGCTGTGATTTGGTTTTCGCGGCTGCTGCCGGCCCACGTGAAGCCGCTGCCATCGGCGGAAACCTGAAAGCCAAATTGAGGATTTGCGACAACGTTCAGCCAGGGAGCAGGCGTTGAGAGTTTGTCGGTTAGAGCGACGACGTATTCGCGACCGTCCGCGCCGAAGCCGCCGATACCGTTGAAATATTCAAGTACAGGAGTAGCGAGCGTGGCGCCGCGCTCGGGCGATATCGACGCTGCCGGCCGGGCGCGGCTTGGAGAGGTTTCTGTGCTGCGCTTTGACAGGCGTTCAAGCTGCTCCGATAGCGTGCCACGGCGTCGGGCGAGGTCGACGCGAGCAACTGCCATGAGAGCATTACGGCTTTCCGGTGAAATAAGGTCGCGCCGAAGCACAAACACGTTCCCGCGCCGTTGGGAATTCGCGACGCGCCGACGGGCCTGACTTATGCGCGCGAGCGATTCCAAGCCGCTTTGAAGATCCTGCACGTACGATGCCGTTCTTTCGTTGAGGATAACGAGATCGACGTCGAACTGGCGTCGCTGCCAATACTCGTGCGCTTGAAGGAGTTCCCTCACGAATGGAAGCTCTTCATCTGTGTCAACGCGCGCCAGCATTATCGGTAGGTCACCTGAAATGCCGTGGGCCCACAGGGTGCTAGGCGGTTGAGCACCATCTTCAATTGTCGCCGGTGGCGGGCGTAAGGCCGGGTTGGCGTAAATAAGATGGCCTGCCAGACGCTGAAACTGATTGGCTTGGTCGGCGGTGATGCCTATGTGTTGGCGTTCGATCTGGCCTTGCGACCAAGCTAGCGTCGTGACGCGATCGAAGGCGTTGGGATCGCGATGTTTGTCGGCAAGCGCGATTACCTCGTCGCGCGTACGGCCGGCGAACGTCCAAAAAGCGACGCGGATCGAGCCACCGGCGGGGATGCGAATCCGGCGCCGGGCTGCAAAGGCTGGGTCGAGAACCGTGCCGACCGTGTTTGACAGCGGACGTTGATCGGAGATTGCCTGGGGGTCGCGCATGCTCCGTCCGCGGCCGATGAAACGCGCCCGGTCGGTCTCGATCTGTAACGCACCTACGTCTTCGCCTTCCACGACGGAGTGCGACGCTACCCAGACCTCCGGCTCGTGCGGAGCGCGTCGCCGGCGCGTGGCGAGCAGAAGGCCTTTTGCGGCTATGTAGTCGGTTTCGACGAATAACTTCGAAAACGCGGGATGTGCCCAGTCGCTCGTTGGTTTCGTTAGTACGAGTTCGGCGTAGTACGTTACTTCGATCTCGCGGAGGCGGGCGCTGTGGTTCGACAGGGTAACACGCCGGACCTCGGCATCGCTCTCTGGTGACAAAATCACGTCGAGGGCGGTTGTCAAAGTACCGTTACGGCGCACGAACTCAGCACGTCCTTCAGCAAATGCGGCACAGTAATCTTCGGGCTCTGCGGCCGTCGGCTGATACCCAGCTGACCAAACGGCACCTGACTTCGTATCGCGCAGATAGATGTGCGTGCCATGCTCGTCATTGATCGCATCTTCGCGCCAGCGCGTGATCGCGATGTCGCCCCAGCGGCTGTAGCCGCCGCCGCCGGCAGTCATCATGATGGAGTAGCGACCGTTCGATAGCAGGTGCGTTTCTGGCGGGTAGATATGCGGCGACGTTACTCGTCGGGGCTGCGGTGCGCCAAGGTCCATCAGCTTTGGCGCGGCTTTGACCTCCTCTGCGCGTGGGTGCGCCAATGCCACCTCACGCGGCGCACGCTCCTGGAGCAGTAGTTCGGTGGCGCGAATGCGGGGATCGGCGTGAAAGCGCGCCCTGATGCTGCCGTCGCCTAGGATATTAGTGATCGCAACAATCGTCATGCCCTGATGGTGGGCCATGTAGGTGCGGACGATCGCCCGTGTCTGACCTTCCGGGACGCGAGACAATGTGAAATCTACGGCCTCGTAAAAGCCGTACCAGCCTCGTGCGCCAATCGCTCTTAGCCGCGCGAAGTTTGCGCATGCTGCGGAGGGGTTGATCATAGCGGCGAGCGCGGTCGCATAAGGCGCGACGACTGCGTTCTCCGACAGGCCGCGCTTGAGTCCGAGGCCGGGGACGCCGAAGTTCGAGTATTGGTATGTGAACTCCAGGTCTCGAGCGTTGTAGGCGGATTCGGATATTCCCCACGGTAAGCCGAGCTTGCGTCCGTGCGCGATTTGACGGCCCACGATCAATCTGTTCGTCGCTGCGAGGAGACTTCCTTCCGGGGCGGACATGACGAGGGAAGGCATCAGGTACTCGAACATGGAGCCCGACCACGAGATCAGTGCGGCGCCGTTGTCTATCGGTGTGACCACGCGGCCCAACCGGAACCAATGCCGATTCGGCGCGTCGCCCTTAGCGACGGCGATGAAGCTGGTTAAGCGTGCCTCGGACGCCAATAGGTCGTAGCAACTCGGGTCGAGTGTTTCAGAGCTGACGACGTAGCCAATCGAGAACAGCTTCAAATCATCGTTCAGCAGGAAGCGGAAATTCATCGCGTCGAAGATGCTGCGCGCGGTTTGAGCAAGTTTGGCGAGGCGCTCAAGAAGGTTGGCCCCGCCTTCCAAGTCGCGCGCGTGACTTTCGATCGTGTGTTGTGCGGCCTTGCTCCAGGTCACGATCTCGGAGGTGCGCGCATTGTCTTGTTCGCGCGCCAAATCTTCGGCGGTTTGCACCAGTCTGACCGCTTGAGCGAGTGCATGCGTGAGAGTGTGAGTTGCGTCTACATCGTTGCCTACATGGTCAACGATGGATTTCAGCGCGGTGAGTTGCTCAAGGACTTTTGCTTGGCCGATACCGACCGCGGTCGCGTTTTCTGTGCCGAGTGCCTCTTTCACGAGGGCGAGAGCGTCGTCTACTCCTTGTCGCCAGTCCGCCCTTCCGTCGAGGCCAGTTTCCCGATCTGCGCACGCGCTCGCAACGGCGAGCAGGTGACCGGCCAGATTTCCGCTGTCGACGGAAGAGACGTATTTCGGCTCGAGCGGTCGCAGATCGCGGGTATCGTACCAATTGAGCAGGTGACCGCGATAGAGTTCCAAGCGCGCGATCGTGGCGAACGTCTGCTCCAAACGCTCGACCATTTCCAACTCACCAATCCAGCGATGGTCGCGCGCCGCAACGACGGACAGGAGATAGAGGCCAATGTTGGTTGGCGACGTGCGGTGAGCGACAATGGGCTCGGGATCTTCCTGATAATTGTCGGGTGGCAAATAGTTGTCTTCGGCCGTTACAAACGTTTCGAAATAGCGCCAAGTGCGCCGCGCGATCAGGCGCAGTATGTTTGCGTCCTTTTTCGAGACGGCTGCGCGGTCCGCGGTCAGCGGCGATGCGCTGGACCAGCGTGCGACCAGCGGCGAGAGGGCCCACATTGCCGCGAACGGCAACGCGATGATTGCCGACCCCTGATTGAAGATCAACGATACGGTGAGTGCCCCTGCCGCTATCGCAATAGCGCCCGCCATTTGGCTGTAGGCGCTGGCGATGTCGAGCTGCGGTCGGTACTTCGCCTGCGCGGCGGTAACCCATTCCAAGAGGCGGCGATGGGTGAAGAACAATCGGAACAGCGTGCGCACGATGGCGTCGATCATCAGCCAAGCTTGGTGCGCCAGAAAGATAAGCGAAAAAGTGAGCCTGCTGAACGCAAGGGCGATGTCCCTCATCACCGCTTGGAAATGGCTTCGAACGGATATGCCCGGACGCAGCGGAAGCAACGCGGCCAATACCGGCAGCAACGGTGGGAGCGCGATCGTAGTCAGTATGAAGATTGTCCAAGGTAACGCGAGGTCGAATGGAAGTGTCCATCCGACCGTAAGCGCCAACACGCTTGCTGGGGGCAAAAGCGAGCGGCGAAGGTTGTCCAGCATCTTCCACATACCGCCAAGCGGTATGGATGACTGGTCTTGATCGTTACCCGGCGCACCTCGCCCGAATATCCAGGGCAGGAGCTGCCAGTCACCGCGCGCCCAGCGATGAAGACGCGAAGCGGCCACGTCGTAGCGTGAGGGAAAGTCTTCGAAGAACTCTATGTCAGATGCCAGCCCTGCGCGCGCAAAGATACCTTCGAATAGGTCGTGGCTCAGGAGAGCGTTTTCCGGGACGCGGTCTGCGAGAGCGGCTTCGAACACGTCTACGTCGTATATGCCTTTGCCGGCGTAGGAGCCCTCGCCGAACAAGTCCTGATAAACGTCGGATACTGCGGATGTGTAGGGGTCCAAGCCGCCGTTCGTCGAGAACACGCGCTGGAAGAGCGATTGCTCTTTGCCGGTTGGAAGGGTGGCTGTAATGCGGGGTTGGAGAACGGCATAGCCCTCCACGACGCGTCCCGTGCGCAGATCAAGGCGCGGACGATTTAGAGGGTGCGCCATCTTGCCGACAAGCCGGCGCGCCGCACCGCGCGGCAAGCGCGTATCGGCATCCAAGGTGATCACATAACGCACGCCAGGCGGCATATTTCCGATGTGCTGCACGAAGAACGTTGTGTCGGTCGCGCCGCGCAGAAGCCGGTTGAGCTCGTGCAGCTTGCCGCGCTTGCGTTCCCAGCCCATCCACCGCTTCTGGCTCCCGTTCCATACACGGCGCCGGTGAAGTAATAAGAAGCGATCTCCCTTCGGTGCAGGTCCATATCGTTCGTTAAGCTGTTTGATCCCGGCAACGGCGGCGTCGAGGAGTTCGTCGTCGCCTTTGGCGCTGGGCTCCGACGCATCGGTCCAGTCTGTCAGCAGCGCGAAATAGACCTCGCCGTCTTGGCTGGCGAGATAGTGGACCTCCAGGTTTTCGATCTGCTCGGAGACCGATTCAAGCGAGGTGAGCAGCGTTGGCACCACGATCATCGTACGGTGATCGTTAGGGATGCCGTCGCGCAATTCGAGGGCAGGCAAACTTGTCGCCGGAAATTGAGTGGTTGCGAACTGGTTCACGACGGCAACGGCCGCGTCCATCGCGGGGAGCAAACCGAGAATTGCAAGGGTTGGCCAAAGCCAACTGAGCAATGGGGCATCGAAGAGTGAAAGCATCACCCCGATGAAGGCGCTTGTAACGAACGCAATGGCCCCGATATATCCCCAAAAGCCAGCCCCGGCGGCCGCTCGACCTAGGCGAGAGCGGGCAGGGGGCACAAAGTCAATCGACCGCTCGAACGCGCGCCGCCCTGTAGAAATAAGATGGTACCCGGGATCGCTCTCGCGAGAGTTTCCGGATTCCCGGGATCCGGGTTGGCGGCGGGCGGCGGTCATTGCGGCGCGAAGGGCGTGCTGCGCAACTTCGATTTCGGTCAGCTTCGACCCGCGAGACAGCTCTTCGATCGCCCGGCGATAGTGATCACGCGTCGCGAAATCCATTTCTGCGAAGTTGCTCGCCCCTCGTAAGACGGCATCGACCGGGCTGATGCTTTCGAACAAAGCAGCCCAGTCGACCGCCGAAACCGTGCGCATGCTCGTGATGACGTTGCGCACCGTCACCGTCATCGCTGCCTGACGCCGATGTTCGCTATGCACCACAAGCTCGGTGGACGTTCCCTGTGCGTGCAGCTTTGCGTCAAGCCATTGCGTGGCGGGCGTGAGGGCAGGGTCCTGGTCGTGCAGACGCTGCGCCAACTGCGCCGCAAACGTCGGCGTCAGGGGCGTCTTTTCAAATGGCCGGAGCACGCTTTCGATCGATGCGGGCTCGGCGCTTTTTGTTGCGAGCAACCGATCGGCGAGCGCGTCTGCGTATTCGCGTTGTTGGCGCCCATTCATGATCCGCCGGGTGGCGCGACGAAGATTCTCGACGAGCATGATACGCAATGTGATTGCGACCGCCCAGAGTTCACCGATCGTCAGCGGTTGAACACGTTGATAGGCATTTACGAAACCGCGCAGGAGTTCGGTGTCGAAGCGGCTATCGGTCCGGGCGATGAAGTGCCAGGCGAGGCCGAATACACGCGGCAGGCCTTTGAGCGGACCGTCGGCCAGTTTGGGAAGCTGACGATAATAGCCCGGCGGGAGGTCGAGGCGGATTTCCCGGATTTGGTCTTCTACAAGATGGTAGTTGTCGACGAGCCACTCGGCTGCCGGCGTTATGTGCGACCCTTTCGCGACCGCCGCCGCAATGCTGCGGTAAGCCTCAAGCAATGTGGCTTCGTTTGAGCGCAAACGTGCATCCAGAAGACGTGCTCTATGTGCTCGCGGTGAGATTTGCTGCGACGCTGCCAATTCTTCAGCGTGACGCTGCAGGCCGTCGGCGCTGAGCAGTTCGTCCCTAACGAGCTCCTCGTCATTCCAATCGGATGAGGAGGAAACAAGGTCGAGAGGCGTCGCGTGAAGGTGTTTTGCTCGGGATGCAGTCGTCTTGTCGAAGCCCAGCATGAATTATCCGTCCTTCCGCGAGGGCGGTGATGGTCAGAAACGAGTGTGAGCGAGCATCTCTTACGAGATGCGCGGGTTTTAAACGCGCGTGCGAAACAAAAGTTCCATGAGAGTTCCGAACGGGAACTCCCACGAGCGCAGCGGTCGCGGGCTCGCTTGGAACCCCGCGATGCGGCCGTGCGTTGAGGTGAACGATGGTGCGGAGAATGAGTCTCCGCTAAAGCGGAGGCAAAGCCATGTTGCAGTGGGCTCTTATTTTTCTCGTGGTTGCGATTGTTGCGGGCGTTCTGGGGTTTGGCGGCGTTGCCATCATTTCCGTAGAGATAGCGCGCGCGCTGTTCTTCGTGTTCTTGGTGTTGTTTGCGTTGAGCTTGGTTTTGGGCTTGGTGCGCCGAGATCCCACTCTTTGAAAAGTCCAAGACCTGGAGAGTGCCGTGGATGTGGCGCATTGGTTCGGCGCATTGTTGATGTTCGCCGGCTTCCTCGACTTGGTTCTTGAACGAGCGGAGAGGAAGTCGGCCGACTGACCCCTGCGGAGCTATGCCGGTTCGGGTGTATGGTGACGATTTCGCCGCGACCTCAGGCGACGCCACAAGCTCACTCGTTCCGCGGGAATAATCTCTGATTCGTCGTCAGCGAGCAGCTTTACCAAGCCGGACTTTTTGGCATCGAGGATGGTTTCGTTATCCGCGAGGAGAAGTACGGCGAAGGGTTCAAGGCCCGGCACGTGCCTGGCCACTGCTGAGAAAGCGATGAGGAGTGGCACGGCCACGATCGCCGCGAACGGCCCGGAGAGCCAGCCGAAAATTGCGACGGTCAGAAAGACGCCAAGCGAACTCACCGCGATGCGCCGCGAAACGAGCCAGGGTGTGACGAACGTGGATTCAATGAAGTTGATTACAAGCAAGGCAGCGGGCGGGACGATCGCCTCTTGGATCGAGGCGGCGGCGACCAGCTGGGTCAGCGCGCACAAACTGATTATTGCTGTCGGTCCGACATAAGGAATGAAGCTTGCGAGGCCGAAAGCGACGCCCCAAACTACGGCATAAGGAACACCCAATAGCGCAAACGTCAAAGAGGCGGCCACTGCCACGCCTGCGTTGATCATGGTCATGATGAATAGGTAATGCGAAACCTGTGAGAGCGACTCGTTCAGGATTCGCGCCACTCTGAGCCGCTGTTGGCGATTGGAAGGCAAGAGGATGATGCGCTTGCGATATCGCTCTCTTACCGAGATGAGAAACAACGCTAGGACGAAGGCGTAGATGGATTGACCAATGACTTTTGGCGCCAGCTCGAAAACTGCATTGCCGGAGGACTGGGGCGCATTCGGCTTCGCGACGACCTCGACACCCGGGATGTGGCTTATTTCGTCGAGTTTGTCGGTTGCGGCCTGGACGTTGCCCAGCCATTCCTTCAGCGGTCGTGCTTTGCGCTCAATGATGCTTGCAATTTCGGGCGCGTCGTTGATGAGCTGCGATACGCCGGGCGCTGCGGCGATGGCTGTGCCCGCGATGACCGCGCCGATGCTTGTTACCACGATGATAGACGCTGCAACGGTTGGAAAGCCCAAACGTTCGAGACCTGCCACAATAGGCGCGAGCGCCAACGCTAGCACCACTGCCGACGCGGTCGGCATTAGAAAGTCTTGGGTAGCCCACGCGGCCGCACCGGTAGCCACAACTGCAAGGATGATGAGTGCGATTTTGGCCGAGTGTGGAAAGGATTCCGCCACGATTTCTGGTGGTACGGCAGGAGCGGCGCGCTCGGCGCCTCGGCGTGCATCTTTCTTCGCGCTCATCAACAAACCCGTTCCCGACAGTTAGGGCAACGCGTTCACGTCACTCCGGTTCCATCGAGCAGCAGTTGTCGCGATTCAGACGGCTTGAGTAGAATGGGGCGTGCGAAATGGGGCGGAATGCTCCGCCCCATCACGTCGTTTCGTTATGGATCGCTCATTCGGCCGGCGGCACGGGCCGAAGCGGCGTCGTTGTCGTTTCGCGTGTCGTTGTACGCGTCACGATGCTGTCACCGGTGTCGATGGCAACCGTCTGGCGATCGCGATCGATGCCGTTGTATTTCGACATGATCGCTGCAATTGCGTCGACGTCTGCATCAGCGACACGAACCGCGACGAGCGTGCCGCCGGTACGGATGCGATCGACGTAGATCTGCGCGTCGTCGTTGTCGACGCCTGCGCCGACGAGTGCACCAATGAGGCCGCCGCCGGACGCGCCGACTGCCGCGCCAATAGCGGTTGTGATCAACCAGCCCACGCCCAGAAGCGGGCCGATGCCAGGGATCACGATCGTGCCCAAGCCTGCCAAAAGGCCAGCACCGCCGCCCAACACGCCGCCGATAAGAGCTCCATCGCCGGCGCCCGACTCGGCCATGTTGTTGTCGACCATACGGTCGCCGGCGCTGCGCTGTGCGCTTTGGCCGTCGACCTGGTTGGTTACGATGCTAATTTCGTCCTTCGATATGCCCGCCGCTTGGATTTCACGTACCGCGTTGGCCGCGTCGTCACGATTGTCGAACAGGCCGTTCACTGTCGTTGTCATGGCTCTCTCCTGTGTTGTTCGGATTGGCTCGGGGTCACCAGTCCTGATCGACCTTGTAGTAGGAGTAAGATTTGTCGCGAATCTCGCCGTCATGCTTGGTCAAATCGCTGATGTTGTAGGCTGGCGCCGATTGCAGCACAGCCTTCGACATCGGTACGACGTAGCCGCCTTTGTCTTCGTCGTAATTGAGGAGCGACCAGGGAACCGGATGGTACTTCTCGCCCATGCCGAGGAAACCGCCGAAGCCGAGTACGGCAAACATGATTTTGTTGGATGTCTTATCGAGGATGATGTCCTCGACCGTCCCGATGGACGAGCCTTCATTGTTGTAAACGGACGTGCCCGTTACCTTCGAGGCGCGGATCGCGCGGGTATGGCCACTCGCTGTAGTCATCATACGTACTCCTGTTGACGGGTTGGATTTTGTTAGAACGTATGCGGGCGGGGCGAGTTCCGGGTTTGCGCCGAATATTCCCGAGCGGTCAGGTTTTTCTTTTCATGGCGTCGCTCATGCCAAGTGCAGCTGCGCATGCGACCGCCATCAACGGATGTTCGTTTGCCAATTGCGTCAGTGCCGTGACGAGCGCGTCCTGACCGGGCATCTTCGCAACAGTCGCCGCGGGCTGTGGTTTAAGCGTCGGGCGCTCGCGCACATATGCGACGTAAATGGTGGCGCCGGCTGCGACCAAGAAAAACAGCGTCAGCGCCGTTATCGCGGCTGCTGCGACTGGCTCAACCAGCGGGGTTAGCAGCAGGTAGAGTGCGACGCTGCTGAACGCGACGCCGGTTCCCACCATTGTGATGGCGAGGATGCCTAAGATAATGCGGACGATCATAGCGCTGCCATGTGGTGGCGCATGATCGCCCCCAGAGTTCAGCGACGGAGCAATGAGCCGATGAGAGCGCCGGCACCCATCGACAGTGCGATAGCGGCGAGGGGCTGCGTTCGGATCGCCCCGCGCACCGACTCCGCGCCGGCCTCACCCCATGTTTCGACTTGTTCCACGGCATTGCCCGCAGCTTCGGTCACTGTTTCGGTGGCATTGGAGATGCCCGACGACGCTTCGTGACCGAGGCTGTTCAATAATTCGCGGACATTGTGTTGCAACGAGTCGAAGTCGCTCTTGAGGGCGCTGACCCGTGCGTCCAAATCGTTGCCATTCTTGGACTTTCTGCGTGAGGAGGCTCTTGTGTAAGCCATTTTGCTAGCTCCTGTCTGTCGATCGCTGGGATCTCAGGCAGAAAACGCACGGTTGGGTTCCTGGTTCCGTCCAAAATTGCTGCGGTGCGCTTGGAACTTATGCGCCAGTTGCGCATTTGTCCGTACGCTGACGTTTGCAGTGCGCAAGCATCCTTCCATCCAGAAAGGCGCCGTTCCCATGACCTTTGTGCTGCAGCCATTGCCATACGAAAAGACGGCGCTTGCGCCCACAATTTCGCCGACGACGATGGAGCTGCATTACGAAAAGCATCATCGTGGCTACGTCGACAAGTTGAATAAGTTGACGAGCGGCACAGCGATGGCCCGACTTTCGCTTGATGGCGTCCTGGCCAAGGCGTGGGATGATCCGAATCTGGTAAGCACGTTCAACAACGCCGCGCAGATTTGGAACCACGATTTCTTCTGGCGGTCGATGAACCCAGCTGGCGGAACGCGCGCGATGGGCGGCCACTGGATGGGCCGGATCGAAGCCGCCTTTGGTTCAAATGAGAAATTCGAACACAAATTCGTCGAGAGCGCCGTCTCTCAATTCGGCAGCGGATGGGCTTGGCTCGTTTGCGACGCCGGACAGCTCAAGGTGATGACCACCAGCAACGCTGTGACGCCCATCGTGCTTGGACTGCAGCCGATCCTGAATTGCGATCTTTGGGAACACGCATACTATCTCGATTATCAAAACGATCGGGAAGGGTTCGCGCGTGCGTTTCTTGCGCGCCTGGCTAACTGGGAATTTGCGGCGAAGCAGCTGTCGAAGGGCGAATTCAGCAAAGCCGAGGACGTGCAGTCGGAACGTCGCGGAAAAGCAGTGGGCTGAGAGCGCAAGCAGCCGCAATCGATAGGTGATGCAAATGCCAACGAGACGGCGGTTCGGGACCGCCGTCTCGTTCAGCTTCGATCCATGGCAGCACGTCGGGGGGCTGGGGGGTGATGTGGTGCCAAGGATCTGAGGTTGGTAACGCCTTGCCGTCGCGATCGTTCCGACTGTGCGTTGGAAGCAATCCGCGTCACACGCGTGTGACTGCGCATTCATTGGCCAGCAAGTTCCCGCGCCCACATCTAGGAACCGATTGTGAAAGCCACACGTTTCCGTGTCATCGCCGGACTGCGTTCTCGGCCAATTGAGATCAAGGAGTACAGCATGCGGGTTTTTGCAAATCGAAACATTCGGCAAGGTTCGGGTCTGTTCGCGGCTGCCGTCATTGGTCTTTGTGCCGTAACCGCGACGATGGCGCCGGCACGAGCTGCCGATGCGAGCGCCGAGACGTTTACGCAAGGCATGGTCAACGAAGGTCTGGGAATCTTGCGCGACAAAAGCCTTGGTGTGGCCGCGCGTCGCGCGCGGTTTCATCAATTCGTTGCGCGCAACGCGGACGCACGAAAGACGGCTCTGTTTGCGCTCGGCCAATATAGCCGCGGTGTCGCCGAGCCGGTGGTCGAGCAGTTCGTTGCGGCCTTTAGAGACTACGTGTCGGCCATCTACGAGTTGCGGTTGGAAGAGCGCAAGGAGGCAAACCTCAAGGTCACCGGTTCGGTCGAAAACAAACTGAATGACATCACTGTGAACACCGAAGCGGCCGGTTCCAGCGACCCGGTTAAGATAGGCTTTCGACTGATCGGCTCCGGCGGCGCCTACAAGGTTGTGGACGTGCAGGTTGCGGGCATTTGGATATCGGTCGAGCAGCGAGATCAATTCGCGTCGATCCTGTCCAAGAACAAGGGTGATGTGCCGGCGTTGATCACGCACTTGATTACACAGACAGCGCATATGCGCGGCGGCGAAGCGCCTTCGCAGTGAGGCTGGACAAAGCAGCCGGCGACTTGTGTCGCCGGCTGTTGCATGTCGTAAGCTCGCTACATCAGCTTGCTACATCGAGTTTAGGGCTTGGATTTCCATCTTCGATTGCTTGCTGGTCAGGGTCTTATCCGCCTCGGCGTAGGTGAGGCTGTCGGCCTTGAGCGCGACTATCTTCGAGCCGAGGTTGACGTCGACGGACGCAATTTTGCCATCTGGGCCGAGCTTGACCGCTTTGACTTCGCCTACTGCGTCGCCCTTGTTGTCTTTCACTTTCGTGCCGACAAGCGCGTCTTTTGGCTTCTGGACGTCCGTCAGCGGCGTCGGCGCGGGCGCCATCGGTCCGGCGGCTGGCGCCGGCATAGCCGGATCGGCCGCCATTGCCGTCGCACCGAGACCGCCAACGAGCGCAATCGCCGCTACGCCCAACACTAATTTTGAGTGCAGGTTCATCGTTTCAACTCCTTTGGGGGTGAGTACGGTCAACGGCGGCGCGCGATGCGCACGACGCCCGACCTCGCACAACAACGCCTGCGCTGCGTCTCGGTTCCTGTGGTGCGACCGCGACGATTGATCTCGCGGTCCGAGATTACGTAGACGCCAACTTCTAGGTGTGCGGCACCACGCCATCTTCCGCCTGTTCCGCGGCGACATTGGGATTCAGTCGGACAGCGGCTTCGATATCTGCGTGACCGGATACGCGGTCACCGCGATGCGTTTTCGCTGCGCCGCGCGCGAAGAGCGCGTAGGACAGACTGGGATCGAGCGCCAAGGCCGCGCTATAGTCGTCGATAGCTTGCGTCCATGCGCCCTCCACGTAATGGATGTCGCCGCGATTGTTGTAGGCCCAGGCATTTGCCGGATCGAGTTCGATCGCTTTGCTGAGATCGGCAAGCGCAAGCGCGGTCTGCCTACGGGCCTTGTAGGTCATTCCTCGATTGTTGTAGGCGACCGCGAGACGGGGTTCGAGTTTGATCGCTTGCGAATAGTCCGCGATGGCGCGGGCGGGGTCGCCCATTGCGCCGTAGGCGACGCCTCGGTTTTGAAAGGCGATGGCGAAGCTGGGTAGCAGCTTGATCGCCTGAGAATAATCGGCGATCGCGGCGATGTTTTCTTGTTTTGCGCGGTAGGCTCGAGCGCGATTGTAAAAGGCAATCGCTTGTTCGGCCGGTTTTCCAGCGGATTGGATTGCATCTGTGCAGGCTTGAATCCACGCGTCTGGTGGAGTGCCCGCTCCACCCTCGCAAGAGATGCTGCCGCCAGGACTTGTGGCTGCGACAGCCGCATAGATGCCAATGGAAAGGCTGGCGATGATGCCGGTGAGTACACGAAGAACCACGACAGCAGCTCCTTTACACAATGATGCGCCATCGCCGACCTACAATGGCCGCGCAATCTGGGTATCACCCACCAACGTTTCGATAGTTGTTATGCGTGGACCCGCGGTCGGTGCAGATCAGACGCTCGCAGTGTCAGTCGCGCACGCGCGCATTCAAGTCAAGCTGCCGCGCTCGTTGCTGGCAGAAATTTCTGTGATGTTGCAACGATCCCGCGATGAGTTCCCAAACCGGAACTACAATTGGTGCCGGTGCGTTTGCTTTCATGTACCGATGTCGGAGGTCTGCTATGGCAGATTCAGCGAAGCAGAAGCGTCATGCCAACATCGAGTTGACGCCCGTTGAAGCACGGCAAGCGATTATGACAGGGCGGATGCGTTACGTGCTTGGGATCAGCTTGGCGCTAGCCGTACTTCTGATGGCGGTAATTTTGTTGCGCCAATAGCTGACGTACCAACCAGTTGAGATGGAACCGCCGTGTGCAAGACCCGGAACCGGCACCGTTAGGTGGCGTTTTCAAGGTCTTTCTCTGCGCGAGGAGGGTTTGCGATGACCTGGGATCAGATCGAGGCGAACTGGATGAAGGTGAAGGTTGCCGTTCGCAACACTTGGAGCAAGCTCACGGACGACGATTGCGATCGCATAGCGGGTCAGCGCGACCGGCTTATTGCTACGATCCAAAATCGTTACAGCGTGACCCGCGATCAAGCGGAGCTTGAGCTCGACTTGTTCGAGCGGGGACTTGAGGCGGAGCACCGCGAGCAGTGAGTGCCGCACGTGCGCGGGCGTAAGCGTTAATGACAGTTTCGCAACGTTACAATTTGTCCACTGCGGAGGCATGACGCCTCGTCGCCGGAACCAACGTTGTACGACGCCGTTTAGCAGCCTGTCCCCGAGAAACAAAGTTCAATGAGGAAGGCGGTTGTTATGCGTTTGAAAACATTCCTACTTGGTGGTGCAATCGCCTTGGCGAGCGCCGGAGCGGCAAACGCCGCTCACTTCAACGGTTGGTATATCGGACTTGAAGGTGGTGCGAACTGGGTGTCCGACAACGATGCGGCCTGGGGTGTTCTCAATCCACCGACCGGACCCGTGTCGATGGATTTCGACACTGGTTGGACCGCGTTGGCGACCGCCGGTTACGGGTTTGCCGAAAATTGGCGGATCGAATTGGAAGGCGGTTATCGCCACAACGAGATCGACTCGATCAGTGGTGCAGTGAATCGCGTCGGCGGCGAGCTTGGCACAACGAGCCTAATGGCGAATTTGATTTACGATTGGAACGTCACCGACCGCTTAACACTGAGCGTGGGTGGAGGTGCCGGTGCGGTGCATCAGCAGTTCGACGACGGTGTCATCGATCAGGACGAGGATTACAATTTCGCGTACCAGGGCATTGTGGGCGCTAGTTATGCGCTGACGCCAGGGATGGACTTGACGCTGAACTATCGGTACCTGCGTTCGGATGCAGCAGAATTCCGAGGTGAGGCTGGTCCTGCGAACTTCTACGCGACCGACGACTTCGAGAACCAAGCGGTCACGGTTGGCCTTCGTTTCGATCTGCAACCTGATGCGACACCGGTTGCTTATTCGCCGCCGCCTGTGGCGGAGCCGCCTCCGCCGGCCGCGCCCACTGCGCCGCCACCGCCGAAACAGTTCTTGGTGTTCTTCGCTTTCGACAAATCGAACCTGACATCCGATGCAAGGCGCGTCGTCTCGGAGGCAGCGGCTGCTGCGAAACAATTTGGGTCGGCGACAATCCGTGTGGTGGGTCATGCGGACACAGCCGGATCCACTGGTTACAATCAAAACCTCTCTGAGCGTCGCGCGAGCGCCGTTCGTGAGGGCTTGATTTCAGAAGGCATCGAGGCGGGTAAGATCACTGCGTCGGGCCGCGGCGAGACCGAACTTCTGGTTCAAACGGGCGACGGCGTGAAAGAGCCACAAAATCGGCGCTCGAGCATCGATCTCGAGTAGATGACTTTGTTTCAGCTTGGACCCCGCGCCACCCAGCGTGGGGTCTTTTGTGGGCAGACGGGAACCGATCGAAGCGACAATCGTTTTTGGTTTGTAACGCCTAGCCCGAATCCGGTCACCGGAAGGAAAGCTCCCATGGACACCCTGTCACAAAATATCAACGAGTTCCTGGACACCTCGAACGCCTACATGCAGGCGGGGTTTTACAAAATCAACGCCGTGCAAGGCTTGTTGATCGCTATTGTCGGCGCCTATCTGCTGCCGCAGTGGAGCAGGGTGTTCGTGATTGCAGGTGGCGCGACAATCGTTCACCTCATCCTCGACGTGATGCTTCCCGTGTTAGCGAACAACGCGGCGTTCCGTCTACCGCCACTGGTCGAGGCCGACTACTGGCGGTATGCGCTCACTCTGTACGTCGGGTATCTGCTCGTCATCACGGTGTTCTACGTGATCAAGCGCACGATGCTCAGCAGCAGCCACGCTTAAACAGCTTTCGGCCTTTGTGGCTATGGCTGACCTAAAGCAAACAAAGGGCGGCGAGCATTTGCTCGGCGCTCTTGTCGCATTGGACGCCGGCGCGATTGGCGTTTAGCCTCGCTACATTGTTGCCGCAAATTTAACAAGCGCGGGATACGAGCCGCGCACGGGCACTTACCGTCATGGAGTGGATTCAGCATTTCATCGCCGGCGCGAACGAATATATGCAAACCGGTTTCTACAAGGTGAACGCGATCCAAGGGCTGCTGATCGCCATCGGCGCGGCCGTGCTACTTCCGAAATGGAGTCGTATTTTCTTCGTGGCCCTTGGCGCCACGCTTGTGCACGTCATGCTCGACGTGATGGTCCCGGTATTGGCCCACAGCGGTGCGTTCCGTCTGCCACCACTCGTCGACGTGGAGTATTGGCGGTACCTGCTCGCGCTCTACATCGGCTTTTTGATTATCATCCCCGTGTTCTACGTCATCAAGCGCGTGGTGTTTCGCGGCGCGCATTGAGGTGCGCCTGCCTCGGAACCGGCTTTGCGTTTGTGCGTTCCCGTCCATGCGGGGGTTTGAACGTAGCGCCGCTACGTTCGCTTAACTTCGGCATTTAAAGGAGTACGCAAATGAACTGGGACCAGATCGAAGGGAACTGGAAGCAGATGTCCGGCAAGGTGCGCGAGCAATGGGGCCGGTTGACCGATGACGAATTGACGAAGATTGCGGGTCAGCGCGATCAGCTTGTCGGCGCGATTCAAAAGCGCTATGGCGTTGCGGTCGAGGAAGCCGAAAAGCAAGTGCGCGCATTTGAAGACACGTTGCACTAATTGAGCTTGGTCGGGGGCATGGTCGGCGACGTTCAACGCCGCTGGCTATGTCCTCCGAGCACTTAGCTGTTCCTCTTTTCCAATTGAAACGATTTAGTGCGCAGCCTCTTGCGAGGGCGCGGCAGTTGAGGCCCGTTGCCCATCTCCGTCGGGGAAATCCAACTCTACGATGGTTCCGCCTTGCTCATGCCTGCGCGTCGATACTTGCCCCCCGATTTGATTGGCGAAGGCGGCCATCAGCCGGGCACCGGTGCCCAGTTCATTCTTATCGTTGTCCAACGAGATACCTTGTCCATCGTCGCGGATGGTGAGCTTCGTTTGTTCGCCCGACGGCGTGAGGGTGACGAAGATATTTCCTCCCACGCGGTCCTTGTCGAACCCATGTTTGTAGGCGTTCGTCATTGCCTCGACTGCAAAGAGTGTCAATGGGATCGCGATGTCGGCCTTCGTGCGGTAAGGCGGGGCCTCTACGCGCACCTTGATGCTTCGACGGTCGCCGCCAAACCCCTGATGCAGTTGGGCTACGACATCGTCGAGTAGGGCTTTCAGATCGACCGTCCCGTCCAAATCGAGCTCGTAGATCATGCGGTGGACGAGTGCTAGTGCGTTGACGCGAGTGCGTGTTTGCTCGATCGTTTCGCGTGCCACGGGATCACGTACCCGGCTAGCCTGCAAGCTCAACAAACTCATCACGATCTGCAGGCTGTTTTTAACGCGGTGGTGAATTTCCTTGATCAGTACTGCCTTTTGGTCGAGCGCGTCGCGCAGACGTCTGTCACGTTCTTGCACGGCTTGTGCCATGTCGGAGAGTGAGTCGGCCAATTGGCGGAACTCTCTCGGGGCGCTTTTCAGCGCTGCCGGACGGATCGCGTAGTGGCCTTTGCCGTACGCCGTTGCGGTTCGCTGCAGAAGGTCGATGGAGCGAACGACAACGCGGTCAGTGACCGACCAGATGGCAAGGGACGCAAGCACCATCATCAGCACGGGCAAGAGCAGGTCGACCGTGACGTGGACATAGGTGAAGCGGAACAGGTGTGAGCTTTTCATTGAAAAGCCGACATAGAAGTCGCGGCGGATGAGCGGGGCGATTGCGAGCGACCAGGCTTCGCCGTCGCGATCGGTTGCCGTCAGAAGTCCGTCGGCATCGGATCCGCGGGGCGTTTTTGCGCCTTGCGAGAATACCGGTGTTGCCACATCCATATTGTTGGAGACCACGATGCGGCCCGATTTTTCGAATAGGGCAACCACGGCGCCGCGGGGCAGGAGCTTCTGGCGCTGAATGTAGTTGAGCCAGTCGACGTCGATTGCGACACCAAGCGAGCCGTCGAATGCACCGTTTTCGTCGAACAGGGGCAACACGCCGTACACAACACGGTGTTTGACTGCTTGGCTGTACACAGGCTCACTGAGGGTGAAGTCGATCGCGCTTCTTGCGTCGCTCCACCAAGCCTGATGCGGTACAGTGGTTGGGCCGGCTTCGGCGCCAAAAGCCGAGCACAAATATTTGCCGTCCGCAGATAAGCGCAGCATGTTGGGTAGAAATTTTGTTCCGGCGATCGCTTCGCGCATGCGTGAGCGGCAGCCTGTGGCGCCGGCGCGAATGGCGGGATCGTTGGCCAGGGTCCGGATCACTTGTTCAGCGGCGACGAAGACGTTCAGTTCGTCGCTCGCTGCCGCGAGCGCGCTTTGGCGCAGCGCCTCTCTGACAACCTCTTGATCGAGACGCAGTCTTTCTATGCCTTGCCAGAAACTGAGCGCGGCGACCGGCAACAACGCTAAACCGACGACAAGTTGAAACCGGAAGCGGAGACTTCCCGTTTCGACTTCGCCGTTCGA
Source organism: Micropepsaceae bacterium (assembly GCA_044220975.1). Lineage (GTDB taxonomy): Bacteria > Pseudomonadota > Alphaproteobacteria > Micropepsales > Micropepsaceae > SZUA-430. Next base: position 11,146 of record JBGAPZ010000034.1, on the reverse strand, counting down.
GGCGGGGTTGCTAGCTCCGTTCGGGCGGAATTGGTCCCGAAGCCAGGTGATCGAGCTGTCCCAAAATGTCATCAACTGCCCCTCGGCGATGCTTTCGCGGCGCGAGCGGTTGAGAACCGCTTCCATCAAGAAACTCGACGAGTGTGGTGCGCGCGCGGGCCACGCGGCTTTTAATGGTGCCGACGGCACAGTTGCAAATCTTTGCAGCTTCCTCACACGAGAAACCGCCGGCGCCCACAAGGATGAGTGCCTCGCGCTGTTCGTCGCGGAGCTGACGCAACGCGCGGTTCATGTCTTGCAAGTTCATCGCGGCGCTTTGGGACTCGGAGGTCACATGCAAGCGCTCGGCGAGACTGTCGTCCCAGGGTCGCTGCCGCCACGCACGCCTGCGTTCGGAATAAAACTGATTGCGCAGGATCATGAAGAGCCAAGCCTTAAAATTCGTACCCGGCTGATAGGAGTTTCGGCTCTGCCACGCCTTCGTAAGCGTTTCTTGGCAGAGGTCATCGGCGCCGTCGCGGTCACCAGACAACGTGCGTGCGAAAGCGCGCAGGAACGGGATCAGATCCACCAGTTCCTTTTTGAAGATTTCATCGGCGGTTTGCGCTTTCGCGGCGTCGGTTGAAGTCATGCGCGCTAGTCCGCTTCTTTCTGTTCGATCTGGCGCAGCAGATCGAGCATCTCAGATGGGACGGGTTCATTGACGACTTCTTCGAACATCCGTCGCAGTTCATGACCGATGACGGACTGGCGCTCCCGCAACTCCGTCGCGTTTCCGCGCGGTGCAGGCTTTCTCTTCTTGATATCTGGCGACGACTGGGGCCCAGGAGCGTCTGGCTTGTCAGGATCCCGTGTCATGATTCCCTGCAATTCAGAGTTGTATCGGCCGGCATTCATACTACATCCCGCGCTGAGCCTTGTAAGGTGTACAACGGCTTCGATGGGTGCCGGTTCCGTAGACCCGGGAACTTTTTTCGAGTTTGGCCGTTTATGGTGCTCGCTACAGCTGGGAGAACCTTCATGAGCCTTGCAGCGTCGATCACCCCACATCTGCCGTTTTTGCGCCGTTATGCCCGCGCCCTAACCGGGTCTCAGACTGCGGGGGATGCCTACGTTCGGGCAACGCTAGAGGCGATTTTGGCAAGAAAGGAGGCCCTGGGTGACGACGCTAGTCCTCGGGTCGCGCTGTACCGGTTGTTCCATGCCGTTTGGTCCGGCACGGCGGATGTGATGCGGCCGCAAGATATCGAACAAGGGCCAGCAACACCCGACGAACGGTTGCAGGCGCTGCCGCCTTCGAACCGCGAGGCGCTGCTGCTGTCATCGGTCGAGCGTTTTTCGCGGGAAGATATCGCCACGATCTTGAGCAAGAGCGAGAGCCAGGTCGACGAAGAGATCGCAGCCGCGCAGGTCGCGATCGAATCCGAATTGGCTTCGCGCGTCCTCATCATCGAGGACGAGTCCATCATCGCGCTCGATCTTGAAAACATGATGACTGAATTGGGTCACGAGGTCGTCGGCATTGCAGCGACCCGCGATGAAGCGGTTCGTCAAGCGAAGGCGCGTATGCCGGGCCTGATCTTGGCGGACGTGCGGCTGGCCGACGGAAGCTCAGGGATCGACGCCGTATCCGAGATTTTGCGCTCATTCGATGTGCCGGTGATCTTCATCACCGCGTACCCCGAGCGCCTGCTAACCGGCGAACGTCCCGAGCCGACCTACCTGATAACGAAACCGTTCTTGCCCGAAACGGTGAAAGCGGCGGTCGGTCAGGCATTGTTCTTTCGGCCCGCCGGCCGCGCAGCCGCCTGACGGCAACCGATAGTTCAGACGCATTGTCGTGGCTTTCTAATCGCATCCTCGTCATGCAGCGAACCGTCGCACGCAGGAACCCGCTATGGCGTCGTGCGTTTACGGATCAGCGCGACGCGCCGCATCGCGAGCGTTCGAGCAAAATCCATAAAGGAGTTAGACATGAGAACGATCAAGCAAGCACTCGCGGGCGCAGTACTTGCGCTCGCGGCCGTTGTTTCCCTTGCAACAGCGAGCGTCGCGCAAGCGGCCTCTGCAGAAGATTTGAACCGTGACGCGCATCAGGCGTTGCAGACGCTCTATCGGACGAATGCCACGGCGGCGGCGGTTTCGCGCAATGCGCGCGCCGTTCTGATTTTCCCGAATATCGTGAAGGCCGGCTTGGTGTTCGGCGGCGCCTATGGAGAAGGCGCGCTCATGAAGGGCAATAACGTTGTGAACTACTACAACTCGGTGTCCGGTTCGTGGGGTTTGCAAGCGGGCGCGCAGTCCTATGGATATGCCGTCTTTTTGATGAACGACAAAGCGCTCGATTACATTGACAAGACCGCCGGCTGGGAAATTGGCGTCGGCCCGACCGTCGTTATCGTAGACGCGGGCGTTGCCAAGAATCTGTCGACCAGCACGCTCAAGGATGACGCCTATGCGTTCATCTTCAATCAACAGGGTCTGATGGCCGGCGTGAGCATCGAAGGCACGAAGATCTCACTGATCAAGCGCGGCAACGATACGCACGCGGAGCGCTAAGAGCTTTGTCTTTCGGGTCACGGCGTGACTGGGCTGCGCACCCCCTTGCCGGAGCAGCCCGGTTCGTGACCCGGACTCTTTCTCCCGTTTCAGGAGGATCAAGATGACCCTCGAAGTTCTTCTTATTTGGCTTGTGGTTGGTGCGGTCGCCGGGTGGATCGGCAGTGTGATCGTCGATGGGGGCGGCTCAGGTTTGATCGCCGACATCGTCATCGGCATTGCGGGCGCTTTCATCGGCGGATGGTTGCTTGGGCAACTCGGTATCCACGTGCTCACCGGCATCTTGGGCGCAATATTTTCCGCGACAATCGGGGCTGTCGTGTTACTGTTGTTGGTGCGGGCTCTAAGAAACATCTAGCGCAACGAAACGCGCAATAAATTGAGGCCGCCTCGCTTACCTCGTCCTTTCGGATTTGGTTCGCGAGGCGGCCTTTGGTTTTGCGAAGTTGCTAGTTCGGCTGCTCCGCATCACCATCCGGTGCGTCCGAGTCAGGCGGCGGGGCATCTTCGTCGTCGGCGCCTTGATCATTATCGTCCATCATTCCCTCATCGGGACCTGGCGGTGCGCTGAACTCCGGGCCGCCCATGCCATCTTGTTGCGAAGGCGCAGGCATTGTTTGGGCGTTGCCGTCATCGGAACGTGCTTTTTCAAGCTGTTCGAGATTCAGTTGGCGGACCGCATCATCCTGCTCGTCCGCGATCGCCGTTCCAACGCCGGCCGTCAGCGCCAGAAGCGCCGCGCCCGCGAGTGTCATAGCTCTCAGTTTCATGGCGTTTGCCTTTCCCTATCGGTTGATCGAACGAGTGTGCAACGTGCGGGTACCAGCTAACGTTCCGGACATTGCAGCTTGTTAATGGTTGGTGGCCGGGAGGTCGGTGAAAAGGCGGGACGAAGGCTCCAGGGGATTGCCAGGGCTGAAGTGGGTCGCATAGCGTGCGCGAAAATAGCGAGGCGGCCATGACGATTTCAGTGACGACGAAGGCAGGCACGGTTGAAGGCGTTTGCGACGCCAAGTTTTCGGGCGTGCTCGATGCCTTTGTGACGAACTTCGAAGCGCGTGGCGAGGTGGGCGCGAGTTGCGCACTTTCCATCGACGGGAAGACCGTCGTCGACCTTTGGGGCGGCAAGCGCGAAATCGGCGGTGCGCCCTGGGATAAGGACACGATATCTTGCGTGTTCTCTTCGACCAAAGGGGCCATGTCGCTGACCGCGCACATGTTGGCAGACCGCGGGCAGCTCGATCTCGATGCGTTGATGACGAAGTATTGGCCGGAGTTCGGTCAGAACGGAAAGGAAAATGCTCGGGTCACGATGGCGCTCGACCATTCGGTCGGCGTACCGCATGTGCGTGAGGTTCCAAGGCCCGGCGGTTTCTACGATTGGGACTACATGGTCGACATGATCGCCAAAGAGGCGCCGTTTTGGGAGCCGGGAACGCGCAACGGTTATCACGGGGTTACGATGTCGTGGACTGTAGGCGAGATCGTTCATCGCGCGGCAAAGAAGCGGATGGGCTTGTACTTCCAAGACGAGGTCGCAAAACCGTTGGGGCTCGATTTTTGGATCGGGTTGCCTGAGGCGCAGGAACATCGCGTTGCACCGATGATCCAGGCGGTGCCGACGGCGGAGGCCATGCAGTCGCGATTTTTCCAGAAGGCCATGAGCGATCCGTCCTCGCCGTCGCATCTCTTCATGCGCGATTTCATGGCGTTCAACCCGAACACGCGCGAGGGCCGGGCAGCCGAGATCGGCGCCGGCAACGGCACGACAAACGCCCGTGGCTTGGCCGGTATGTACGCGCCGCTCGCGAACGGCGGCACGCTGAACGGCAGGCGGTTGGTGAGCCGCGACACGATTGCGCGAATGAGCCGTGTTGCCATGGGAACGCACCAGGACGGCACGCTGATGATCCCGACGCGGTTTGCGCTCGGCTATATGAAGTCGATGGACAATCGCTGGCTAACCGGTTTGGACAGCGCCAGCTGCCTACTCTCCGACAGCGCGTTCGGCCATGTTGGTGCGGGCGGCTCCATTGGGTTTGCGTGTCCCGAGACGCATATGAGCTTTGGCTATACGATGAACCAGATGGGGCTTGGGTTGTTGTTGAACGACCGAGGGCAGAGTTTGGTTGACGCCGCGTACAAAGCGCTTGGGTATCGTTCGAACGAGAGTGGGGTGTGGATCACGTGATAGGCGGTCTGTGGCCCTTTTCCGCCGGGCCGTAGACTGACGCAGGTCAAGGCAAGGCTGGCTGATGCGTGTTTGATAGGTTCTCAATAAGCATGGCGTCGATGCGGCGCGCTTATAGATTTGGAGATACGCAATGACCCAGTTCCATGCGGTTGTCTGGTTGGATCATCACAAGGCTCAGATTCAGCAGTTTTCGGCCGACAACGTTGAAACGAAAAGCGTGAAGGATCACACCCACTATACGCGCCAGCACGGCAGCGATGTGCGCGCCATTCATGAATTCTATGCGCAGGTGTGCGACGCCCTGAAGGGCGTGGAGGAAGTACTCGTGACTGGCTCGCGTCAGGCACAGGCCGATTTCCGCCATTATGTTGAAAAGCATCGCGCAGCGCTCGGACCGCATATCAAGGGATGGGAAGTGGTTGAGCATTTGAGCGACGGGCAGCTCGTGGCGCTCGGTCGCAAATTCTTCGACCGCATGGACCGTGTGCCTCCGCCATCGCGCGGTTGACGCTGGACGTATACGCCGGTGCGGCAAACTTGGCGCGGCAATCTGGTTGGCCGCGAAAGCCGATTTGCGCGATCCGTGCCTTGCAAACGCGAGAGTAAGGCGCACTTATGAAAGTTGCGCCGGAACCGCGATGGGTTCGCTCAAGGGCCCCGTTTCATGCTTGTTCAAGCCGGACCTAACTCGTTCCGAAAGTGTGCTGTCGCTCGTCCGATAGTTGTGCTGCGGCGCATGGGGGATCGGCACAATTGTGCCAATCTGCGCGTTTGTCGCATACGTCGGCGAACGGATAAGTAACGGATTCAGAACGGATGAAATCGCGGAGATCAGGCAAGATAACGCATATAACGCATCTGATTTTTGTGTCGCTTTGGACATCTAGAAGTTGTGATCGCTGCCCCTCGGTTTGCAACCTTGCAATCCCGGGCACAGAGGCGTTTCAAAGCCGCCCTGGTGGGCGCTCTTAGGGTTAGTTGAAGTCATGCAGAAGAAATCACTCTCGATCATTGCTTTGAGCATCGTCGTTGCGTCGGCGGCATTGGCGCAGCCACAGCCGCAGTCGCTGAGGGTTGTGCCGACCTCGGCGACGCAGATGCAGCTTTCCTTCGCCTCAGTCGTGAAGAAGACGGCGCCGGCGGTTGTGAACATCTATTCGAAGCGCAAAGTGCGGAACCCTTTCGCGGACGATCCGTTCTTTGGACGCATGTTCGGCGGGCGCGACCGCGTGCAAAGCGCGCTGGGCTCGGGCGTGATCGTGCGATCGGATGGGGTCATCGTGACCAATAATCACGTCGTGGCCGGCGCGGACGAGATCGTCGTAGCGCTTGCGGACCGGCGCGAGTTCGAGGCGAAAGTCCTGCTCGCGGACGAGCGCACCGATCTTGCGATCTTGCGTGTGAACACCGGCGGGAAAGTGCTGCCGACTTTGGCGTTCCACGACAGCGACGATGCGGAGGTTGGCGACATTGTGCTCGCGATCGGCAATCCGTTCGGCGTCGGACAGACGGTAACCAGCGGCATCGTCTCGGCACTCGCGCGCACACAAGCGGGGGTGAGCGACTATCAGTTTTTCATTCAGACCGATGCGGCGATCAACCCTGGTAACTCGGGCGGCGCGCTGGTGACGGTCGATGGACGACTGATCGGCATCAATTCGGCGATCTATTCGCGCACCGGCGGAAACGTCGGCATCGGCTTTGCGATCCCTTCGAATATGGTCAAGGTCGTGGTCAACACGGCGCTTGGAGGAGCGAAGCAAGTGGCGCGGCCGTGGCTTGGGGTCGACGTCCAGCCCGTCGATGCGCGGGTCGCTGGGAGCCTTGGATTTGACCGGCCGATGGGTTTGCTCGTGCGCGACGTGATGCCCGGAAGCCCTGCCGCGCTTGCCGGTTTGCAGCGTCAGGACGTAATCACGAAGGTGGACGACTTCGGCGTCGACGACGAGCAAGGCTTGAATTTCCGCGTCGCAACGAAGGGCGTCGGGAACGTGGCGACGTTGACCTTTCTGCGCGCTGGGCAGCCGCGTACCGCAGCCGTCAAGTTGACGAGCGAGCCTGCGAGCGCACGCGTGACGGCTGCAATCGACGGACAGAATCCGTTGCAGGGCGCGAAAGTTGCGAACCTCACGCGCGCGCTTGCCGATGATTTAGGCGTTCAGCGGAGCGACGGCGTGGTCGTGACGGACGTGGACGGGCAGTCGCTTGCCGCGCGATTTGGGTTTCAGCCCGGCGACGTTGTTGTAGGTGTGAATGGTCGCAAGATCGGGAACGTATCCGCGCTGCAGGATGTGCTGCGAAAGGGTGGGCGGTCTTGGAGCATCTCAGTCGACCGCGGCGGCAGTACGCTGTCGTTGACGGTGCGCAGCTAGGGACGGTCGATGGCGACGCTGATTGAGGCTGCGGGATTGGAGGAAGGTGCGGGGCCGCGTCCCCTTGCCGACCGGCTGCGGCCGAAAACGCTCGCCGAAGTCATCGGCCAGGATCATCTGCTTGGGGCTGGCGGCCCGATCGGGCGAATGCTGGCGGCCAAGCGGCTTTCGTCCATGATCCTCTGGGGTCCGCCGGGCACGGGTAAGACGACGATCGCGCGGCTGCTGAGCCAGGGATTGGCGCTGCACTTCGAGCAGTTGTCGGCGATCTTTTCCGGGGTCGCGGAGTTGCGCAAGGTCTTCGATATGGCGCGCGCACGACGAGCGCAGGGGAAGGGTACGCTTCTCTTCGTCGATGAGATTCACCGCTTCAACCGCGCGCAACAGGATTCGTTCCTGCCGGTAATGGAAGACGGGACGGTCATCCTGGTCGGAGCGACGACCGAGAACCCGAGCTTCGAATTGAACGCGGCGGTGCTGTCGCGGGCGCAAGTGTTGGTGCTCAATCGCCTGAGTACTGAGCATTTGGAGCAGTTGCTGCAACGGGCTGAAGCACTCACGAAGGAAGCACTGCCGGTAGACGGCGATGCGCGCTCCGCCTTGAAGGCGATGGCGGACGGCGATGGACGTTTTCTGTTGAACCTGGTGGAAGAGATTCTGGCGCTAAAGCCTGCAGCGCCGCTGACTACGGGCGATCTTGCGCGCACGGTGCAGAAGCGGGCGCCGATTTACGACAAGGGGCGCGAGGGGCACTACAATCTTATCAGTGCGCTGCACAAGTCGGTGCGCGGGTCCGACCCTGACGCAGCGCTCTATTGGCTCGCGCGAATGCTCGTCGGTGGCGAGGATCCGCTCTACATCGCACGGCGGGTCGTGCGGATGGCCATTGAGGACGTCGGGCTTGCCGATCCGCGGGCGCTGACGCTTTCGATTGCGGCGAAGGATGCGTACGACTTCTTGGGGTCGCCCGAGGGCGAGTTGGCGATCGCGCAGGCGGTGATTTTTCTGGCCTGCGCGCCGAAGTCGAATGCTGCGTATTCCGCCTACGGCGCGGCCAGGGAAGCGGCGGGGCGAACGGGTTCGCTGAACCCGCCCATGCATATCCTCAACGCGCCGACACGTTTGATGAAGGATCTGGGTTACGGGAAGGGCTACGTCTACGACCCTGATACGGCTGAAGGGTTTTCAGGACAGAACTATTTTCCGGACGAAATGGCGCGCGAGGCTTACTACCAACCGACCGAGTTCGGGTTGGAGAAGGAGATTAGGGCACGGCTCGATCGCTGGGCGGCCTTGCGGGGCAAGTCGTGAGAACGCGCAACACAGCGCGGGCCGTTATGCTCGATCCGGAAAACCGGGTGCTCCTTTTCGAGTTTCATATGCCGGCGGGGATGATCGCAGAAGGTCCGCGGCGCTTCTGGGCGACGCCGGGTGGTGAGATCGAATCGGACGAGGATGTGCGCGATGCGGTCCGTCGCGAGGTAGCGGAGGAGACTGGAATCGACGGTTGCGCGTTCGGGCCAGAACTATGGTTCGGGTCCAATCAGCTGTCACTAAACGGCGTGCCGACCAAGACACTGGAGCGTTTCTTTTTGGTGCGCAGTCCGGGTACAGTTCTGAGCACAACGAACTGGACCGCCCTGGAAAGGAAGGTCATGCGCGCGCATCGCTGGTGGACGGTCGGCGAACTGGTCGCGACCACGGACACCATCTTCCCACCGCGCTTTGGTTACTTGGTTGATTTGTTCCTGAAGAAAGGGTCGCGGGGGCCTGAGGAGATACCGCTTTGAGCCCCCGTCAGGCTCATGCGATACCGCGCCCCATGGGAACGGTGATTGCGATTGCTTTGGGTGGCGCGCTTGGCGCGGTCGGCCGCTATGCGTTGTCGAGCCAGATCACGCAGTGGATCGGGCCGGGTTTTCCGTGGGGCATTCTGCTCGTGAACATTGTTGGATGCTTTGCAATGGGCGTGATCGCAGAGCTCGGGGCGCTGACGCTGAATTTGTCGCCTGAGATGCGTGCGTTCTTGACGACCGGCATCTTGGGCGGGTTCACGACGTTTTCGGCGTTCGCGCTCGACACTGCGGTGCTGGTCGAAAGAAGCGAGATGGCGAGTGCCGCGATCTACGTCGCGGCGTCCGTATTGGTGTCGATCGCGGCCTTGTTCGCGGGGCTCGCCGTTGTTCGTATGGCGACGCCATGACCGGCGTCGTTCAGCGCAAGATCAAGCCGGACGAAGAGGGTTTGCGCCTCGACCGGTGGTTTCAGCGGCACTATCCGCTGCTGACGCACGGATTGCTCGAGAAGTTGCTTCGCACGGGTCAAGTGCGCGTGAATGGCGCTCGCGCGAAGTCTAACTACCGGGTTGCCGGAGGTGAGACCATCCGCGTACCGCCTATGCCAAAGACTGAGGCGCCGCTCTTAGAAAAGCCGAAGCCGAAGATACCGGCAAATGACCGGGCGTTCATCGAGAGCATGGTTCTATACCGGGACAACGACGTTATCGTGCTGAACAAGCCTCCCGGCATAGCGGTCCAGGGCGGCACGAAGACGGAGCGCCATATCGATGGCTTGCTGCCGGGGTTGGTGGATGAGGGCGAGGAACGGCCGCGACTGGTGCATCGGCTCGACCGCGACACGTCCGGCGTGATGATCGTCGCGCTGAGCGCGCGCGCTGCGGCGTCGCTGGCGCAGTCGTTCCGGCACCGCGATACGCGCAAGGTTTATTGGGCCCTGACGACGGGTGTGCCGACGCCGCGGCGCGGCAAGATCGACGGCGCGCTGATCAAGAAAGCGGCCCCGGACGGGCGCGAGCGCGTGCGGATCGCCGAGGAAGGCGATGAGGACGACGCGAAGAACGCTGTGACGCTGTTCGACATGCTCGATCATGTGACCACGATGGCTTGGGTCGCGTTGATGCCGCTTACAGGGCGCACGCACCAACTGCGCGCGCATATGGCCGCGATCGATACGCCGATCGTGGGCGACGGGAAGTACGGCAAAGAGCCCGCGCGCAGCCACGGCGAAATCCCGAAGAGATTGATGCTCCACGCACGCAGCCTGCGCATCCGCCATCCCAAGGGGACCTGGTTGGAGGTGACCGCGCCATTGCCGCCGCACATGGCCAAGGTCTGGGACATGTTCGGCTTCAATAAAGACGATAAGCGCGATCCGTTTGAGAATTTCGAGCCCGAAAAGCAAACGCCGGCCGGTGTTGCCGAATACCGTCCCAACGACCGTCCGCGGGAGCATCGCGATCCGCGCGGAAAAGAAATCCGCAAGGAGGCGCGTCGTCCGGCTCCGCGCGGAAAGGAACGCGGCCGGCGCGGGAGGTAATATATGCAGCCACGTCCATCGTTCATTCGTCATTGGTCGGAGATCGAGCGGAAGGCCGCGCACGTTCACCCGCACACGAAGGAACCGATGGTGCGGCCGGCGCCATTCTCGCACGTGTTCGAGCTGCGGCGGCTTGGCATTCGTCACGACACGATCATGCCTGGGTGGCGTTCGTCGCAACCGCATGCGGAGCGCGACGAGGAAGAGATGGTGTTCATTCTGGAAGGCACGCCGGACCTTTGGGTGGATGGCTACGTCTATCGGCTGAAGCCCGATGATGCCGCTGGTTGGCCCGGGCGGGACGGGCAGGGGCACTGCCTGATCAACAACACGGACAAACCCGTCCGTATGCTGACGATTGGCGAAGCGTCTCGGTTCAACTCGCAGATTCATTTTCCGCTCACGCGCGCGACGGACGCCTGGCTCGACGGTATGGGTAAGCGCTGGATGGAGGCGCCGAAGCGCAAGATGGGGCCGCATGACGGTGTGCCCGACGCGGTTCGCGGGCGGGGAGCGCCGGAGAGTTGGCGGGGGACACGCAAGCCCACCTGTGTCGTCGATTGGCGCAAGATCAAGCGGGACGATTCGCACTACCCGAACGACGACGAGTTGATGGCAGTCTGGTCGCATTTGTCTGTAGCGCTCGGACTGACGCGGATCGGGGTGGGGCACGATCTGTTGATGC
>JBGAPZ010000033.1:0-42414 GCA_044220975.1 Micropepsaceae bacterium | reverse complement strand
CATGCGCGCCGTGCCCATCTCGTGAATGCGATCGCCCGGCGGGCTCAACTTCTCGCCCGCCTCTTCCCACGGCGTGATGTCCACGCAACCCGCCGCCTTCAGCATCTCCGCTGCGTCACGCGCCGCCTCGCGCATCATGACGTATTCGTTTCGTCCGTGCGCCGCGTCGATGACTGGAACGGAAACACCCCACGCATCGACCCGCGTGCGCGAAAGCGTGACGCGATTGTTCGGATCGGGCAGAACCTCGCCGAACGGCCTTAGCGACATAGCCCCCGACTTGTAGCCGGGCTGGTCGTCTTCGCGCTCCGCGCCGCCGAGGACGCGCGCTTCGATGCGGTGCGTGCGGCCCGCCCCGCCCTGCATGCCGAAACCCCGCAGATAGGGCTTGTCGTCTTCCGTCGTATGCGCATAGCGCGGGATGTAGATACCGGTCGGCCGGTCGCCCGGATCGTGCACGTCGTCGAAGCCTGGCCAACGCCCGACGACCGCGTCGCAGCTGACATGGTCCATCAGGTTCCGCCCGACTTGGTCGCTGCCGTTCGCGAGTCCCCGCGGAAACGCCTCCGGCGTCGAATTCAGAAGGATCGCCGCAGTATTGATCGCCGAGGCGTTCAAGAAGACGAGCTTCGCCTCGTAGGTGCGGCCCACCTTCGTCAAGCGGTCGACCACGCACACGCCCGACGCGCGGCGCGCTTTCGCATCGTATTCGACCTTCGTGACGATGGCGTCCGTCACGATGGTCAGATTGCCGGTGTTCTGCGCGGCAGGCAACGTCGCCGAGAGAGACGAGAAATAGGCGCCGAGCGGACAGCCGTGCACACAGCGCATGCGCTGCTCGCAGCGTTTGCGTCCGAGGTCCATCTGCACTTTGGTTACGCGGCTCAATTGCGCCGCGCGCCCGATAATCAGGCGTCGCGTCGGAAACGCCGCCTCGATCCGCTCCTTCGCCACCTCCTCGACGCAGTTGAACGCGTAGGGCGGCAGGAAGTCGCCGTCGGGTAGATGCGGAATTTCGTCATAGTTGCCGCACACACCGGCAAACGCCTCGACGTGATCGTACCAGGGCGCGAGTTCGTCGTAGCGGATGGGCCAATCGACGCCGTGACCGTCCTTGAGATTGGATTCGAAATCGTCCGGTGCCCAGCGATAGGACTGACGCCACCACGTCAGCGAACGGCCGCCCAGATGATAACCGCGGATCCAACGATATGGTTTTCCCGGCGCCGTCTCGTACGGATAGTCGTGATCGCTCGCCCAAAATTTGCGGTTGGAGTTGAACAGCGCGTAGTTGACCCCGTCGTAGTAGGGAAAGTGCAGCCGCCGCTCGTCCTCCGGGACCTGGTCATCGCGCCGCCGCAAGCGGGCCGCGAGATCGTGGCTGTAGTCGGCGCCGTGCTCGATGTGCGGACCGCGCTCGAGCAGAAGAACCTTGAGACCGCGCTCGCACAGTTCCTTGGCGGCCCACCCGCCGCTCATGCCCGAGCCGACAACGATCGCGTCGAAGTTCATCGCCGTTCCTAATCTTCCGCGCCGAACAGGCGGATCGCTTGGCGCAGCGCCGCGATCGGATCGCCCCGCGGTACGAATTCGTGGCCGACCCAACGTTCGTAACCCAGATGACGCAGCAGCCCCGCGATCGCGCGCCAATTGATCTCCTGGCGATCGTCGAGGTCGCGCCGCCCGGGCGCGCCGGCGGTGTGAACATGGCCGATCAGATCGAAGTGCGACTTGATCGTCCGGCTCAGATCGCCCTCCATCATCTGCATGTGATAGCCGTCGTAGAGCAGCCGCAGCGTCGGCGAATTCACTTGGCGCACGATCTCGGCGCCGAACGCCGTTCGATCGCACTGATGGCCCGGATGATCAACCTTGCTGTTGAGCAGCTCCAGCAGCAGACGCACACCCGCCTGCGCCGCGTGGCTCACGACGGGACCAAGCCCATCGACGCACGCAGTGATCGCCGGCCCATCGGCGCCGTCGCCGAACCTGGAGCCGGCGAACACGATCACCGCCTCGCCTCCGCCCGCTGCCGCGACGTCGATCTTGCGGCAAACCTCTTCGCGCAGCGCGGCGTGGCACGCGGGATCGTTGAAGCCATGTTCCAGCGCGTGGCCCGTGGCCGTGACGATCGCAAGACCCTGATCGCGCGCCAACGGCCAAAGCGGTTCGGGCAGCATTTCGACGCCGGCCGCACCCGTTGCCGCCGCCGCGCGCAGGAACGCCTTGGGCTCGACATCGCGGCCGTGCGTGAAGGACCACCACGCGAAGCTCTGCCGCATCACGCGCCGTCCCCAAGAGCGATCCAACGCCCGTCGGCCGCGGCGCTGCGAACGGCGGCATCGATGAAGCGCACGCCGTCGACGCCGTCGGCGATTCCGGGCAGGCTCGAAACCGACGCCGCGCGCCGCTCTTTGTGCGCACGCACAAGTTCGGCCGCGTCGGCATAGATCTGTGCGAAGCCTTCGAGATAGCCTTCGGGATGGCCCGCCGGCAGACGCGTCGCGGCTGCTGCGGCGGCGCCAAGGCCGGGCCCGCCGCGGCGCAAGATCTGCGGCGCTTCGCCCAGCCGCGCGAAACGAAGCAGATCCGGTTCTTCCTGCGACCATTCCAGCGCACCGGTCTCGCCGTAGACGCGAAGACGCAAACCGTTCGCCGCGCCGATCGCCACTTGGCTCGCCCACAACTGTCCGCGCGCGCCGTTCGCCCAGCGCAGCCGGATCTGAACGTCGTCGTCGAGCCGGCGTCCCTTCACGAAGCGCGATGTTTCGGCGCTCACCGTTTGCGCCCGCGCGCCCGTCACAAAGACGGCGAGATGATAGGCATGCGTGGCGATGTCGCCGAGCGCTCCGCCCGGCCCGGCGCAACCCGGATCACCACGCCACGCGGCCTGCTTGTTGTCCGGCAGATCGCGCGCGAGCCAATCCTGCGCGTACTCCGCCTGCACGACGCGGATGGTACCGAGCGCTCCCTCTGCGACCATCGCCCGCGCTTGGCGCATCATTGCATAGCCGCTGTAGTTGTGCGTGAGCACGAACGGTAAGCCGGTGCGCTCCACCGCGGCGGCGAGGTCGAGCGCGTCGCTCAGCGTTGTCGTCAGCGGCTTGTCGCAAATGACGGCGATGCCGGTGTCGAGAAACGCGCGCGCCGGACCGTGGTGCACATGGTTGGGCGTCACGATCGCCACCGCGTCGATGCGGTCCGGCCGCGAAGCTTCCGCGTTCGCCATGCCTCGCCAATCGGCGTAGCAGCGATCCTCGGCAAGGCCCAGCGAACGGCCGAACGCGCGCGACCGATCGCCGCCGGCACTGAAGGTGCCCGCGACCAGCGTCCACCGGTCGTCAATGCGCGCGGCCATGCGATGAACGCCGCCAATGAAGGCGCCTTCACCTCCGCCGACCATGCCGAGCTTCAGACGCGCGTCAGCGGTCAAGGCCCAACATCCTTCGATTGGCCGCTGCGTCGGCGCCGGTTGCCGCGAAATCGTCGAAACTCTTGCCCGTCACGCGGATGATGTGGTCGCGGATGAACGGCGCCCCTTCGCGCGCGCCGTCGACCGGGTCTTTCAGCGCGCATTCCCATTCGAGCACGGCCCAGCCGCGATAGCCGTATTGCGCGAACTTGGAGAAGATCGCCTTGAAGTCGACCTGCCCGTCACCCAGCGAACGGAAACGCCCGGCGCGGTTCTTCCACGATTGATAACCGCTGTAGACGCCCTGCCGCCCGCTCGGCCGGAACTCGGCGTCCTTAACGTGAAACATCCGGATCCGCTCGTGATAAAGGTCGATGTATTCGAGGTAGTCGAGCTGCTGCAGAACAAAGTGGCTCGGATCGTAGAGCAGGCACGCCCGCGGGTGATTGTCCACCCGATCCCAGAACATCTCGACCGTCGCGCCGTCGAACAAATCTTCGCTCGGATGCACTTCGTAGCAAAGATCGACACCCGCGTTGTCGAACGCATCGAGGATCGGCCGCCAGCGCCGCGCGAGCTCATCGAACGCTTCGTCGATCAAACCGGCTGGCCGTTGCGGATAGGGATAGAAGTACGGCCACGCGAGCGCGCCCGAGAACGTCACATGCGCCGGAAGGCCGAGCCGCTTCGAAGCTTTCGCGCCGAGGAGCACCTGCTCGACCGCCCACGCCTGCCGCGCCTTCGGTTTGCCGCGCACGCTGGAGGGCGCGGCCCCGTCGAACATTTCGTCATAGGCCGGGTGCACCGCGACTAGCTGGCCCTGCATGTGCGTCGAGAGTTCGGAAACCACGAGGCCGGCGTCGGCGAGCGTGCCGCGGACCTCATCACAATAGGCGTCGCTTTCCGCCGCCAACTTCAGATCGAACAGCCGCCGGTCCCAGGTCGGAATTTGCACGCCCCTGTAGCCCAACTCGCCAGCCCACCGGCCGATCGCCTGCAAATTGTTGAATGGCGGCTCGTCCGAAGCGAACTGCGCGAGGAAAATGGCCGGTCCTTTCATACGCCCTCCGATCCTGGAGCCACCGCCGTGGCTCCACGCCGCGCCGGTCGCGATCGGTTAAGCCTAGCATGTGCTGCGCCTGTGGCCAGGTACCCGTGACCTGCCTAGATTATTCGGACCGCGCTCGAATGTGCCGCGAGGCGAACAGGTGCGAAAGTCGGAAAGCATCGGCTTGGTGCCCCTGGCCGGAATCGAACCAGCACGATGTCACCACCAACAGATTTTGAGTCTGCCGCGTCTACCAGTTCCGCCACAGGGGCACGTTGCTGCCGGGTTCACGTCGCGGGCCGGTAGTCTCCGCGCCCCAGACTGCAAGGGGGCGCATATTAGGGTTGGCGGGCGTGGCGTCAACCGCGGTTTTGCGTGCCAGTTCTTGTGCGCTTTGCCGCATTTCAGTGGGGTGCGTGTTAAGCCGCGGCGCGCTAGATTTCCTCGCATGAACGTTGCCACCCTATCGACCCGATTGCAGCGCGGCGCCGCCCATCCGCTTCTGCCGGGGTTGGCGATTGCAGCGCTTGGTTTTGCGCTGCTCGCGGGGGCTTATGCATTCGAGTATTTGGGTGGTTTGAAACCCTGCCCGCTTTGCCTGGAGCAGCGCTGGCCTTGGTTCGTGTTGATCGCAATTGGCGGCGCGATCTACGGCGCGGGCAATGCGAAGGCACCTCGTAACGTCGTCTTGGCGCTTTATGCGGCGGCGCTCGTGATTGCACTGTGGAGCGCCTATCTCGGCGGCTTTCACGCCGGCATCGAATACAAGTGGTGGCCGGGGCCGACCTCGTGCACGGGCGGCGGCCTATCGCTCGACGGCGGACTTATAGGGCCCATCTCACCCTCTGATGTCGTGTGGTGTGACCAGATCCCTTGGTCGCTGCTTGGCATTTCGCTTGCCGGATTCAATTTCTTGTTTTCGCTGGTTGCGATAGGGCTTGCCGGGTTGGGCCTGAGAACTGCTTTGACGGAGGCACGATGAACAGTGTGAAGGCGGCGCCACGGCTGCCGGGGTTCAATGCCACCGATAAGGACGTCGAGCGGATGATCCGCGTCGATCATGCGGGCGAACATGGCGCGGTGCAGATCTATCGTGGACAGTTGGCGGTGCTGGGCCATACGGCGGTTGGCAACACGATCAAGCACATGCATGCGCAAGAGCAGGAGCATTTGCAGCGGTTCGATCAGCTGATTGCTGAGCATGGCGTTAGGCCCACCGCGCTGGCGCCGGTGTGGAGCGTCGCCGGCTATGCGCTTGGCGCGGTGACGGCACTGATGGGCGAGAAGGCCGCGATGGCGTGCACGGCCGCAGTCGAGGAAGTGATCGACCAACACTACGCACAGCAAGCGGCGTCGCTGGAGAAGGACGGTGCGGCGAACGTTACCTTGAGGGAGACCATCGAGCAGTTTCGCGCCGACGAAATCCAGCATCGCGAGACGGCGATTGAGCACGGCGCGGAAGAAGCACCGGGCTATCGCATCTTGAGTGAGACGATCAAGGCGGGGTGCAGACTCGCCATCAAGCTTTCGGAGCGGATCTAGTGGCGCTCGACGACGCCGCGTTCGAGCGGCGGCGGCTTGCTTCCAGCCCGATGCGCGCGACGCAGGCTGACAGCGAGCGCGTGATCGATTGCCTGAGTGCTGCATTCGCCGACGATCCCGTCATGCGTTGGATCGGGCGGCGCGACGCAAAGCGCGACATCGGGCGGCGAGCGATGTTCACGTTCCTAGTCGGCACGCTCGGCATTCCGGGTCAGGAGCTTTGGACGGCGAAGGACTATTCCGCGGCAGCGCTTTGGGTTCCGCCGGAACGGGCGGATTTGAAACTACCGTGGTGGCGCGAGCTTGCGATGCTGCCTACGATTGTCACCTTCACAAGCTTCGGCGGCCTTTCCCGCGTCGATGCTTTCCGAAAAGCGGCCGATGCGCATCATCCAAAAGACAAACCGCATTTCTATCTAATGACGATCGGCGTCGATCCGCAATTTCAGGGACAGGGCTTAGGCTCGGCACTGCTCGAGGCCACGCTGGCCAAGATCGATGCGAAGGGATTGCCGTCCTATCTAGAGTCGTCAAGCCCGAAAAACGTGCCGCTGTATAGGCGGCACGGCTTTGAGGTGACGAAGGAGTTCCGGCCCACGCCGGACGCGCCGCCGCTCTGGGGTATGTGGCGCGCGGCGAAAGGCGCTTAAGCCTTACGGTTCCAGTTCGCTGTCCCAGTAGAGATAGTCCTGCCACGACTCATGCAGGTAGTTCGGCGGGAACAGGCGGCCGTTCGTATGCAGCTGCGTCACGGTCGGGCGATGCGGCTTGCAGTGCGGGTGCATGCCGGCCTGATGGGGCAGCTTTCCACCCTTGAACAGGTTACACGGCGCACACGCGGTCACGACGTTTTCCCACGTCGTGCGGCCACCGCGCGAGCGGGGAACGACATGGTCGAAGGTCAGGTCGTTCGCGACGTGATTGACGCCGCAATACTGACAGGCAAAGCGGTCGCGCAGGAACACGTTGAAGCGCGTGAACGCGGGATGGCGCGCGGGCTTTACATACGTCTTCAGCGAGACGACCGACGGCAGGCGCATCTCAAGCGTCGGCGAGTGCACGACACGGTCGTATTGTTCGACGATGTGGACGCGATCGAGGAACACGGCCTTGATCGTGTCCTGCCACGACCACAGCGAGAGCGGAAAATATGAAAGCGGCCGGTAGTCCGCGTTCAAGACCAACGCGGGAAAAGCCTCCGGTGCGCGCTCCGAGGCGGCTAACACGATACTGTCCTCCTCCGTACGCGGTGCCTGAAGACTTGGGTCCTTTCCGCTTCGTAACGGCGTACGAAAGTGTGCGCCGGTGATGTGTCAGCCTAATGTATGCGCGCGCAACGGTGCAACAAGAGGTGCAAATCGGCGGAAATTCAGGCTTCGACACGTATTCCCATAGGCGCGTTTTCCGGCTTGGCCGTTAGTTTTCCCGCGAATGCGTCAACCAAGAACCGGCCAGCGAGGTCGAGCGAGTCGGGGCCGATACCGTGGCCTATGCCGCGGGAAATGTGCCAGCGGACCGTGACACCCGCGGCACTCAATCCGTTGGCTGCGAGGTGAAGAGCTTGCACCGGGATCATTTCGTCCGCGTCGCCGTGGGTGAGCAGGACCGGTGGGCGCGACACGATTTCGGCGGGGAGTCTTTCGGCGCCCGGGAGCATTCCGGAGAAGCCGACGATCGCGGCCGGCGATACTTCGCGGCGCAGACCAACATGCAACGACATCATCGTGCCTTGACTAAAGCCCACGAGGGCGAGGCGCGAGCCGTCGAGTTCCAAGCGAGCGAGTTCGGCGTCGATGAAGGCGTTGAGGATGGGGGCGGCACGTTCAACGCCGCGCTGCATCTCTTCAGGTTGCATGCGGGTGATCGGAAACCACTGATAGCCCATCGGCGACATCGTGCAGCGCTCGGGCGCGTGCGGCGAGACGAACGCCGCGGTCGGCAAGATGCGCTGCCAGTGTTGGCCGAGGCCGATCAGGTCGTTCCCGTCGGCGCCGTAACCGTGGCAAAAAATCACGAGACGGTCGGCCTTGCCGTTAGCGGCGGGAATGCGCGGGCCGGAGAGCTGCTGGGTCATGGGCAGCACTCTATGCGGGGTCGATGCGGTTGAGCTAGAGGTGACGCATGGCCCCTCACGTCACGCGATTTGCGCCCTCCCCCACCGGCTACTTGCACTTGGGCCATGCGTTTGCAGCGCTTGTTGCGGCCGAGTCGGCGCAGAGATCCGGCGGGCGCTTTCTCGTGCGGATCGAGGATACGGACCGCACGCGCGCACGACCCGAATATGAAGCGGCGATCTTCGAAGATTTGGCGTGGCTGGGTCTTCAGTGGGAGGAGCCGGTTCGGCGGCAGTCGGAACACTTCGGTGACTACGCACACGCGCTCGACGTTCTGAAAGGATTAGGTTGCGCTTACCCGTGTTTTTGTACGCGCAAGGACATCGAGGCGGAGTTCGCGGCGAGCGTGAACGCGCCGCAGGGGCCCGACGGGCCGATCTATCCGGGCACATGCCGCGCACTTCCTGAATCGGTACGAGCGCAACGGCTGGCGCGCGGTGATGGCCATGCGTGGCGGCTCGACGTCGCGGCGTCTTTGGCACGCTTCACCGCGCCGCTGACATTCGAAGAATTCGGAGGGGGACCGGCCGGCGAACACGGGACGATTGCGGTGAAGGCCGATCTCTTCGGTGACGTTGTTTTGGCGCGCAAGGACGCGCCTGCGAGTTATCATATGGCCGTGGTCGTCGACGACGCGTTGCAACAGGTGACGCTTGTGACGCGCGGGAACGATTTGTTCGCGGCGGCACATGTGCAAAGGTTGCTTCAGGCGCTGTTGAAATTGCCTATGCCGCAATACTCGCATCATCGTTTGATCTTGGACGCGAGCGGCAAGCGCCTTGCGAAACGCGATCAGGCCACGACACTGAAGCACTTGCGCGCGGACGGTTGGACGCCCGCACGCGTTCGTGAAGCCTTGGGGCTTACCAGTCGTTGAGGCCGGTGAAGCGGCGGAAGCCTGCCGACTGCGACCAGAACTGCCATTCGCCGTAGAGGCGTTCGGTGTCGCCCGGTGAGTTCAAGCCGCGGCCGATGCCGAGGATCATGAGTTCTTCGCAGCCCGGGAACGGCGCAGACAAAGGTGCAGGCAGCGTGGCGGTGCGGCGCGCGAGTTTGGCGACTTGTGAGTCTTCGACACCGTCGCTGGCCAGAATGACATGCACCGGCATGGCGCGACAGTCGACGTTCTTTGAGATGTTCATCAGGAACGGCACGATGTTCGTCGAGTTCTGGACCTGAACACGGCCTTGGCGCACCATCTGCGGCAGGCCACCGATAACGCCACCGATGAGGCGGGCCATGTCTTCAGCGCGGGCAGTCTTGGGTGCAATCACTATGTCAAGCGAGAGCGCGTTGTTCGACGCCGAGTTATATGCACCGAATGACCGTAGCAGCACGCGCGAATGCGGGGCTAAGGCTGCAATCATCGGCTGAACGCGCGCGGCGACACGGCCCGCAAAACCGTCGTCACGGATCAAAGGGTTCGACGACGATAGGTCGATGCCGATCACGATCGTCTGCGGCGGATTTGCAGACGGCTCATAGGCGAACGCGCTGCCGTTCCATGCGAGCAGTGCTAGACCACCGACGAAAGCGAACGCGGGAAGCAACAAGAGCGTGCGAAGGATAGCCATATCTTTGTCCTATCAAGCCTACGCGGACGCGACTTTGCGTGGCCGGTGGGCGTCGAGCTCTTCGACGTTGTCGCTGGTGCCGAAGGAGAACGAGGAGCCGACTTCATCTGCAGCGTCATTGGCCTTTCGCAGCAGATAGCCGCGGCGCGAGCTGCCGTAGCGGGCGGCAACAACACCTTCGGTGTAGTGCGTGATGAACTCAGCCAGTTTGGCCTGCTTGAAGGTTTCGGCGTCGGCGCGTAGGTGCGCGAGGTCGAGCTGAGCCTGGCGCAGGTCGTCGCGCACGCGGTTGCCGCGCACAGCTTCCGCGTGATTATCGTAGAGCGCGCCACCCGTGATGCCGGTGAAGCCACGCATAGCCGAGTGCAACGCCATCGCGCCGATCGAAGCCACGACCAGGAAGATCGCGCCGAGCGAAAACAGCCAAATCAGAATTTCGTACTTCTTGAGTGCCTTCACTTCTGCCGGCAGCGTCGCCGCGCGCGGTGGCTTTACGCCCAGGCCCTTCAAGAAGCCGTCCACTTGCTGTGCCGACGAATTGACGTCGAACCCGAAGACTTTCGCACCTTCCGGCAAGCTGTTGTTCGCCCACAAGAGGCCGATCCCCATCACCATGAAGGCGGTGATGGCGAATATGAACAGTGAATAGACGATGCGACCACCGTGGCCGATGTGGGTGATTAGGTAGTGGACGGCCAATGTCGCGAACACGACCTGCAGCGATTTCGCCGCGACCGTGGTTGCCATGGCGGGCGGCACTTCGCCGAATTCGTTGGAGAGCGCGCGCGTCCAGAATTCGTGGATGATGTTGTAGTCAACAAAGAGCGCGGTCATGAACACGCCAAAACCCAAGAATACGCCCAGACTATGTTGCAACGTTGCGCCCGGACCCGAAACGCGGCGCTTCAGGTTCTCGTATCTCAGGAGCAAGCTGTTTTCGGTGTGCGCGCCAAGCCAGTTCTTGAGTAGCGTGGTGGTGACTTCAACACCGCGCTGGCCCCAGTTGTACGCGCGGCCCGTCGGACTCTGGTTGAGATCGTGTTTCGATGTCCCGAGCTTTGCCATCTCTATAGTCCCTCCAGCTCGCTAACCTTAGCGAGGCTCTCTTCACCGCACTTTCAGTTCACAATTGTGATGAGAATTAGGCAGGCGCCTTAGAAAGGCCTGGAACTCTGCGGTTCCATCCACGTGATTTGGACAGGTCGATCAGACTCTATCGTCTTGCAGCAGCACGAAGTGCAGGAAATTTCTTGTGTTCCAAACAATGTGGAAAAATTGTGGCGCGGGGAAGGCGAGCAAAAGGCAAGCAAAAATATCTGCGCGCGCCGGAAACGTCATTGCGAAGTCACACCAATTCGCGCGGCGCTACGACGACATCGAGCATGTCGCTCATGATCGCGTTTAGATCGAAGTCCTTGGGCGTGTAGATGCGGGCGACACCCAGCGCTTTCAAGTCAGCTTCGTCTTCGGGCGGAACAATTCCGCCAACGATAACGGGGGTGTTCGTGATGCCCGCGGCTTTGATTTCGCGCATTACTTCGGCGACAAGTTCTTTGTGACTGCCCGAGAGGATAGAGAGGCCGATGACGTGGGGCTTCTTTTCTTTCGCGGTCTTTGCGATCTCGGCCGGGGTCAGGCGGATACCTTCATAGGCCACGGTGAAGCCGCAGTCGCGGGCGCGATAGGCGATTTGTTCTGCGCCGTTCGAGTGGCCGTCCAGGCCGGGCTTTGCCATCAGAAGCGACGGCGCGCGACCGAGCTTTCCGGCGGCGGCCTTCGCCTTTTCGCGCAGAGCGCCGATCGCTTGATCGTTCGATAGGCGCGGGCTGGCGGCGACACCGGTTGGCGCGCGGAATTCGCCAAAGGCTTGGCGCAGGGTGCCAGCCCATTCGCCGGTCGTGACGCCCGCTTTGGCGCAGACAATCGAGGCCTCCATGATGTTGCGGCCTTCGCCGGCGGCGCGCCGCAGCCCGTCGATGGCGGCGCCGACGACCTTTGCGTCGCGTGTCTTGCGCCACGCATTTAGGCGCTCAATTTGATCGCGCTCGGCGGCGGCATCGACGGTGACGACGGCAGCCGAACCACCGGTGAGACCCGCGTCTGCTGTTTCCTTGAAGGCGTTTACGCCGACGACCGTTTGGTCTCCCGATTCGATCGCGGCAACACGGGCGGCGTTCGATTCGACGAGACGCTCTTTGATGTAACCGGTTTCGACGGCTTTGATCGCGCCGCCCATCTTGTCGATATGGTCGAGTTCGGCCAGCGCTTCGCGCTTCAGATCGTCAACCTTCGCTTTGATGACCGGCGAGCCTTCGAACAGGTCGCCGTATTCCAGCAGGTCGGTTTCGAGCGCGAGGATTTGCTGCGCACGGAGCGACCATTGCTGATCCCACGGCCTTGGCAAGCCCAGCGCTTCGTTCCACGCGGGGAGTTGTACCGAGCGGGCGCGCGCGTTTTTCGAGAGCGTCACCGCAAGCATTTCGAGCAGGATGCGATAAACGTTGTTCTCAGGCTGCTGTTCGGTCAGGCCCAGTGAATTCACCTGCACGCCGTAACGGAACAAAAGGTCCTTCTTGTTCGTGACGCCATAGCGCGTGCGGCCGATTTCGTCCCAGAGCTCGGTGAAGGCGCGCATCTTGCACACCTCGGTCACGAAGCGGATGCCGGCGTTGACGAAGAACGAGATGCGGCCGAAGACGCGGCCCAAGTCGGCGTCGGGGACCTGACCGCTCTTTTTCACTTCGTCGAGGATCGCCGTTGCCGCGGCGAGCGCATAGGCCATTTCTTGCACCGGCGTCGCGCCCGCTTCTTGCAGATGGTACGAGCAGACGTTGACCGGATTCCATTTCGGCAGTTCGCGGTAGGTGAACGCGATCGTGTCCGCGGTCAGCTTCAGCGACGGCTTCGGCGGGTAGATGTAGGTGCCGCGCGCGAGGTATTCCTTGATGATGTCGTTTTGGGTCGTGCCGGCAAGGTCTTTGCGCGGCACGCCGGTTTCGTCGGCGACGCTTATGTAAAGAGCCAACAGCCATGGCGCCGTGGCGTTGATCGTCATCGACGTGTTCATGGTGCCAAGCGGAATGCCGTCGAACAGCGCGCGCATGTCGCCCAGATGCGAGATCGGCACACCGACTTTGCCGACTTCACCCTTCGCCTTCGGATCGTCGCTGTCGTAACCCGTCTGCGTTGGGAGATCGAAGGCGACGGAGAGGCCGGTCTGACCGCGCGAAAGGTTTTGGCGATAGAGTTCGTTCGAGGCCTTTGCGGTCGAGTGACCCGCGTAGGTCCGGAAAATCCAAGGTTTGTCGCGCATTACTCGTCGCCCTCGCTGCGTTGCAGCAAGGGTGATCTAACAGGAGAAGCGCGCGGCCTGCAATCAGCTGCCGCGAACCCAGCCGACGCTCGGGTTGTCGAAGTTCACGACGTCGCCGAGTTCGTAAACGTTCTTGAAGCCGTAGCCGTAGAGATTGATGAACGTCTGGATGTTGAGCGCCAGTTGCACGCGCTTCAGAACGACGGGCGGCGCGTTGTTTTCGAAGTTGTTATTGCAATAGATCAAGATGCGCGTGTTCGGATCGCGGATCGTAGCGGCGAGGCTTTGCGCCGTGAAGTCCGGCAGGCTTAGGTTGATCGCGCCGGCGATGTGGCCTTGGGCGTAGGCTGCGGCCGAGCGCGCGTCGAGAATGATCGTGTTCGGTTCGCGCGCCATTGCTTGGAATTGCGCGAACGTGACGAGCCGTTTGGCGCGGTAGGCGTGGACTTCTTGGGATAGGTCTTGGAAGCCTGCGAAGTCGACTTGGCCTCCCGTCGTCGCCGTGGGCTTGGGAGCTGCCACCGCGAACGTCATGAAACCGGAACTCAGGAGCGCAAACGCGAGTATGGCGATATTTCTCATGGGCAATACCTCTCAAGGTCGCCGCCATCAAAGCGTGTGCGTGCGGCGGGATTGGGGCGGTGCTGCGGCGATTTTCCGCCGGCTGGGTTAAGGCGTTGTAATTCCAATGCCCGGGCGGTTTGCGACGCTGGCCGCGTAGAGCGGATTGGACGTGCACATGGGCTTGCACTTGCTGTCGGCTTCACGGGCGTCATACATGAAGCGGAGTTGACTGGCATGCGAGCTTGGCCCTTCATCGAGGCCAATCAGCGTGAGAGTCCTGGATGCGCATTGTCACCGCTATTGTTCTTGCTTCCTTGGCCGTTGCGTTGGCAGCCTGCGCGACGGATGAGATTGTCCCGCCTGTCGTGACGCCGCCTGTCGCAACGCGGCCCGCTGCGGATCCCGTTGCTGAATGGGAGAAATGGCGAGCGGCCGAGAATGCCGCTTGGGCGACGAACGAGTTTGCGATCCTCAAGATCGACGATGCGGTCTATTTGAACGAGGGCGAAAGTGCGCGGCTCGATTCACGCAAGCAGAAGATGCTTCAGTACAAATGGACGCTGGGGAAGACGCGCGGCGCGCATTTTGCGATCACGTTCAAGGACGGCCAAGCACTGGTGCTCAACAAGGGCAAGTACGAGTCGTTCGCGGTTGAGAAGATACAGCGCGTGAATGTACAGCCGGGGATCGACGTGCGCTTTGCGCTGACGCAGGTGAAGCCGGGGGTCAACGGACTGCGTGTCATGGTCTACAATCAGGGCCATCCGCTCGCGCGCGACTTCAAAGGGCTTGAGCATTTCCCGTATGACCCGGACGCCGTCGTCGAGGCGACCTTCGAGGCTTCACCCGGTGCCGAAGGCGTCGATTTTCAAACGTCACGCGGGTGGTTGAAACGGATCAATCGTGTCGGCTACGCGTCGTTCATGCTCATGGGTAAGCCGATGAAGCTTGGCATGTTCAGCGACGAGAAAGACCCAGCGAAGGTCAAGCAACTGTCGATGTTCTTCCTTGACGAGTTGTCGGGGAAGGAGACGTATGGCGTGGGACGCTACATCGATGTCGATGTCGACGGATTGCCGAAGACGTTCACCATCGATTTCAACCGCGCCTACAATCCGAACTGCGCCCGCTCGCCGCACTACAATTGCCCCTTTGCGGTGGAGAAACTGCCTGTGGCGCTTCGGGCTGGGGAGAAGATTCCGCCGAAACACTGACTGTTGCGGCGCAGCAAGATTCGTAAATATATTTCGCGATTTACCCTCCTTTGCGTAACATTCTGCGCCACCAACGGGCTTTCGTTGGGGATACTTGCGAATTGGACGTATTGCAGTGCACAACGGGGACGTGATATCCGGCCCGCCGAAACCCTCAAAGGCGGAGCCTGAACCTCAATGTCAGCAGCGGTGGCCACGGCAGTGAAAGACAAGCCCGCGTACAAAGATCTTTACGAGATCGGCGAGATCCCGCCGCTGGGCTATGTGCCCTCGAAAATGTACGCCTGGGCGATCCGCAAGGAACGCCACGGCGAGCCCGAGAAATCGATGCAGATCGAGGTCGTGCCGACGTGGGAACTCGACAGCCACGACGTTCTGGTTCTCGTGATGGCGGCCGGCGTCAACTACAATGGCGTTTGGGCCGGTCTCGGCACGCCGATTTCGCCGATCGACGGGCACAAGAATCCGTACCACATCGCGGGCTCCGATGCGTCCGGCATCGTATGGGCGGTCGGCTCGAAGGTGAAGCGTTGGAAAGTCGGCGACGAAGTCGTCATCCACTGCAATCAAGACGACGGCGACGACGAAGAGTGCAACGGCGGCGATCCGATGTTTTCGCCTTCGCAGCGCATCTGGGGCTATGAGACGCCCGACGGCTCGTTCGCGCAGTTTTGCCGCGTGCAAGACCGTCAGCTCATGGAACGTCCTAAGCATCTGACGTGGGAAGAGTCGGCTTGTTACACGCTGACCCTTGCCACGACGTACCGCATGCTGTTCGGCCATCGCCCGCACATCCTGCGTCCGGG
This sequence comes from Micropepsaceae bacterium, assembly GCA_044220975.1. Classification (GTDB taxonomy): domain Bacteria; phylum Pseudomonadota; class Alphaproteobacteria; order Micropepsales; family Micropepsaceae; genus SZUA-430. Next base: position 26,827 of record JBGAPZ010000033.1, on the reverse strand, counting down.
ACACAACGTACTTGTGTGGGGCGCGTCGGGTGGTTTGGGTTCGTTCGCGGTGCAGCTGTGCGGCGTGTCCGGCGCGAACGCCATCGGCGTCATCTCCGACGATTCCAAGCGCGACTTCGTTATGAGCATGGGCGCGAAGGGCGTCATCAATCGCAAGAATTTCAAGTGCTGGGGCGCGATGCCCCAAGTCGGCACGCCCGCCTACGACGAATGGACGAAAGAGGCACGCAAGTTCGGCAAGGCGATCTGGGACATTACCGGCAAGGGCAACGACGTCGACTTCGTGTTCGAGCATCCGGGCGAAGCGACGTTTCCGGTCTCGTGCCTCGTCGTGAAGCGCGGCGGCATGGTCGTCTTCTGCGCCGGCACCAGCGGCTACAACATCACGTTCGACGCGCGCTACGTTTGGATGCGCCAGAAGCGCATTCAGGGCTCGCACTTTGCGAACCTGCAGCAGGCGTCTCAGGCCAACCGGCTTGTTGTCGAACGGCGCATCGATCCGTGCATGTCGGAAGTGTTTTCTTGGAACGACATTCCGAAGGCACACACGAAGATGTGGAAGAACGAGCATCTGCCCGGCAACATGGCGGTGCTCGTCAACGCCGTGAAGACGGGCTTGCGCACGTTCGATGATGCGGTCGAAGCCGGAAAGCGTTGAGGGGCATTGAGCCCGTTCGATTTGTTCCCACTTCTTCTTCCTGGCCTGACCGCTCGGGAGAGGCGTCATGAACGTTAGCATCAAGCGGCTGACCCACGAGAGTGAAAGCGACTTCGCGCGCATCCATGGCGATGCGACGGGTAACGGCTGGTGCCACTGCGTTGCCTGGTGGGTGCCTAGCTGGGAGGGCTTTGGCGAGCGGACAGCTGCCCAGAACCTGGCGCTGCGGCAAGGGCTTTTCCGCAAAAGCGTGCATGACGGCTATTTCGTCTATTCGGGCGGCGAAATGGCCGGGTGGGTGCAAGCCTGGAAGCGCGACGCGTTCGCGAAGATTGCGGCGCAATTTGCGGTCGCGTCCGATGACGATGCGTGGATGATCGGTTGCGTGTTGATCCTCCCCGCGTTTCGTAGCCAGGGCTTAGCGCGCGACGCGCTCACGCTTGTCGTCGATGATTTGCGGTTGCGGGGAGCGCGTTCAATCGATGCGTTTCCAAAACGCGGTGCGATCGATGCAGGCGAGTTGTGGAACGGCCCGGAATCGACTTACGCTGCGTTAGGATTTGCGGTCGTGCGCGACGATGCGAAGCGGCCTTTGTTGCGTCTTTCCTTCTAAGGCCCATGAAGTCACACAATCACCGCTCAACATCGGAAGCACTAGTTGCGATCGTTCGCTCATTTGGGGGCGAACAGATGCGGCTGCAAGATTTGATGGATGGGCTCGGCGAGCGCAGCTTCGGGTTCGTGCTGTTGCTGTTCGGCGTGTTGAGTGCAATCGCCATCGTGCCAGGCCTGGCCACGATCATCGCCATACCGCTTCTGTTCTTCGGCCTGCAGATGCTGGCTGGATACCGCACGCCCTGGCTCCCCAAATCGATTTCAGAGCGCAGTTTTGCCAAGGCAGACCTATTGGCCACGATCGAGCGCGCGCTGCCGGCGATGCGTTGGGTCGAAACGATTTGCAAACCGCGGCTGTTGTTCTTGATCGGGCCGGTCGGGGAGCGGTTGCTCGGCCTTCTCGTTTTCATCTTGGCGCTCGTGATTGCTTTGCCTGGACCCGGCACGAACTTCGCACCGGGCGTTGCGATCGCGTTCATGGCGATTGCGATTATCGAGCGCGACGGGTTGCTGGTATTTGCGGGCGTCGTTGGGTCGTTCTTCGCGCTCTACATCGGCTACCTCGGTCTCCACCTCGTCGTTACGGAAGTATTGCCGTGGGTGTGGGATCACACGGTCGAGCTCTGGAAGATGATCGCCGGGTGAGCGCGCGATTGGCGTTGCGCGCGCGTCATGTTTGGGCTCTTGTTTCAATGCACAACAAATTCGACGGACGCCATGCAGACGCCTGAATTGCTCTCCCTCGTTCGAAACGCCATAGCTGCGGCCGAAACCCTATATCTGCATTCGAAGATAGGCGTTCGCGCGCGCGTGAAGGCGGCGGGCGGCGTCGACAATGCGCAGCATGAAGCGCATGGGCTTGCATGGCTTTGGACGTATGTCGAAGCGCTGCGGCAGATGCTCTCGTGGGCGGACAGACTTCAGGGGCAGGGACAATTCGGCGAGTTCGAGAGTTTGCTGCTGCAAGCGGGCGCAGCGGAGTACGCAAACCAAATCGCTTTCGGCATCCCGATGAGCCAAGGCGAAATCGTACGTCCCGCCGACTTCGGCGTGAGCGGCGAGGAGATCGTCGCCTTCATCAGAGCAGGTGCCGGACCGTTGGCGGCTGGCTCCAATTCCAGCATCAAGGCGCGAATCGCGGCGCTCATTGCCGAACACCCGCATGCAGCGACATTCGGCGAGATCGGCCTCGACGACGAGATGACGCTCGTGCGCGATCAATTCCGCAAGTTCGTCACCGACAAAGTGGCGCCGCACGCGCACGGATGGCATCTGAACGATCAGTTGATCCCGATGCCGGTCGTCGAGGAGATGAGCGCGCTTGGCGTTTTCGGACTCACGATCCCAGAGGCGTTTGGCGGTGCGGGGTTGGGTAAGACGGCAATGTGCGTCGTCTCGGAAGAGCTTTCGCGCGGATACATCGGCGTGGGATCTCTGGGCACGCGTTCGGAGATTGCGGCAGAGCTTATTCTTGGGGGCGGCACTGAGGCGCAGAAGAAGACATGGCTGCCGAAGATCGCGTCGGGCGAGATTTTGCCGACCGCCGTTTTCACGGAGCCGAATACGGGGTCCGACCTCGGATCGCTCCGAACGCGCGCGGTGCGCGACGGCGACGTTTGGAAAGTGACCGGCAACAAGACGTGGATCACGCATGCGGCGCGCGCCGACTTAATGACGCTGCTGGTGCGCACCAATCCGAACGCGCCAGGGTACAAGGGTCTGTCCATGCTGCTCGCGCCGAAGCCGCGCGGCACGGACAGCAACGCATTTCCCGCAAACGGCATGACGGGCGGCGAGATCGAGGTGCTCGGCTATCGCGGCATGAAAGAATACGAGATTGGCTTTGACGGGTTCGAGGTGCCACACGAAAATTTGCTGGGCGGCGAGGAGGGGCAAGGCTTTAAGCAACTGATGACGACGTTCGAGTCCGCGCGCATTCAGACGGCGGCACGTGCGATCGGCGTTGCGCAGTCGGCGATGGATTTGGGCTTGCGCTATGCGCTCGAGCGCCAGCAATTCGGCAAAGCGATCTATGGCTTTCCGCGCGTGGCCAACAAGATCGTCATGATGGCGGTCGAGATCATGATCGCGCGGCAACTCACATATTACGCGGCGCGCGAGAAGGATGCGGGGCGGCGCTGCGATTTGGAAGCCGGTATGGCAAAGCTGCTGGCCGCGCGCGTTGCGTGGGCGGCAGCTGACAACGCGTTGCAGATTCACGGCGGCAATGGCTTTGCGCTTGAGTACCCCGTGAGCCGCGTTCTCTGCGACGCGCGCATTCTCAATATATTCGAAGGCGCGGCGGAGATTCAGGCGCAAGTGATTGCACGCCGGATCTTGGAAGACGCGAACTAAACTCCTTCAATTGGCCGGAACTGCGTGACCTTGCCGCGCGTTGTTCTCTCAGCGGCACGCGGTTCCCTTGCGCGCCGAGGAACCGTCCGCATTGCCCACGCGTTTGGTTTCGGGTGCCGCTCTGCAGCGGGATTCGGAACCGTGCATCGAGCACATTTGAGGAGGTTCTCATGATTAACAAACTTACGGTGATGACGGGCGTCGCGATGATCGCGAGCGTCGCTGCTGTAGTCCTGCCAACGCAGGCTGCGAATCCCGGTGTGAAAGTCGGCGTGTTGACGTGCGACATCGAGCCTGGATGGGGCTACGTGGTGGGATCCACGAAGCCGCTTCATTGTTCGTACGCGCCAACCAAAGGCCGCGCTGAACGCTACGTCGGCGACGTGCAAAAGGTGGGCGTCGACATCGGCTACACGACTGGTTCGACGATGATCTGGGCGGTGTTCGCACCGGCGTCGGATGTCGGCAAAGATGCGCTCGAAGGCGATTATGCAGGCGCAACGGCTGGCGCTACGGTGGGCGTGGGCGGCACCGTGAACGTGCTCGTGGGCGGCTTCGATAAGTCGATCACGTTGCAGCCGGTTAGCGTCGAGGGCGGCACGGGCTTGAACTTGGCCGCGGGCGTTGCCGCGATCAAACTCAAGCACATCTAAACCTTCCGCTGGAAGAGATCGGGCTCCCCACGCCGTTATGCGTGGGGAGCCTTCTTGTTGGTGCGGAAGCGAGACAATGTGACGGCTGACGCTTGAGGTTGGGGCGCGCGGGCGCGAGCCTCCTGGACATGTTCTACTTCATTTCCAAAATCGTTTGGTTCTTTCTCACGCCGTCGAACGCACTCGTGACGTTTGTGTTGGTCGGTCTTTTCCTGATGCGCGGCAAGCGCGGCGTGCTTGGTGGGCGGCTTGCGGCGGCGGGTGGCGGTGGATTGCTGGTCGCTGGGCTTTCGCCGCTTGGCAATGCTTTGATACTGCCGCTCGAAGAGAGGTTTCCGGCGTATCGCGATGATGGAGTGCCCGTCGCGGGCTTCATCGTGCTCGGTGGGACCTACGATACCGAGGTCACGAACGAGCGCGGGCAGATGGCGCTGAATGAGACGGGCGAGCGGATCGTGGCGCTCGGCGATCTTGCACGGCGCTTTCCAGCGGCACGCATCATCTACGCGGGCGGGGGCAGCGAATTCACGCCGGATACGACGCCGGAAGCAACACTGGTTCAGAACACGATCGCCGCGGTGGGCGTCGATCCTTCGCGCATCGCGTACGACCGGCAATCGCTGAACACGTATCAGAACGCGGTCTATGCAAACAAAATCGCGCGACCGCAGGCAGGTGAACGCTGGCTGGTCGTGACGTCGGCGTTTCACATGCCGCGCACGATGGGCGTGTTTCGCAAAGCGGGCTTTTCGGTGGTGCCCTACCCTGTCGATTATCGCACCGCCGGCCCCGCATCTCTCGTCAGGCCGTTTGCGTTCATCGGCGAAGGGTTGCGGCGCACGGATATCGCCGCGAAAGAGTGGGTCGGCTTGTTCTCATATTACCTCACGGGCAGAAGCGAGGCGGTGTTTCCTGCTCCTTGAGGTCCGCGCCCAGGCCGATTGAAGCGTGCGGCGCGGCGGGGTAGGCTGCACGCATGCTTACAGGCAAAATTCTGGTTCTCATTGCGACACTGGCCGTTGCGGGTGTGCTCGTCGCCGGGCTGTACAGTCTTTATCGCGGTGGCGATTTCGCGCGCAGCTATTCGAACAAGCTCATGCGGCTTCGGATCGCGGCCCAATTCATCGCAATCGTCGTGATCATGGGCGTGCTCTATTTCTGGGGCCATGGCCCGGGCGGACAATAAGCGCATGGTCGTCTTGAACCGCATCTACACGCGAACGGGCGATAAAGGCGACACGGCGCTCGGCTCCGGCACGCGCGTCGCGAAATACGATCTTCGGATTGAGGCTTTCGGCACGGTCGACGAAACGAATTCGTGCGTCGGGGTTGCGCGGCTGAGCACGACGGGCGATCTCGACCAGATGCTGGCGCGGGTACAGAACGATCTCTTCGATCTGGGCGCAGATCTTTGCGTGCCGGAAGACGGAAGCGAGATGGCGGTGAAGGCGCTTCGGATCGCGGAGTCCCAGGTCGAGCGGCTCGAGCGCGAAATCGACGCCATGAACGAGAAGTTGCAGCCGCTGCGCTCTTTTGTGTTGCCGGGCGGAACGCCGGCTGCGGCAAATCTTCACGTCGCGCGCACCGTTTGCCGCCGTGCGGAGCGCTTGATCGTGAAGCTCAGCACGAGCGAAACCATCAGCGTGACTGCGATCAAGTACACGAACCGACTGTCGGACTTCCTGTTTGTCGCAGCACGGTTCGCGAATTTGGGCACCGGCGATGTGCTGTGGGTACCCGGCGCGAACCGGGGCTAAACTTTACGTCAGTTGAATTCGCGTTCTTGGCGGCTACAGTCCGCCCGCCTTTTTCACCATTTCGTGTGGAGACGAACGATGCGCAGCCTCCTTGGCGCCGCTGTTCTTTTGATTGCGACGACAGCGAATGCTGCGCCGGCGGCCACGCCCGGTGCGCCGGTGTTTCAAACGGGCATTTCGCGCGTCGAACTCACCGCCGTATTGTCGTCTCATGGTCTGACGGTCAGCGACTCCACCACGAAGGATTCAGATCCGTGGCTTCTGGCGAAGACGCCGAAGGGCACCGAGTTCTACGTCAACATGTACGACTGCGCGGGGGAAGGCGCCGATGGACGACGCTGCAACAACCTCCAATTTCTGGCGCAATGGGAGTTGACCAAGAACGCTGGGGTCGATTCCGCGAACGCCTATAATCAGAAATTCGTGTTCGGCCGCGCCTATCTGAACAAGGAAGGCACGCGCTTTATGTTCGATTACTCGATCAGCATCAAAGACGGCGTCACGGTCGGCAACCTGAAGCGGCACGTCGACAATTGGCTTCGCGTGCTGGACGACGTGCGGGCGCAGCTCAAGGTCTAGGCCAACCCCCAATCCCATCGCGCGTTGCGAGCCGGTCGGCTAATGTCGATCCGGCCGCAACATTATTTGGGATTCGCACTTCATGGTCTTTCTGCCGCTCAAAGACGACAATCGGCTTAAGGTCATTTCGTTTCAGTACGCCACCGTCACCTTGATCGTAATCAACACGATCGCCTTCATGTGGCAGGACGTGGTGGGCACGCGGGGCGTCGTTGACGTCGCGATGAGCGCCGGCGTCATCCCGACCTCGCTGTTCGGAGCGACCAAGTTGCCGCCGGGCTTTGGCTTCCTGCCGCCGGAAGCGACGCTTGTCACCTACATGTTCTTGCACGGCGATTGGTGGCATCTGATCGGAAACATGCTGTTTCTCTGGGTTTTCGGCGACAACGTCGAAGACGCGATGGGATCGATCAGGTTTTTCTTCTTCTATTTGTTGTGCGGGATCGCAGCTGGGTTGGCGCACGCCTACGCCAACATCGGGTCGGATGCGCCGCTGATCGGCGCATCGGGCGCCACGTCGGGAATAGTGGGCGCATACCTGATGCTTTATCCGCGCGTGCGCATGTGGGTGCTCGCCTTCATGCGCATCCCGCTGAAGATTCCCGCGTACTTGATGATCGGCGCGTTCATCGCCACGCAGGTTTTCTTTGTGCTTTTCGGCGTAGAAGACAACACAGCGTGGTGGGCACATCTCGGCGGCCTTGCCGCGGGTATCGTGCTCGTCATCGGTTTTAGGCGGCCGGGGACACCGCTTTTTGCCGGGGCGCCAGATCGATAGGCCATTTTGATGCCCTGCCGCGGCCGGCAGGGTTTCCAGGGCCGAAACCCTAACAAACGCGGTTTCGTTGACACCTTTGGCGGTTGCACGTAATTTGTGCACCGCACAATTACGGGAATTCCATGTAGCCCCAGGGCGCGCTTGCTGACGCGCCCCACGTGGCCCATCCAGCGGAGAGATAAAGCCTGATGAAGGTGCTTGTGCCCATCAAGCGCGTGGTCGACTACAACGTGAAAATCCGCGTGAAAGCGGACCAAACGGGCGTCGATCTCGCCAACGTCAAAATGTCGATGAACCCGTTCGACGAGATCGGGGTCGAAGAAGCGATCCGGCTCAAAGAAAAGGGCGTCGTCACAGAAATCATCGCGGTTTCTGTAGGCCCGCAAGAGGCGCAGGAAACCATCCGCACGGCGCTCGCGATGGGCGCCGATCGCGGCATCCTGGTGAAGGTGCCGCATGAGGTCGAGCCGATCTCGGTCGCCAAAATCATCGCGGCGATCGCGAAGGCCGAAGGGCCGCAGCTCATTATTCTGGGCAAGCAAGCGATCGACGACGACTGCAATCAAACCGGCCAGATGTTGGCGCAGTTGCTCGGCTGGCCGCAAGGCACCTTCGCTTCGAAGGTTGCGATCGACGGCGACAAAGCCGAAGTGACGCGCGAAGTCGACGGCGGTTTGCAGACCGTGAAGCTGAAACTGCCAGCGATCGTCACGACGGATTTGCGTTTGAACGAACCGCGCTATGCGTCGCTGCCGAACATCATGAAGGCGAAAAAGAAGCCGATCGAAGACAAGCAGGCGTCGGACTACGGCGTCGACGTTACGCCGCGGCTTAAGGTTCTTAAAGTCAGCGAGCCGCCGAAGCGCAAGGGCGGCGTGAAGGTCAAGACCGTGCAGGAACTCGTCGACAAGCTGAAGAACGAAGCGGGGGTCATCTAATGGCCGTTCTTCTCATAGCCGAACACGACAACACATCGCTCAAAGACGCGACAGCCAAGGCATTGAGCGCGGCGGTCGCTCTGGGCGGGCCGGTGGACATTCTGGTCGCCGGTCAAAATGCCAAGGGCGTTGCAGATGCGGCGGCCAAGCTGAAAGGCGTATCGAAGGTGCTTCTCGCCGACGATGCGCAATACGCCCACCAGCTTGCCGAGAACATGGCGGCACTGATCGTCGAGCTTGCGGGCAAGTACGATGCGGTGCTGTCGCCGGCGTCGACCAGCGGCAAGAATTTTATGCCTCGGGTCGCTGCTGCACTCGACGTTGCGCAGATTTCGGAAGTCGTATCGGTCGATGGACCGGATACGTTCACGCGGCCGATCTATGCCGGCAACGCGATGCAGCAAGTGCAGGCGCCTGCGGGCGCGAAGAAGGTGATCACAGTCCGCTCCACCACATTCAAAGCGGCGGAAGCGACAGGATCGGCACCGGTCGAGACGATCGGCGCAGCCAAGAACCCCGGCATCTCGGAGTTCGTGCGCGAAGAACTTTCGAAATCGGAGAGGCCGGAACTGGCGGCAGCGCGCGTTGTCGTCTCCGGCGGGCGTGGTATGCAGTCGGGCGATAATTTCCACTTGCTGGAGAAGGTCGCCGACAGGCTGAAGGCCGCCGTCGGCGCCAGCCGCGCCGCGGTGGACGCGGGCTTCGTGCCGAACGATTACCAGGTCGGGCAGACCGGCAAAGTCGTCGCGCCGGAGCTTTACATCGCCGTCGGTATTTCCGGCGCGATCCAGCATTTGGCCGGTATGAAGGATTCGAAGGTCATCGTCGCGATCAACAAAGACGAAGAGGCTCCGATTTTCCAAGTGGTCGATTACGGCCTCGTCGCCGACCTGTTCAAGGCGGTGCCGGAATTGGACGAAGAGCTCAAAAAGCAGGGCTATTAGGCAGCGGCCTTAAGCCACCTTAAGCAACCCACTCGAGCAGGTGTCATGAATATTGAACGTATTGGCGTCATCGGCGCAGGCCAAATGGGCAACGGCATTGCCCATGTGTGTGCGCTTGCCGGTTACGACGTCTTGATCAACGACGTGAAGCGCGAGCGGATCGATGCCGCGTTCGAGATCATCTCCGGCAACCTGTCGCGGCAAGTGGCCCGCGGCAAGATCAGCGACGCGGAGAAAGACAAGGCGATGAAGAAGATTCACGCCGCGCCGTCGTTGGATGATTTCGAGCGCGTGGATCTTGCGATCGAAGCGGCGACCGAAGACGAGAAGCTGAAGAAGCAAATCTTCCGCGACCTTTGCCCGAAGCTTTCGAAAAACGCGATGATCGCGACGAACACGTCGTCGATTTCGATCACGCGGCTTGCGGCAGTTACCGATCGCCCCGAGCGTTTCATCGGCCTGCACTTCATGAACCCGGTTCCGCTGATGCAATTGGTGGAACTCATTCGGGGCATCGCGACCGAGGAAGAGACGTTCACGACGGTGCACGGTCTCGTGAAGCGGCTAGGCAAGACTTCGGCGAATTCAGAAGATTTTCCGGCCTTTATCGTCAACCGCATCTTGCTGCCGATGATCAACGAAGCCGTGTACACGCTCTACGAGGGCGTCGGCACGGTCGAGGCGATCGACACGGCGATGCGGCTTGGTGCGAACCATCCGATGGGGCCCCTGCAGCTTGCAGATTTCATTGGGCTCGACACGTGTCTTTCGGTGATGCAGGTGCTGTACGAGGGCCTTGCGGATTCGAAATACCGCCCGTGCCCCTTGCTTGTGAAATACGTCGAAGCGGGCTGGCTGGGCCAAAAGACCAAGCGAGGCTTCTACGACTATCGCGGCGAAAAGCCTGTTCCTACGCGCTAGCCATTCGCACACGTTTTCAAGCTGTTTTTGCCCTTCCCTCGATCCCGCGGGAAGGGCAAATTCTTTAGAGCGACTCTTGCTGGAGGCCTTCATGGCCGACTTCGCAGTTCCCACGTTGCCGATGCACGACTCGAACGAGACGCGCGCGTTCTATGAAAAGCTCGGCTTCATTTGCGCGCATCAGGCAGACCCGCCGGATTCGTTCTTGTTCATGATGCGCAACGGCGTTCAAATTCAGTTTTTCGAAGCGCCTGGGATCGACGGCTCGATCCGCGATCACACATGTTACCTCTACGTCGACGACCTGGACGCCATGTACGAAGCGTTTGCCGCGGCGAAGGTCGGAAAATTGATGCCGATCGAAATGAAGCCCTGGGGCATGCCCGAGTTCGTGCTCGTCGATATTAACGGCAACTCGTTGCGCGTGGGATCACCGCGCCTCGAAATGTAGCGTGCCCATGAGAGTCGGCGTTATCGGTCTTGGACAGCGAATGGCCGCCGTCATCTCGGCGATGAAAGCGGCTGGAGCGGAGGTCGAGGTTGCAGGCTACGCAGACCCCGCGCCAGTGGGGCTTGAGCGGCTGAAAGACGACGGGATCGCCGTCGGCGAGGTCTACAAGAGTGCAGAAGAATTGCTGACAACCGGCACGCACGATCTTGTCATGATCGGATCTCCCAATCATCTGCACGCCGAGCATCTGATGCTAGCGCTCTATGGACGTGCGCCGGTGTTCGCCGAGAAACCGGTCGTTCGGACGGAGAATGAGTCCTATGCACTCGCACAGCGACTCTCGAGCGAAGAAACGCCGCCGCTGTTCGTCGGGCTCGTGCTTCGCTCGGCGCCGATTACGCGCGAAGTCTTGTCGATCGTGCGCGAGGGGCATTTGGGACAGATCGTTTCGATCGACGCGACCGAGCATCTGCCGCCGGAACACGGCGCCTATCTTGCGCGCAATTGGCGGCGCAAGCGCGAGTGGGGCGGTTCGTTCCTTCTCGACAAGGTGTGCCACGACTTCGATGTCTTGGGCGATATCGCGGGTGCCAGGCCACAGCGGATCGTCAGCTTCGGCGGGCGCGGCATCTTTCGGCCCGATCGCGAACCTTTGAAGCGCGAATATTCCGACGGCTCACCGGCGTTCGAAAGCTGGCCTGCCGGGTGGTCGGCGGGCGACGACGCCTTTACCAGCGATATGGACGTCACCGACCATCAGACCGCGCTGGTCGAGTACGGCAATGGCGTGCAGTTGGCGTTCCATGCGAACACATGCAGCGCGCTGCGCGAGCGACGCTGGTATGTGGCAGGAACGGAAGGGACGCTGATTGCCGACATCGACCGCAACACGGTGATGTGGCGGCGACACCTGGAGCGTACGGCGCCGTTCCGGCGGCAGTTTCCAATCTCGGAGCACGACCACAACGGCGCTGACGTTGCGATGGCGCGCGATTTGATCGCGGCGTTGAAAGACGAAAACGAGTTTCCGGTGACGCCGTTTCAGGCGATCGAAGCTGGGCTCACCGTTATGGCAATCGACCGGGCGCAGGCCATGGGCCAGGTGATCGATTGCACCGCGATATGGGATACGCTGGACACGGCGATGAAGGTGGCTTGAAGCCCTAGTCGTCGAGCTTCTTGGGCACGGTCGCAGCGGCTTGGGCGTTGGCGGCCACAACGGCGGCTAGGTTTTGCGGGTCGGACTTCGCGATCGCACGCAGCTTAATGGAGAGCGGGGCGCAAAGTTCCTCCGTCGTGTCGACCATGAAATCAAACGAATTGTCGCGGCGCACCTCGCGCTCACGGCGATCGTTTTCAAGGTCTCTCACCTTCGGTGCGTTGCCGGCCGCGCGTGCGGCCTCGATGTCGTCATTCGTCCGGCCAATTATTTCGTGTTCGGCCAGAACGCCTTCGATAGCGAGCGTCATGCGCGCCATGCATTGATAAATCTCGGCGCGGGCGTTCGGGTCGACGATGTCAGCAATGCGTTCGCGGTTGCGTTCGTATACGTCGAGGTCGCGCATGCAGCTGCGTACGAGCCGGATGGTGTAAGGGCCGTATGGCGTGCCGCGCGAGCGTGCGTCTTTCGCGAGGTTCGTCAGCACACTGAGCGACGACAACAGGTCGAGGCACACCAACGCGATCGATCTTTCCTGACGCTTGCGCTCCAGACGGTCCCAGAGCCAGGTCACCAGAAAGCCGCCGCTGCTGGCCAGGAAGGCACCGATGATCATGGCCAGAAACTGCGCACCGGCGGCGCTGGTGACGTCGAAGATCGATTGGGTGACGCCTGCGGCCATGGGATCAGTGCGGACCGCTTGCGCTTAGGACCAAGTCGGCGGCTTTCGCGTCGTCCCACTCGGCGGGGCCGACGATGCGGCCGCGGTCGCGGCCTTCGCGGTCGATCAAGATCGTGGTTGGCAGGCCGATGACTTTGAAATCGCTTTGCGCGCGCATGGTGGGATCGACATAAACGCCCAGATGCTTGATGTCATGTTCCTTGTAAAACGCGTGGACCGCATTCGGGCCGCCGGCATCGAGCGACAGAGCGACGACGACCACGCCTACGCCCTCCAACTGCTGCTGAAGGCGATCCAGCATCGGCATTTCGGCAACGCAGGGGGTACACCAGGTCGCCCACAGATTCAGCACCACAACCTTGCCGCGGAAGCGTTCGAGGTTAAGCTTGGCGCCATTCTCGTCCAGGAAGGAAGTTGCGGGCGCGGGCAGCACTTCGCGCGCCGGTATGAAGTTCTCGATCCCACCCAGCTTCGAAGGCGGCGCATCGTTAAGACCGGAAAGCAGATAGACGGCGAAGGCTGCCGCCGCCACAATGGTACCAACGATTACGATTACTAGAATTCGCCAAGCAGACATTCAGGGACTTTCGCGAGACACGATGACGACGAACGAAATGTGGGGCGGGCGGTTTGCCCAAGGACCGGCCGCGATCATGGAAGAGATCAACGCTTCCATCGACTTCGACCGGCGCCTTTATGCCCAAGATATTGCCGCGTCGAAAGTCCATGCGGCGATGCTGGCGGAACGCGGCATTATCTCACAGGCCGACGCAAGCGCCATTGCGGGCGGGCTCGACACCATCAAGGCCGAGATCGATCAAGGGAAATTCACGTTTTCGCGCAAGCTTGAGGACATTCATATGAATGTCGAGGCGCGGCTTAGGGATTTGATCGGCGAGGCGGCCGGACGGCTGCACACGGCGCGCTCGCGCAACGATCAGGTGGCGACGGACTTTCGCCTGTGGGTACGTGACGCTATCGACAGCCTGGACGCGCGCTTGGTCGCGCTTCAGCGGGCGCTCGTCGCCAAAGCAGGGACACATGCGGCGACGGTGATGCCGGGGTTCACGCACCTGCAAACGGCGCAGCCGATCACGTTTGGGCACCATTTGCTGGCTTACGTGGAGATGGCGGCGCGCGACCGGGCGCGCTTTGCCTCGGCGCGCACGTGCACGAACGATTCGCCGTTGGGGTCGGCAGCGCTGGCGGGGACGTCGTTTCCGCTCGACCGCGAGGCGACGGCGCATGGTCTTGGCTTTATGCGGCCGATGCGCAACTCGCTCGACGGCGTGTCGGCGCGAGACTTTGCGCTCGAGTTCTTAAGCGCCTGCGCGATTGCGGCGACGCATCTGTCGCGGCTTGCGGAAGAAATCGTGCTGTGGAGTTCGCCGGCCTTCAGGTTCATCGCGCTGTCGGACGCGTTTTCTACGGGTTCGTCGATCATGCCGCAGAAGCGCAATCCGGACGCGGCCGAACTGGTGCGCGCGAAGTGTGCGCGGGTGACGGGGTCGCTGGTGACGCTGCTGGGCGTGATGAAGGCGCTGCCGCTGGCCTATGCCAAGGACATGCAGGAAGACAAAGAGGCGGTGTTCGACGCCGCCGATTCGGTCGCGTTGGCGCTGGCCGCTATGACGGGGATGGTCGGCGACCTGAAGGTCGACGAGATTGCGATGCGCAAGGCGGCAGGCGACGGGTATTCGACCGCGACCGATATCGCCGATTGGATCGTGCGGGTCCTGAAGAAGCCGTTCCGCGAGGCGCACCACATCACCGGGCGCATCGTCGCGCTGGCGGAAGCGCGCGGCTGCGGGCTTGGCGATTTGTCGCTGAAGGAGCTGCAATCGGTTGAGCCCGGGATCATCGCCGATATACAGTCCGTCTTGAGTTTGGACGCGTCGGTTTCCAGCCGCACGAGCTTCGGCGGTACGGCACCGGAACGGGTCCGAGAACAGGTTCGCTATTGGCAGGAGCAGCTCAAATGATCGTGCGTGTGTTGGTCGTTGCGGCGTTGATCGCCGGGTTGGGCGTTTCGGCCTGCGGGAAGAAGGGGCCGCTGGAGCCGCCGAAGCCGAGCGTGAGCGCGGTCGCGCGCTAATACGCCGCCCATGAATCATTTCGACTATCGCGACGGCGCCTTGTGCGCCGAGGACGTGCCGCTTTCTGAGATTGCGGCTGCGGTCGGGACACCGTTCTATTGCTATTCGACGGCGACGTTGGAGCGGCACTTTCGGGTGTTTTCGGAGGCGATGCCGAAGGGTGCGCTCGTTGCCTATGCGGTGAAGGCGAACGGGAGCCTGGCTGTCATCAAGACGCTGGCGAAGCTTGGCGCGGGCGCGGACATCGTTTCAGGCGGGGAGTTGAAGAAGGCGCTGGCCGCCGGCGTGCCTGCTTCGAAGATCGTTTTCTCGGGTGTCGGCAAGACGCGCATGGAGATGGCGGCGGGTTTGGATGCGGGCATCCATCAGTTCAACGTCGAGGGCGAGGAAGAACTCGACGCGTTGAGCGAGGTGGCACGATCGAAAGGAGCGACGGCTTCGGTGGCGTTGCGGGTCAATCCCGACGTCGATGCGAAAACACATGCGAAGATTTCGACGGGCAAGGCCGAGAACAAGTTCGGGATCGCGTGGTCGCGCGTGAAGGCTGCGTTTGCGCACGCGGCGAAGTTGCCGGGCATTGACGTGGCCGGCGTTGCTTTGCACATCGGTAGCCAGATTACAGAGCTGGGGCCTTATCGCGAGGCGTTCGCGAAGGCTGCTGCGCTGGTCAAAAGTCTGCGTGCGGACGGTTATCACATTTCACGGATCGATCTCGGCGGGGGCTTGGGCGTTCCCTACAACGACAACATGGCGCCGCCGTTGCCGGAAAATTACGGCGCGGTTGTGCGTGAGGCGGTGACGGGCCTCGACGCGCAGCTGATCGTGGAACCGGGGCGGCTGATCACGGCGAACGCGGGCGTTCTCGTCTCACAGGTGCTTTATGTGAAGCGCGGCGAGGCGAAGGAATTCCTTATCCTGGACGCGGGCATGAACGATTTGATCCGCCCTGCCCTTTACGACGCGTGGCACGACATCGTGCCGGTGCGGCACACCTCAGCACACGCCAAGGTTTACGATGTGGTGGGCCCGGTTTGCGAAAGCACGGACCTTTTCGCACGGGATCGTGAATTACCCGCCGTTTCCGCCGGGGATTTGGTTGCCATACTTTCGGCGGGTGCCTATGGCGCAGTGCAGGCGTCCAGTTACAATGCCCGCGGTTTGGCCCCGGAAGTGCTTGTTAAGGGCCGCCAATTTGCGGTCACACGGCCGCGGCAAACTGTCGACGATATGATTGCGCAGGAGCGCTGGCCGAACTGGCTCTAGGCCCTGCCTGAGGTTTGAGCGTTTGAGCGACGAGGGCTTGCATATACCAGCGGACGATAAGGGCGGCGGATTGCCCAAGATCGTGCAGCGGCACGTGTGGCTCTCGTGGGCTTCGCTGTCGGCGGAACGGTTTTGGCCGCTGCTGTGGCCGGCCGGCGGCGTCGTCGGGCTCTTTGTCATTTTGGCGCTTGCCAATGTGTTCGTTTACTTGCCCGAGTGGCTGCACCTGTTGAGCCTCGTCGGGTTTATCGCCGCGACCGGTTGGGCGGTGATGTATTCGATGAAGTCGACGTCGATGCCGTCGCGCTCGCAAGCCGTTCGTCACTTGGAACAATCGAGCGGGCTCGAGCATCGGCCGCTGAGCGCGCTGGAAGACAAGCCGGCGACCGGCAACGACGACGATACGAAGCGGCTTTGGCACGCGCATCGGCAGTGGGTCTTTCACCACATCAACCGGCTCAAGGTCGCCTGGCCGCGGCTGTCGCTGGCGGCGCGCGATCCCCAGGCGCTGCGCATATTGATTTCGCTTGTGATCTTGGCGCTTGCGGTCGCCAATTGGTCGGAGGTGCCGTCGCGCTTGGCCGCGGCGTTGTCGCCGGGATGGGCCCAAGGGAACGGACCTTCGACGTTCGAGGCCTGGGTCACGCCGCCGCCTTACACCGGCGAGGCGCCGCAGCATCTGACGGCGAACACCCAGTCGGATGGTGTCGCGGTGACGATCCCGAAGGGGTCGGTTCTGACCGTGCGCACGCATGGCGATGCGTCGGCAGTGCTACGCGTTGGTTCGCTGGGCACGTCGATGCCGCCGCAGACCCGGCCTGAGTTCATGCCGGCGGGCGGCGACGCGCGCGACGCAAAGCTTTCGCTTGAGCAGGACATGACGGTCAGGCTTTCCGTCAACGCGTCGCAAACGGCGATTTGGCGACTTTCGGTGAAGACCGACACGCCGCCAATGATCGCGTTCAAGACGCCGTTGCAGATCACGAATGCGCAGTCACTGAAGTTCAACTATGTGATCAAGGACGACTACGGCGTTACCTCGGCGATGGCCGAGATCGCGCTCGATCATCAGTCGTCGCCGTCGGATCGCAAAGGCCCGAAGCCGCTTGCGTTCGAGTTGCCGCTGCCGCCGTCGCCCGCGCGCGAGGGCGATGCCACGATCTTCAAAGACCTGACGGCGCATGTGTGGGCCGGGTTGCCGGTGAACATCACGCTGGTCGCGCGCGACGAGGCCGGGCACACGTCGCGGTCGAAGCCGGTGAAGATTGTTCTGCCGGAACGGCGGTTCAACGAGTTGCTGGCGCGCGCCTTGATCGAGCAGCGGCGCAGCCTCGCGCGCGATCCGTCGACCGCGCCCTATGTGGCCAAGGGGCTTGATGCGCTTTCGATTGCGCCGGAGCGGTTTACGCCGGATCAGCGGATCTACCTGGGCTTGCGCACGGCTTACTACACAGTATCGCGCGCACGCGGCAGCGCCGAGATGGCATCGGTGCAGCAACTTCTGTGGGACATGGCGCTGAAGGTCGAAGAAGGCGACGCGCCGCTCGCGCAAGAGGAATTGCGCTCGGTGCAGCAGAAGCTGATGGACGCGTTGGCGCGGGGCGCGCCGGACGCTGAGATCGAGGCCCTGATGGCGCGTTTGCGAGCGGCGATGGAGCGCGCGCTCAAAGCCATGGCGGAAAATGCCAAAGGCCAAAGCCCGATGACGCAGGGGATGGGCGGGCAGATCGTGCGGGCGCAGGACTTGCAGTCGATGCTCGATCAGATTCAGAATTTGGCAAAGCAAGGTTCGCGCGCTGCGGCGCAACAGCTGCTGTCGCAACTGCAGGACATGCTCGAGAACATGCAGATGGCCGGCGGCGGTCAGATGACCGGCGAGCAGAAGTCGGCGACGGAATCGCTTGAGAAGCTCGGGCAGATGATCGCGCGCCAACGCGCCTTGATGGACAAGACGTTCCGCGAGCAACAACAGGCGCTTGAGTCGGGCGTGAAGAAACCGTCGGGCCTGAAGAGCGAGCAAGAGAAGCTCAGCAACGAACTCAGCGCGATGATGAAAAAGGCGGGGCCTGGCGAGATGGGACAGGCGCTGCGCCGCGCGCAAGACGCGATGGACGACGCCGCCGACAAGCTTGCGAACGGCGAACTCGGTAGCGCGGGCGAAAATCAGCAGAAAGCGATCGACGAGTTGCGCAAGGGCGGCGAGGCGGTTGCCAAGCAGCTTCTGCAGCAGTTGCAGGCGCAGGGCGCGATCGGGCCGGGCCAGGGCATTGGCCAAGGCGAAAACGAAGATCCGTTTGGGCGGCCGCAAGCCTCGTACGGGCAATCGTTCGGGGGCTCGGTGAAGGTGCCGGACAAGCTCGACATTCAAAAGGCGCGCGAGATTCTGGAAGAGCTGCAACGCCGCGCCGCCGAACGCGGGCGACCGCTCAACGAGCTTGAGTATATCGACCGGCTGCTCCGCCGGTTCTAGTCACCGATCGATCGAAGCCAAGCGCAGCCGATGGCGGCGGGCGTAGTCGCGCCTTGCGAAACCGGCGGTCAGTGGGGTCAGGACACCGGCGTCGATATCGATCGTGTCGGTGAGGCGCGCAGTGGCCGGGTCCAGCGCGTCGATTGCGATTTCGTGGCGCCAACTGCGGACGAAGAAGCCACGTTCTTCAGAAACGAGGCGATGAAGCGTGTCGTCGCGCCGAACGATCTTCAATCGCCAGCGGCCGACAGGCACTTGTCCGAACAAGCGGAAGACGAGCGTGAGATCGTGGCCCTCGTGCTCCTCGCCCGGCGGACATGCGACGCGAACAAGCGGGCCGCTCATCATGCGCTCAAGCGCGGCGTAGCTCACGGCGCCTCGCCATAGCGCATCAGCCGCGACGGGATAGTCGGCCGCGACGACGACCCTACGCACGAGGACCTCGGGCACGTTTGCCGGGCTTGGCATTGCGTTCCCACGGCGGCTCGCCCGCCCACGCTTTTGCCAAGAGATCGATGAGGGCACGAACTTTCGCGTTCGGCGCGGCACCTGGGGCATAGAGCGCGTGAACGGTCAGTTCGCGGATCGTGTGATCGGGGAGGACCTGCACCAAGCGGCCGCTGCGAAGGTCGTCGCAGATGCTGAATGAAGGTTGCTGAATCAAACCCACGCCTTCCAGGGCGGCCACGCGCAATGCATCGCCGTTGTTGGCGACGAGCGAACCCCTGACCTTCACGCGCTCAAGCTTTCCGCGAGGCGTTGTCACGTGCCACTCGTCGCGCAACGACCAATACGAATAACCCAGGCAGTTGTGGCGTTTCAGGTCGGCCGGCATCTTCGGCATACCGTTGCGCCTGAGGTACTCGGGCGAGCCCACAATCATCAGCTGCGCTGGCGCAAGGCGCTTTGCGATCAGGCTTGAGTCAGCCGGCACGCCGATGCGGATCACGATGTCGTAGCCCTCTTCCACCAGGTCGACAGCGCGATCGTTCAAGGTGAGATCGATTTCGACGCCGGGGTTGTCGCCCAGGAACCGCGCGATCAACGGCGCCAGTTGTTGCGAGCCAAAGGAGACCGGCGCGTTCACGCGCAATCGACCCTTCAGCACGGTTTGAAGATCGCGCACGGCGTCTTCGGTTTCGTTCACCGCGTCGATGACGTGGCTCGCGCGCTCCGCAAGGGCGCGGCCCGCCTCCGTCAGGCTGGCGCGGCGCGTCGTGCGGTGAAACAGGCGAACGCCGAGGCGCTGTTCAAGGTCGCCAATGTGCTTCGACACCATGGCGCGGGTGAGCTTTAGGTCGCGCGCGGCGGCGGCGAAGCTCAGCCGTTCGGCCGTGGCTGCGAAAACTTCGAGGCTGCGAAAGCGATCCATCCGGTATTGTCAATCAGAACAGGACAATAAGTCAATCAAATGCCCAATTGTAACTTCGCGATTTCGGGCCAAATCTGCTGCCAGCAACGCACGCAAGGAGAAGCCGCCATGACACTCGCACTTAGAAAATCGGAAGATCGCGGCCGGGCCAATTTTGGTTGGCTCGACAGCCATCACACGTTTTCGTTCGGCCAATACCGCGACGATGCACATATGGGCTTTGGCCCGCTGCGCGTGATCAACGACGACCGCGTGGCGCCGGGCGGCGGGTTCTCGCCGCACGGACATGCCGACATGGAGATCATCTCGTATGTTCTCGAGGGGGGCTTGGAGCACAAGGACAGCATCGGCACGGGTTCGGTGATCCGGCCGGGCGACGTGCAACGCATGTCGGCGGGTACCGGCATTCGCCACAGCGAGTTCAACGCCTCGAAGACCGATCCCGTACATTTTTTGCAGATCTGGATCATTCCGGAGCGTAGCGGACTTACGCCCAGCTACGAGCAGAAGACGTTCGCCGCACGAGAGAAGAGCGGCAAGCTTCGCCTGGTCGGTTCGCGCGACGGGCGCGACGGCTCGGTCACGATCCATCGCGACGTCGACTTCTACGCGACGCTGCTGCACGGGGCCCAAGCGGTGACGCACGAACTCAAAGCCGGGCGCGGTGCGTGGGTGCATGTCGCGCGTGGCAGCGTGCGGCTCAACGGCACGGCGCTGGCCGCTGGCGACGGCGCGGCGATCGAGACTGCCGGCACGCTCGCGCTCGACGGCGCGGACGACGCGGAGGTTTTGCTCTTCGATATGGCGCTTTAGATCATTCACAACAGGAGACTGACATGACCACGCAGGCAGACTATGGCGCAGCGTTTTTGCGCATCTCGCTCGGCGTCGCCGCCTTGGCGCACGGGCTGATTTTGAAGGTGTTCACATTCGGCGTCGCCGGCACCGTGGGTTATTTCGAGTCGATCGGATATCCCGCGATCTTTGCTTATCTAGTGATGTTCGGCGAGATAGCAGGCGGCCTCGCGCTCATCACAGGCGTTTATGCGCGCAGTGCCGCCGTGTTGATGATCCCGATCCTACTTGGGGCCGCGCTCCAGCATGCGCCGAACGGTTGGGTGTTCAATGCAACCGGCGGCGGCTGGGAGTACCCGGTGTTCTGGGCCGCGGCCTCGCTCGCTTCGGGTCTGATCGGACCGGGCGCGTTCGCTCTGCGCCTGCCGTTCTTACCGGCGGAGCCGTTCTTCGCCCCGGCGCGATAACTCAACGATCCTCTCCCTCCCACATCGGGAGGGAGAGAACGACAGGATAGACCCAATGCGTATGCCCACACTGTTTCTCTCACACGGTGCGCCATCGTTGGTGATGACGAAAGCTCCGGCGAGCGACTTCTTGCGCTCGCTGTCAACGCAAGTCCCTGAGCCGAAGGCGATCCTTGTCGTCTCGGCGCATTGGGAAGCGACGCGGCCGACGTTCGGACTTGGGATCGACACGATCCACGATTTCTATGGGTTTCCGCAGCCGCTCTATGACTTGCAGTATCCAGCGCCGGTGGCGCGCGATGTGGCGGAACGCGCGGCGGAGCTCTTGAAGCCGGCGCATGTTGCGATCGATCCCGCGCGCGGCCGCGATCACGGCGTTTGGTCGCCGTTGCTCTTGGCCTGGCCGGAGGCGCAAGTGCCCGTCGTGCAGCTTTCGCTGGTCGGCGGCGCTTCACCGCAAACGCATTACGAGATCGGGCGGGCCCTCGCGCCGTTGCGCGCCGAGGGCGTCCTCATCATCGGGTCGGGCAGCGCTACGCATAATTTGCGGGCGCGTCCGACGCTGGCGCCAGCAGAGTGGGCGACGCGGTTTATCGGCTGGCTCGATGGCACGTTGGCCGGCGGCGACGATGCGGCGCTTCTCGACTGGAAGAGAGCGGCGCCACATGCCGAGATCAATCACCCGTCGAGCGAGCACTTCGATCCGATCTTCGTCGCGCGCGGTGCGGCGGCCGGCGAAACCAGCACGCCGCTGCACGTGTCCTATGAGTTCGGGTCGCTGTCGATGAACGCCTACGCGTTCGGTGCGCTACACTAGGAAATTGACGGCCCGCTTTGGCGGCGCGTGCTCAACCGAGGTGGCGAGCCAGCGGTCGCATGACGCGCGGCCTTCGCGGTGCAACAGCTCGATCAGGCGGGCGTCGGGATGGTTTTGGCTGGCACCGCCGACTTCGTTCATGAGCGCGTCTTCGCAAATCTCGTGCAGACGCAAGTCGGCGAGGCGGCGGCCCAGTGCGCTGCGTTGGGCGCCGCTTTCCGCGGTGACGCGGGTCAAGCGTTCGAGTTCGTCGAGTTCGCGCTTCAATGGCGCATCGAAGACGATGCGGTTGAGCCGCGTTTGGATCTTCGGCGCGGTGACCGGCAAGCCACGGTCGCTGGCCGGGTTTAGCCGAACGAGCACGACATCGCGCGCCGCGGTCCGCTCGACCAGCGACAACAGCGGCGGGTTCGACGAATAGCCGCCGTCCCAATAGTGACCGTCGGCGAGTTTAACAGCTTGGCTGATCTGCGGTAGGCAGGCGGACGCGAGCAACACGTCCAACGTCAGCTCCTGGTTCGGGAACAAGCGCGCGGCGCCGGTTTCGGCATTCGTGGCCGCGACTAGCAGGCGAATTGCGCCGGGCGCGCGGAGCGCTTCGATGTCAACGAATTCGCCTAAGATTTGGCGGAGCGGGTTCACGTCGAGCGGATTGAATTGATAGGGCGAGACCACGCGCGAAAGCATGTCGCGCCAGATCGCGGAGGCGGCGAGTTCGAGGTCGCGACCGAAGGCCAAGGCTTCAAGCATCGAAGGCCTGAGCGGGCTCATGCGCGCGACCTGCGCCAGGGCATGCCAGAACGCGGCGAGCTGCGTGCGCGCGTAGGGTGCGCCACCTTGCGCATGCGCCGACGCCAAGACTGCCGCGTTGATCGCGCCCGCGCTTGTGCCGCTGATCGCCTCTATGCCCAAACCTTCTTCCAGAGCGCGGTCGAGCACGCCCCACGTAAACGCGCCGTGCGCGCCGCCGCCTTGCAACGCGAACGCGACGGTCCGCGCTGCGCGCTTGCGCGCGAACGGAATCAACTCTGCGGCGCCACGCTTCGCTGGCGGGCGCACTTCTTTGCGGGCCAGCAGTGCGCGCAGCTTTTCGAAAATCGCGATGTTCTGCATCGCGCAAGACTCGCCCTTGGGGTCGTCGCGCGCAAGAGCGTGTCTTCCGCAATCAGCAACAATCGTTTGAACAAAATTTCATCATCGGATTGCGGTGCGCGCCGTCACGTGACGCATAGCCGCGCGCGATGCGCGCGCTGATCGCTGGACGCGCGGTTTTAGTCGCTCGCGGCGCTGCGCGATGGCATTTCGCCTGCGCCGACGGCGGTGCGAACGCGGTTCGCGCGTGCGAGATCGCGGCGGATCTGTTCGTTCGTCGGGTCCAACTTGACGGCGCGCGTCAAGCTCGATGTCGCCGGGCCAAAAGCGCCGCGACCCATTTGGCTTAGAGCGGTCGCGTGCAAGGCTTTTGCTTCAGCGCGTTGCTCGGGCGAGACCGGCGCCGCTTTTGTCAGTGCCGGCTTGGGGATCGGTTGCTTCGGTGCAGCTTGCTCAGGCGTATCGAACAAATGCGCGCAGCCCGCGGCCGTCATCGACATGCACGCGACGAAGACAACGGCAAGCGCGCGCGCAAACGGCTTGCGCCGTTTTTCCTGCGAGTACGTTCGCCCAAGACCGCGCACGAAGTGCCTCATTTCCATTGTCCGCTCGCAGGTTACGCAACCGCTCTCTTAGGGTCGGTTACGAACTACGATTATTTTTCGGTAAATTGAGCGAAGATTGGCCGCAATTCTGACGTACGCTTGGCCTTGGAACATCGGGAGATTTTGTCATGAGCATTGGCCTGCGTCTGGGATTGGTTGTCGTCGCACTTGGCTTGGCGGCGTGCGAAAGCGGCGCGGTGAAGTCGGCCGGTATAACGAAGGTTGCGTCGACGACGTCGTTCGGCATGTGTGCGGGGTATTGCAAAACGACGCTGGAAGTCTCCGAGAGAGAGGCCGTGCTCACGCGCGAACCGTGGGGGCGCGGCGCGGGCGCCAATCTTCCTGTACAGCGTTTGACCGCGGCGCTTTCGTTGCAGGAGTGGGAACAACTGGCAGCCGCCGCGCTGGCCACGAAAATCGACACCCTGCCCGATACGATCGGCTGTCCCGATTGCGCGGATGGCGGGGCGGAGTCGCTGACGATTGTGGGACCTAAGGGCACGAAAACGATCACGTTCGATCATGGCGCCGCGATCGCCGAAGCGCAGCCGTTGCTCGATCAGGTGCGCGCGCTGCGCACACGGATGATGCCGAAGACGCCATAAGCCAGACGGATTGTCGCGGACATTGTGTCCGCGCCCTCGCGGTCGATTTTCACGCGCAATTGTTCTATATTCGTTCCTTCCCTCGTTGCCTTCATGCGCGAGTGGCTGCGACTTGAAAATTGAATCGGAAACTCTTGCCGCTTCGTGGGCGGTCGGCCTGCAGGCGCGATGGAGATCGTTGCGCCCGCATCTGGCCCGGAAGTCGAATAACACGCTCCCCTGCCGGTTGTGTGCGCTTGGCGATCAAAATGGCGCAACTTGGCGAAAGCGATCGAAGGGGTGTTACGGATGGCTCGCGCTTCCGAACGGATTCCGAACGGATCTGCTACGGATGAAATGGCGGAAATCAGCCGCAGTTACGCATATGACGGATTCGATTTTCGCGTTTTTGGTGCAACCAGAAGGCGTGGGTCGAAAAGCTGCCGAAACCCGGCTACTTCTTCTTCGCCAAAACCTCGTCCACGACGGCGCAGATGCCGGCGATCGTGAACGGCTTCGAGATGACGCGGTAGACCAGATCGGAGAGGCCGTGTGCGCGTTCGATCTGATGCTCGTGCCCCGACATGATGATGATCTTCGTCTTCGGGTAGTCGCGCCCGACAGTCATGGCGAGCACGATGCCATCCATGATCGGCATGTCGATGTCAGTGAGAAGGAGATCGAACTTGTGCTTCTTCAGCGCATCGACCGCTTCGGAGCCGTCTTGGGCCGTGGTGACCTTGTGGCCGCGTTGCTCCAAGCCCCGGGCGATGAACTCCCTGAGCGCCAGTTCGTTCTCAGCGATCAGTAGCTTCGCCATACGTTCCCGGTCCACGTTATGGTTGGCTTAGAACAGCTATAAAAGGCAGTCCACGGAATTTATGGGCGTGATCCATGCCGTAACCCACGACAAAGGCCGGCGGACAGGGAAAACCCACGAAATCCGCGTGTTCCGTACCGCCGGCGCGGCCCGATGTTTTGTCGAGGAGAACGCAGACTTTCACAGCCTTCGCGCCGCGTTGCAGCATGTGGGCGCGGGCGTAGGCGACTGTGCGGCCGGAATCCAAGATGTCGTCGATCAACAAGACTTCGCGGCCAGCCACGGGGATTTCGACATCGCGCAGCAGCCTTACGTTTCCCGACGACACGGTGCCGGTGCCGTAACTTGCCAAGGTGATGAAGTCGACTTCGGGGTTCACGTCGTGGACGATGAGACTGCGAATGAGGTCGGCGGCGAAGACGAAGCTGCCCTTTAGGATTGCCACCGCTGCAAAATCTTTGGGCATCGCGTGGGCAATGTCACCCGCCAGCGTTTCAAGGCGTTCGGCGATGGCGTTCGAGGTGAAAAGCGGCTGAAAATCAGCCACGTCATTCGTCCGTTTTCGCGAAACGGACTTCAAGGTCCGCGGCGTCGGCCGGCGGGCTTTCTAAACGCGCTTTGAATGTGCCGTGTTCGCGGGGGCCAAGGCGCGACTGATCGGCAAGGACGGTCCAGTGATAGATTTCCTTGCCGCCTTGATCTCGCACGGCGAGGCGCACTTTCGGCACGTCGAGCTCGCGGTCAGTTTCGTTGATGATTTGACCGTTGATGACGATCACGGGGACGGAGTTGTTCAGCTCTTGGCTGTGGCTCGCGATGATCTTGAAGCCACGAATGTTGACGTCCATGCCGAGCGCTTCATAGACGCTGGCGGAGGCAGGCCAAATGCGGGCGATATCGTTGGGTAGCGAGAAGAACAGAAGCAGCGCGCCAACGAAGACGGCGCCGCCCACCATCATCATCATCATCGAGCGCGAGCGGGCGCGCTGGCGGTTTGACGGCGCCACCGCACCGGGCGGAGGCATGGTCGACATCGGTTGCGGATGCGGGATTTCAAAGCGCGGCGGCGGTTGCAAAGCGGACGGCGCGGGCAGCATGCGTGCACGATCCGTCACCGGGCCGACCGGACCCATCGGGTCTTCCACAGGGATCGGAATCGGGATCGGGATCGGTGCTGGCTGTGGCGCCAGATCAGGTGCGGCGTCTTGGAACCAACCGTGCTGACAGCGCGCGCAACGAACCTGTCGGCCAGGCGGTCGGACGACGCCTGCTTCTAATAGATAGCGAGTTGCGCAGCGGGGGCAGGTAATTATCATTCCAGGCTTGAGCCCGTGTCGATTCTCCAACACTTTGCACAACCTCTTCGCACCTGCAAGCAAGCGACACTCACAGGGTTTCCGCCTAAGTCATTAACCCAGAAGGAATAATCGGTGGTCCGCTTCGAGAATGTCGGGATGCGGTACGGACTTGGGCCGGAAATCCTCCGTGACATTTCGTTCACGCTCGATGCGGGGTCCTTCCATCTGCTCACCGGGCCGTCCGGGGCGGGCAAGACGTCGCTGCTCAAGCTCATCTACCTGGCGGAAAGGCCGTGCCGGGGGGCGATCTCGATGTTCGGGCGCGACATCGCCACCACCCCACGGGACGATCTGCCAGCGCTTCGGCGACGGATCGGGGTTGTGTTCCAAGAGTTTCGGTTGCTCGACCATTTGACCGTGTTCGAGAACGTGTCGCTGCCGCGGCGCGTGATGGGTGAAAGTGAGGGAAACTATCGTGCAGAGGTGGAAGAGCTGCTGTCGTGGGTGGGTCTTGGGAACCGGCTGAATGCGAAACCCGCGACACTGTCGGGCGGCGAGAAGCAGCGGGTGGCGATCGCGCGCGCCGTCGTCGCAAAGCCGGAGCTGCTGCTTGCGGACGAACCGACGGGCAATGTGGACCCGGAAATCGGTGGACGGA
>JBGAPZ010000086.1:0-5301 GCA_044220975.1 Micropepsaceae bacterium | reverse complement strand
GGCCGCAACCGTTGGCGCCATGATCGTCCCCGGCTCCGGCCTCGTGAAAGAACAAGCCGAACAAGAAGGCCTCGACAAAATCTTCGTGAGCGCAGGCTTCGAATGGCGCGAACCCGGCTGCTCCATGTGCCTCGCCATGAACGCCGACAAACTCGAACCCGGCGAACGCTGCGCCTCCACCTCGAACCGCAACTTCGAAGGAAGGCAGGGCAGGGGCGGCCGCACGCACCTAATGTCACCAGCGATGGCCGCAGCGGCGGCGATCAAGGGGCATCTCGCCGACGTGAGGGAACTCTAGTCATGCAAAAATTCACCACCCTCACCGCCGTCGCCGCGCCGCTGCCGATGATCAACGTCGACACCGACATGATCATCCCGAAGCAATTTTTGAAGACGATTCAAAGAACGGGTTTGGGCAAGCACCTGTTCGACGAGATGCGGTACACGCCGGATGGGAAAGAACTCCCAGAGTTTGTGCTCAACAAGACCGCCTATCGCAAGGCGCAGATTTTGGTCACCGGTCAAAATTTCGGCTGCGGTTCAAGCCGTGAGCACGCGCCCTGGGCGCTGGCCGACTTCGGCATCCGCTGCGTGATCGCGACCTCGTTCGCCGACATCTTCTACAACAACTGCTTCAAGAACGGCATTTTGCCGATCGTGCTGCCGCAAGAAGACGTCGACAAGTTGATGGATGACGCGAACCGTGGGAGCAACGCGGTCGTCAGCATCGACCTCGCGAAACAAGAAATCCGAGGCCCCGACGGCGGCATGATCAAGTTCGATGTCGACCCCTTCCGCAAACAATGCTTGCTGAACGGCTGGGACGACATCGGCCTAACGATGCGCCACGAAAAGTCGATCGACGCCTTCGAAGCCAAGCGCCGCGCACAGTCGCCGTGGATGTAAGCGACGCAGCAAGTACGCGCTTGCTCTGTTCTTCTTGGCGCGCAGCGCCAACGACGACGCACTAAGACGGCGCTTCGCGCCAGAAAATAGTTTGACTTCCGGCACGTGGAGTTCTAGTTTTGTTCTGCCCAAAATCAGGCGGCAGATCAAGTCGTCGGCGCCGTGAGCTTGCGCCCCGAGCGAAGCACACAAACGCGTTTCGGGCGCGAAAGTTCAGGGTACATGGGGTTGTTCGCCGGAAATCGCGGTGGGTATTACGCCCACCCACGGCTGCCGCAGGTTTCTGCGGCCAAGTGCCGGGCGCGCGACGCCACATGGGACGTTACAAATCACGGTGTGTCACCGCCCCCGAATCCGCCGAAAATGCCACCGATCTTAAGT
The DNA here is from genome assembly GCA_044220975.1 of Micropepsaceae bacterium. Classification (GTDB taxonomy): domain Bacteria; phylum Pseudomonadota; class Alphaproteobacteria; order Micropepsales; family Micropepsaceae; genus SZUA-430. The sequence continues at coordinate 4,014 of JBGAPZ010000086.1, read as the reverse complement.
GAGATCCATGCCCCCTAAGCACCTGCTCCTCCTCCCCGGCGACGGCATCGGCCCCGAAGTCATTGCCGAGGTTGAGCGCCTAATCGGTTGGTTCAACGCCAAAACGGGCGCGAAATTTGAAATCGAGCGCGACCTGGTTGGCGGCGCGTCCTACGACAAGCACGGCACCCCCGTCACCGAAGCTGCAATGAAGAAAGCGCTCGAAGCCGACGCCGTTTTGTTCGGCGCAGTCGGTGGCCCGAAATACGCAAGCGCGCCTTACGACAAGCGCCCGGAGGCCGCACTCCTTCGGCTTCGCAAAGATTTAGGTCTCTTCGCAAACCTGCGCCCCGCGCTTTGCTTCGACGCGCTGAAAGAATCCTCAACCTTGAAGCCTGAGATCGTGGCCGGCCTCGACATCATGATCGTGCGCGAACTCACCGGCGGCGTCTATTTCGGCGAACCGCGCGGTATCACGACGTTGGCGAACGGCGAACGCCAAGCCGTCGACACGCAAATCTACGCGACGCATGAAATCCATCGCATCGCGCGCGTAGCTTTTGAACTTGCGCGCCTGCGCAAGGGTAAAGTCGCCTCCGCCGAAAAGCACAACGTGATGACGTCGGGCCTGCTCTGGAAAGAGGAGGTCACGAAACTCCACGCCGCCGAATACAAGGACGTGGAACTGACGCACATCCTCGCCGACAACTGCGCCATGCAACTCGTGCGCAATCCCAAGCAGTTCGACGTGATCGTCACCGACAATCTGTTCGGCGACATTCTCTCCGATGAAGCGGCGCAGCTCACGGGCTCGATCGGCATGTTGCCGTCGGCGTCGCTGGGCGCTCGCGACGCCGCCGGGCGGCAGCGCGCGCTCTATGAGCCGATCCACGGTTCCGCTCCCGACATCGCGGGCCAAGACAAAGCGAACCCGATCGCTGCCATTCTCTCCTTCGCCATGTGCCTGCGCTATTCGTTCGCCATGAAAAAGGAAGCCGGCCTCGTCGAACGCGCGGTCTCAGCCGTGCTCGACCAAGGCATCCGCACCGGCGACATCATGCAGCCCGGCAAGAAACAAGTGGGCACCAAGGCGATGGGCGCAGCCGTCATCGCCGCCCTCGACACCCTTCAACATTAGAGATCGAATAGCATGTCTTGGAAAGTTGCAGTCGTAGGCGCCACCGGCAATGTCGGCCGCGAAATGCTAAACATCCTCGCCGAACGCGAATTCCCGGCAAGCGAAGTTGTGCCGCTGGCGTCGCGTAAGAGCGTCGGCAAAGAGGTCTCCTACGGCGACCGCACGCTGAAATGCAAAGCTCTGGAACACTACGACTTCAAAGGCACAGACATCGTTCTGATGTCTGCGGGCGGAACGATCTCCGGCGAATGGTCGCCGAAAATCGCGGCGACCGGCGCCGTCGTCATCGATAACTCGTCGAAGTGGCGCATGGATCCGGACGTACCCCTCGTGGTGCCGGAAGTGAACGCCACCGCAATCGCCAAGTTCGCGAAGAAAAACATCATCGCGAACCCGAACTGCTCCACCGCTCAAATGGTGGTGGTGCTAAAGCCGCTGCACGAAGTCGCGCGCGTCAAGCGCGTGGTCGTGTCGACCTATCAGTCGGTCTCCGGCGCCGGCAAAGACGCCATGGACGAACTCTTCAACCAAACCCGCGCGATCTTCGTGACCGACTCGATCGAGCCGAAGAAATTCACGAAGCAAATCGCCTTCAACGTCATCCCCCACATCGACAGCTTCATGGACGACGGCTTCACCAAAGAAGAATGGAAGATGGCCGCCGAAACCCGCAAGATCTTGGATCCCGACATCAAGGTGACGGCCACTTGCGTCCGCGTGCCCGTTTTCGTCGGCCATTCGGAAGCGATCAACGTCGAATTCGAACGCCCGATCACGCCGCAACAGGCGCGCGATATCTTGCGCGAAGCGCCGGGCTGCATGGTGGTCGATAAGCGCGAAGACGGCGGCTACGTCACGCCAGTCGAATGCGTCGGCGACTACGCGACGTTTATCAGCCGCATCCGCAAAGACCCGACCGTCGAGAATGGCCTGGCACTCTGGTGCGTCTCCGACAATCTTCGCAAAGGCGCCGCACTGAACGCCATCCAGATCGCCGAAATCCTAATCAGCCGCCACCTAAAGAAGGCCGCTTAACGCGGCACTTGCTCCGGCCGCACAACACGAGGACCAACCTGCGTCAAAACCTGCTGCGCATCGAACGCCCGGGCGTCACCGTCCTGCACAGCCGACTTGACGAGAATGATCTCAGCCGTCGCGATGTAGTTCGTCACCGGCTGCACGTCATAGGAAGGGCCCCACGGATCGTACCAAGGCCGCGGATACCACCCCGGGAACCCGTGATAAAACCATCCGCGGCCGCCGTAGGAATCGATCCAATAGCGATACCGCGTCTTTGCCTCGGTATCGCGCCCGACGACCAGAAAGTGCGTGTACCCGTTCTGCAGCGTCAACTCGGCCGCCCGGTAGAGCAGGTAGTCCTCGACCGTCTCCCGCTTGGTGAGCGAGTTCCCGCGGAACGTGACGCGGTACTTGTTTTGGTCGAGCCGCTCTTCCGAAAAGCCGAACCCGCGCGGCGGCGCCGGCTGATAGGGGGTCGCCGTCACGCAAGCCGCCAAGAGACTGATGAGCGCGATCACGACGATGAAGCGGTTCATAACACCCTCCGGCACAAGACGGTTGAGCCTATCACTTAAGCGCCTCGGCCGCCAAAATACGAGACGGCTGAACGAGTTCCGCTTGGGCCGCAACCAGGCGCAATTCGTCGCCGCCGGCACTCGCCCGCAGAACGCCGTCGACCGCCGAACACGCCGCAGACAACGCCGCAGCAACATCCCGCCCCGCGATCCGCGCCGCGAGATAGAGCGCCGCCAACAAATCGCCCGACCCGTTCGGCACCGAAGCGATCCGCGGCGCCGACACGGCCCAAGCGCCATCGCCGGCGACCGCGACCGTCCCGATACGCTCAAGACAGAACGACACGGACGTGACCACGGTTTCGGCTTTGCCCAGCGCCCGCGCCGCAGCGACAGCATCCGCGACAGTCTCGATCTTCTTCGACGTCAGGCTTGCGAGCTCGAACCGGTTCGGCGTCACGATATCGGCGAGTGGCACGAGCTCCCGCGCCATCGCCTCAGCGACCCCCGGCCGCGCATACGCACCTTCGTCGTCGCCGAACACCGGATCGCACAGATAAACCGCGCGCGGGCTCTGCGCCTTCACCTGTCGCACGGCATCGGCGACGGCGCGCGCCTGATCGGCGGCACCAAGGTAGCCGGAGATCACGCCATCGCAGCGCGCAAGCCACCCATGCGCGTCGAGCCCGTCGATCAACGACGCGATCGAAGCTGCGGTTATTGCTTCGCCGCGAAACCGCCCATGCCCTGGATGGTTCGACAGCAACACCGTTGGCACCGCCCACACGTCGAGCCCCAACCGCTGCAAAGCAAACCGGGCGCCCGAATTGCCCACATGCCCGCGGACCACTTCGGACTGAATCGAAAGAATGCAACGAGGGTCAGACATGAGCTCAGCATAACGCCGCGCCTGGGAATCCGCACCACCCTTGGCTTGGCTTCGCCATCCGCCGTCGCTAGTTTGCGCCGCCCACTTCTGAGGTTGATCCGATGACCATCCGCCCCCGCCGCAGCGTGCTCTACATGCCGGGCTCCAATGCCCGCGCGCTGGAGAAGGCGGCGACGCTGCCCGCCGACGCATTGATCCTCGACTTGGAAGATGCCGTCGCACCGGAAGCAAAGGAATTGGCCCGCACCCAAGTCTGCGCGGCGGTGAAAGAGCGCCGCTTCGGCAAGCGCGAGGTCATTATCCGCATCAACGGCCTCGACACCCCGTGGGGGCACGATGACATGGAGGCCGCGATCGAGACGGGCGCGGATGCCATTCTCGTACCGAAGATCAACGGCCCCGACGACATTGAGCACGTGGAACAACACATGGAAGGGCCGCCCGTCAGCAGCGCGCTCTGGGTCATGATTGAA
>JBGAPZ010000032.1:0-43855 GCA_044220975.1 Micropepsaceae bacterium | reverse complement strand
TGCTGCAGCTTGCCGACCGCCGCCAAAATGAACAGCGCCGCCATCATGCACCGGCCGACCACGGGCGCTATGCTTTCGCCGAATGACATGGGCAACCTTCCTCCTGGACAAGTGAAACGCCGGACGCTTGGATCGAGTCTCGTTCGCTTAATCCTAGCGCGCACCTCCGCCGGACGCGCTAGAATCGCAGCATTGCCCTTGAGAGATCATGCCGTCCGCTGACGAACAATTGTGGATTTTGGGAGGCCTGGGGCTCGTCGCGGCGATCCTGGTGTTGGTCGTGCGCGCCATGATGCGCACGAAGCCGCAACCGATTCCGGTCGAAGGACCGCTGCGCTTGACGATCAAACCGCTCAAGGAATTGCGGCCCGATCCGAACCATCTCTATCTCGGCACCACGATCGCGCGCGAACTCACGGCCCGCCTCAAAGGCTTCCAGCGTCTGGAGCCGCACATGGGTGACGGCGGCTCCGCACTCTGCGTCGAAGGCAGCGTGCGCAAATTCGGCCCGCGTCTCGTGATCGCGCTCAGGCTCGCCAATAGCCGCCATCCGGTTTGGCGCGGCACCCATGACGGCGCCATCAACGACCTGGGCTACATGGCCGACAAGATGGCCGCAAACGTCGCCCTCGCCCTCAAAGTTGCGCCGCGCAAAAAGGCGGCGCAACCGGCACCTCAAAAGGCTGAGGCGAACTAGCCTATTTCGGCGGCAGCGGGTCGCCGATCATCCACGTCATCTTCTTTGCGTTGCCGGCGCCATAGACGGCATAGATCTACGGCGATGGTCCACACGCCAAGCCGGATCCAAGTGTCGCCAGGCAAGAGCGCCATCATCGCGCCGCACGATAACGCCCAGAATTGGCACGATCGGCGACAGCGGCGTCTTGAACGGCCGCGGCACGTTCGGCTTCGTGTAGCGCAACACGATGACGCCGATGCACACCAGGATGAACGCAAGCAGCGTTCCGATCGAAACGAGTTCGCCCAGAATGTCGATCAGGAAAGACCTGAAGATCGCAGAGAAGATACCACCGATGATCAGCGTGCCGCGCCGGTGTCGAACCTCGGGTCGATCTTGTCGAACCACAGGGCAACAGCCCATCGCGCGACATCGAATAGAAGATGCGGCTCTGACCGTAGAGCGAAATCAAGATCACCGTCGATAAGCCAGCGATGGCACCGATCTCGACGGCCCCGCCAAGCCAGGCCGGAACCTGATCGCCTGCCGCAGCGATTGCGACCGATACCGGGTTGGCGACTTTCAGCGTGGGATATGGCGTGAGGCCGACCATTGTCAGCGACATCAGAATGTAGAGGACGGTACAGATCGCAAGCGATCCCAAAATCCCGATCGGCATATCGCGCTGCGGGTTCTTCGCCTCTTGCGCCGCGACCGACACGGCGTCGAAGCCGATATAGGCAAAGAAGATGACGCCGGCCGCACGAAGGATACCCGACCAACCGAATTCGCCGACGGTGCCCGTGTTCTCCGGCACGAATGGCACGAGATTGGCCATCTGGATCAAAGGCAGCCCAAACAAGATGACAAGGACGACGATCAACACCTTGAGCAGAACCATCAACCCGTTGACGGTCGCCGAAGCACGGATGCCGACGATCAGCAAGGCCGTCAAAAGTCCGATGATCGCAACGGCCGGCAAATTGACGATGGCGCCGGTAAACACGAAGAGGCCGTCCTTTATCGTCACCGGCGCCGATGACAATGCCGGAGAGATCGTCAAACCGAACCGCGCCATAGACGCAGTGAAATGTCCCGAAACCACCCGACCGAGACGCTGGCTGCCGCCATGCCGTACTCAAGCACCAAGTCCCAACCGATGACCCACGCGGCGAAACGGCCAAATGCGGCATAGGAGTAGGTATAGGCGCTGCCCGAAAACGGGATCATCGCCGCAAGCTCGGCGTAGCAAAGCCCCGCGAACACGCAACCGACGCCAGCGATAACAAACGAGATCACGATCGCCGGGCCCGCATATTGTGCGGCCGCCGTGCCGGTAATGACGAAGATGCCCGCACCGATGATCGCGCCGATGCCAACGGCGATCAGATGCCAAGGCCCAAGCACACGCCTAAGCTCTCCACCTTCACCCGTGATCGCGTCTACTGCGGGCTTTTGCTCTGCGGCCATATCGCGTTGTCCTCAAGCTCAATGTGTTAACGCCGGCCGCAACGATGTGCGGCACGACGCATCGTGAACCAAGTTTGCCATGACCCCGCGTCACCGCGAGCGTTCATTGCGCGGACTTCAGATAATCGAAGGCCGAGGGCCCCTTCACCTTGCCAGGGACACCGCGCGAACTGATGCCGACGCCTGTGGTCACGCCCTTCGCCGCATCGCTGCGGTTGCTAACAGTAACGATCGAGCCGACGGCGGCCGACGCAAAGCGGGTCGCTTCGTCTTCCACGCTTGAGCCGACCCCCGCAACGAGCGGATCCTTCGCGCCATCGAGCGGCGCGGTGTCGGGAAGCGTGGGCCAGTCGCCAGCTTCGGGTCTGCGAATGTCGAGATAGACGCGCTGGCGCACCTGGAACTTCCCAAGCAAAGGTTCGGAGTAGTTTTCGAGGTGAACGAAGTCGGAGCCCTGCTCCGTTAGCTTCGCATGATCGAGCCGGCCCCAAAGTTCCTTAATCTCGGTGTACTTACCCGGAATGTTTCCGACTGGCGTATTGGAACGCAGCTCGACGCCCAGCGCCTTCTTGGATCCCGGCGGCGCAAAAATCTCGCCGGCGAAATCGACATAGACGGTACCGACCGAGAGCACGACCGTCTCCGACTGCGGCTGCAGCCATTGCGCATCTTGCGCGATCTTCCACGCTTGAGGCCCTGCTTGACGCAGCCACACGCTGTTGCTCCCGCGCGCATAGGCGAAGTCTTCGAACGTCTGCTTCGTGTTCGCGCCCGTCTTCGTTTCCGAGATCAACAGATTGACGACCGCGCGCTTGAACCCTTTCGCATCCGCAGGCACCAGCACGATACGTCCGAACAGCTGATCGGCGACCTCGATGGTACGTGCGTGATCGGCGAGCACGCTTGTGTCGCTCAAGACGAAGTTGGCAACGAGTGTGCGCGGCTTATCCGCGTCGGTGTTTTCGAATGCGGTGAGGAAGCGCGCCTTCAACCCGTCGCGCAGCGGGATCCAATTGTCCTCAGCCGCACGGCCCTGAAACGCAACTGCCATCGTCAGCGCCGCAATAAGCGCCGCCATAACCACTCGCATCGCCATTCGAAATCCCCCAACACCCAGCTCAAGGGGGCGACCCTATGAGAGCGCGGCGACGCCCGGCAACAACACACAACCAGGGCACTTGACTCTGGTGAACAAATAGTGAACAAACACACCTGGGGCACGAATGAACGACGCGATAGGCAAAACGATGTTCGGCAAAGGAGAAATCAAAGACCCCGCGAAGGTACTTCGCCTCCATGCTCAGGAGTGGAGCCAAAACGAATCCCTGCGCATCTCCAATCGCCGCCGCTGGGACGGCGACCCGACAGCCAAACGCATGGTCATCCACCGCCGCGATATCGGCGAGCTGGCGCTGACCCCGATGCGCTGGGGTTTGGTGCCCGAATGGAGACGTGGCGAACCGGAACGCCAGCCGCTGATAAGCGTGCAGGCCGACGCAATCGTCGAAACGCAGGACTGGCGCCGCTTGCTGAACACGCACCGCTGCGTCGTGCCGACCGATCAATTCTACGAATGGAAGCGCGTCGCCGGCGTTAAAACCCGCGAATACGCGTTCAGGCTCAGGAACGGCCGCCCGCTCATGATTGCGGCGCTATGGTCCCGCTCACCTGCACCGACGGGCCGCATGAGCGAAAGCTTCGCCTACGTCACGTGCGAGGCCAACCGCATGATCTCGCTGATCCACGACCGTATGCCGGTGATTTTAGATGATGCGGGCCTCGCCACCTGGCTGAACCCAAACGCCTCGCTCGAAAGCCTGATGGCGCTCTTGCAGCCCACGGCTTCGATGGAACTCGACATGCGGCCGGTGACCGCTCCCCTATCGGCAGCGGCCAGACCGTACCAACCCTCGCTGTTTGGCCGGGCGGCTGGGCTTTGCGGACCTGACGTTCCATCGCCATCTCGGCAAGGTCGGCCTGCACTTGGCGGGCATACTCGACCCGGTCGCGCTGGACTTCGCCTTCGACCGTGATCTCGTACTTCTTGAGTTCGCGGTAGGCGGCCTGCAGCTCTTCGCTAACCGTTGAAGCCTGCTTCTCGACCTCGTCGATCGTGCGCTGAATGTTTTCGCGCCGTGCCTGGATCGAACGCGCGAACGACGGAAACGCAAGGCGCCCCCAGATCGCTGTTGATCGACCGGCGCTGTTCCTCTTGGACCATCGCCTCGAGATCGCTCATTTTTCTTCGCCAAGTCGCCACGCATGTCGTCGAGCGACTTCAAGCGTTTGCGGATTTCTTCGACCCGAAAGCGGTGCAGCCGGACCAATCCCTCACGCGATTTCATGACACCCCCTTGCCCCTTTAGTTTTTATGCAGCCGTTTGAACCGGCCGTTGCAACTTCTGCGCCGCGAACCGCCCTTCCGGCACGCTGCGTTCCCAATGCGGGCATATTCGTTGTGTCACCACTTCTGCGCGCGCCGAAATTGGCGCCAAGCCGCGGATCAAACGATCCGGACCGCAAGCGGAACCGCTTGCACGCATCAGAGGGCACATGAGTAAGCCCGTCTAAACCACGGGTGATTATGGCTGAAGCAGCCTTAAGGTTGCCCTAAGCTGATGGTGTCGCCGGAATACGTCAGCCAGCTGACATTTTTCGCTGGCGAATTTACGAAGGTGCCTTCGCGATTAAGCTTTATTAAGCATTACCACTTAGATTCGATGGTGAATGAACCAACAAGGGCTCCCGGTTGTACCCGGGTCGCGAGGGGAGAGTAGAGGCAATGAGAGTTCTCTTGATCGAGGACGACAGCGCGATGGCGCAGAGCATCGAACTGATGCTCAAGTCTGAAGGCTTTAACGTCTATACGACGGATCTTGGCGAGGAAGGCGTAGACCTCGGCAAACTGTACGACTACGACATCATCATCCTCGATTTGCAGCTTCCGGACATGTCCGGTTTCGACGTGCTGAAGCAGCTGCGCGTGAACAAGATCGCGACCCCGATCCTCATCCTGTCCGGTTCGACCCAGGTCGAAAACAAGGTCAAGGGCTTGGGCTTCGGCGCCGACGACTACATGACGAAGCCGTTCCACAAGGACGAACTGATCGCCCGCGTGCACGCCGTTGTCCGTCGCTCGAAGGGCCACTCGCAGTCGGTCATCCAGACCGGCAAGCTGACCGTGAACCTCGACACGAAAACCGTCGAAGTTGACGGTAGCCGCGTTCACCTGACCGGCAAAGAATACCAGATGTTGGAGCTGCTCTCGCTGCGCAAGGGCACGACGCTGACGAAGGAAATGTTCTTGAACCACCTCTACGGCGGCATGGACGAACCGGAGCTCAAGATCATCGACGTCTTCATCTGCAAACTGCGCAAGAAGCTGCAGGCCGCTGCCGGCCAGCACTACATCGAAACGGTGTGGGGCCGCGGCTACGTTCTGCGCGATCCGTCTGAAGCCGCCACGAACGCGGCATAGAATAAGGCCTGAGGGGGTCTGACGAGGGGCGCGGCCGGCGACGGCGGCGCCCCTCGCATTTTTAGCGCAATTTACCGATCGCTAAATCCGAGCCTGACCCCTCGCGCGACCGGCCGGTCGTTACCTGCCCTTAAGCACGCTCGGGCGCGCATCGTTAAGGGTCGCCGCCTAGGCTGTGCGAACACAGGCGGAAAAACCGAGCTATGGCCCGAGTACTGGTGCTAGACGACGACAAACTGTTCGGCGCGCTTATGCGGCGCGGCCTGGGACAGCGCTCGCACGAGGTCGTGGTCACAGAAACCGCGTCCGAAGCACGCGCAGCGCTCGCTGAAGGCCCGTTTGACGCGATGGTCTGCGACATCATTCTGCCTGACGAAAATGGCCTGCATTTGCTGCGTGACATCTGCGCGGCATATCCGGCGATGGCGACCATTGCGATTTCGGGCGGGCGCACGGGTGCCGTCGACCTGCTGCATCTGGCACAAACCGTCGGCGTCGATGCGGTCGTGAAGAAGCCTCTTGAACTGAACGGCTTCGTGGCGACGGTCGAAAACGCGTTCGTCGCCAAGCAAATCGCACTCGGTAAGCGCGCCTCTTAGGTCGAAGCCCGCCGGTCGAATTTGACGTCGAAGCGAACGGTGTCGCCCTCGTGCACGTAAGAGATCGTGCTTCCCATCTTCTTGGCGAGGAGCGCGGTCACGAACGGTGCGATCGTACGGCCGGTCAGATCTTCCGGCGGCGTCGCCAGTGCTAGACCTTCCTTAATGTCCGGCGCCAAATTCGCCTTCAGCCCCTTCGCCACGATCGAAACCACGATCGAGTGCTTGGGTGCCTCGACGCGCACCGTCAAGACGCCCCCGCGCGGGATGCAATCGGCGGCGAGCGCCGACAGATTCAACAGCACCCGGACGATTTCCTTGTCCACCGCAACCGGCGCCGACTGCCAATCGAGCTTTGCCTTGCCGACGCGGAAGAATTCCTCGGCGACGTTCCCCACTTCCCGAAGATCGATTTCCGCCCCGGCCGAACCCATCGCGCCGAACGCCATGCGGGCGAACAACAGGCGCGCCTTGGCCTGCCCCACGCTGTGCTCGATCAGCCGCATCGCATGCTCGCGCATTTGCGCGTCCTGCTCGTCGGCTAGAATCTCAAGCCCGTTCGAAATCGCCGCCACCGGACTAATCAGGTCGTGGCACACGCGGCTGACAAGCAGCGCGCCCAAGTCGGTCTCGTCGGGGGAAGCCGGCGGTGATTTCACTTGCGCGTCCGGAATTGGCGTCGGCACCGGGGACAAGTATTCTGAAGCTAGACGTTGCATCAACCTAAACCACCAAAGTCCGCTTAAGATTGACTTAAGCGAAACGGGATGAACGGCAAAATGCCGAAGCAGCAGGCGACCGCCAGTGAACTCGAACCGGGCCAATATGTCATGCTCGAAGGCGCGAGCGACTGGGGATTGGGACAGATTCAGTCGGTTACGGGCGATCGTGCGACCGTGAATTTCGAGAATATGGGAAAACGCTTGATCAATCTCAAACACGCGACGCTGAATGTGGTCGATCCGCGGGAGTTCCAAGGCAAGTGACCCCCCTAGAAGCTGAAACGCGAAGGCGGTTGCTCGCCAAGATGGTCGAGACCGCACGCAGCGCGGGTGCGCTCGTCATGCGCCACTACGCCAGGGACACGGAGCGCCGCATCAAGGCCGACAAATCCCCCGTGACGGCAGCCGACGAAGAAGCGGAAGCGCTGATCGTCGCAGCCTTGCATGCGGCTGCTCCGGAAATTCCCGTCGTAGCCGAAGAAAGTGCGGCCGCGGGCAACCTACCCGACACCTCCGGCGGGGTCTTCTTCCTTGTCGACCCGCTCGACGGCACGAAAGAATTCCTAAACAAGAACGGCGAGTTCACGGTCAACATCGCCCTGATCGAACAGGGCCACCCAACGGCCGGTGTCGTCTTCGCACCCGCCGTCGATCGTCTGTTCTGGGGAAGCGGCGACGGCGCCTTTGAAGAAACGGCAGGAAAAAAGCGGCCCATCAAAACCCGTGTCGCGCCGGCGGAAGGGATGACCGCCATCGCGAGTCGCAGCCATCGCGACCGTCTCACCGACGAGTATCTCGCCCACTACCCGATCGCCAATCTGATCGCAGCCGGCTCGTCGCTGAAGTTCTGCGTTATCGCAGCCGGCGAAGCCGATCTCTACCCGCGCCACGGGCCGACAATGGAATGGGACACCGCTGCAGGTGACGCCGTGTTGCGCGCCGCCGGCGGCCGCGTCACCCGCCTCGACGGCAAGACGCTCTTCACCTACGGCAACACACGCGAAAAATTCCAAAACCCCAGCTTCATCGCCTGGGGCCGCTAAGGAGAACCCGATGTTTCGCTTCGCGATCACAGTGACGTTCCTATTCGCCGCAGCCGCAGCGACAGTTCAGGCCCGAACGCTGGGTGAAACCGAAATCGTCAACGAGGCGGCGCTCACCAAGCTGAAGAATAACCAGGGCGTGACGCTGCAGTGGGTGTGGGGCGCGAGCCCGGCAACACTCGTCGTCACCGAAACGCCTCAGGGTGTCACGATTTCAGGCCAACAAGGCCCACACAACGGCGATCAATTGGTCATAAACGGCGTGATCACCCGCATCGAGGCCAAGACGTTCTGGCTCAAGGGCCGCATCGCAATCACGGACAACGAAACCACCGAAGTCTGCGTTCGTGAGGGGACCTATACGTTCCGCATTATAGGCGCGCGCAGGTTCTGGCGTATGAAAGAACAAATTGCACGTTGCGCCGGCCGCGCCGATCTGACCGACTATGTCGATATCCGGTTTTAGGCCCGCTTCACTTTCAGCAGCGTCGACTCCGCCGCCACCACTTCGACACGCGTGCCCGTGCTCAAATCGGTCCCGTCGACGGAACGCGCTTGCCAACGCGTGTCGCCAAGTGTGACCGAACCTTCGCCGTGTCGGAAATCTTCAGCAACGGTTGCGAACCGTCCGATCAACTGATCCGTCCGCTGGTTCAACGACGACACATCGCTGAGCGGTTGCTTCGGCAAATAGTGCGACGCGACGACGAGAACCGCAGACAGAACAGCGAACACCGCCAATTGTCCGGCCCAGCCGATGTCGACGAACGCCGCAAGCAAGCCGGTCGCGAATGCCGCAATGCCTGGCCAAATCAGATACTGCGTAGGCATCACCATCTCGATGCCGATCAAAACAGCTGCGAGCGCCAGCCAGTGATAGGGCCCGATTTCGAGCAGCCAAGTCATATCCATATCTGAAATCCCCGCTTTGCTTGCACGAGATGAACTGAGCTCACCGTGCCGGCGGCACCGAGCCGGTGCCGCGCGCTGCCGCGGCTTGTGCTCCCTTTTCGCCCGCGAGCTTGGCAAGTTCGCCGATGCCGGCGATCGAACCCAACAAGCCCGCCGACTCCATTGGCAAGATGACGAACTTCTGGTTTGGCGCCGACGCAAGCTCCTTGAACGCCTCGACATATTTCTGGCCAAGGAAGTAGTTGATCGCCTGCACGTCACCCTTTGCGATGGCGTCAGAGACCAGCGTTGTCGCCTTCGCCTCGGCTTCGGCAGAACGCTCGCGTGCTTCGGCGTCGCGGAACGCGGCTTCGCGCCGGCCCTCAGCCTCCAGAATCGCCGCCTGCTTCGAGCCTTCGGCCCGAAGAATCGCCGCTTGCTTCGCACCGTCCGCCGTCAACACCTCGGCTCGCCGTTCACGCTCGGCCTTCATCTGTCGCGCCATCGAATCGGTGATGTCTGACGGCGGCGACAGATCTTTGATCTCGATACGCGTCGCTTTCACGCCCCACGGCTGCGTCGCGGCGTCCACGACGCGTAACAGTTTGACGTTGATATCGTCGCGCTTCGATAACACCTCGTCGAGGTCCATCGAACCGATGACCGTACGCACGTTGGTCAGCGCGAGGTTCGCAATCGCCTGCATCAGGTTTTGCACTTCGTAGGCCGCGCGCGCCGCATCCACGACCTGAATGAACGCGATCGCGTCCGCCGTTACCTGCGCGTTGTCCTTCGTGATGACTTCCTGGCTCGGAATCTCGAGCACGGTCTCCATCATCGACATCTTGCGTCCGACACGCTCGAAGATCGGATTGACGAGTCCGAGGCCCGGTTTCAGCGTGCGAACGTACCTGCCGAACCGTTCGACAGTCCATTCATAGCCCTGGGGAACAAACTTGATGGCGCGGAAAATCAGGACGATCGCCGCGAACACGAGCGCTAAAATGAATGTAGTGCCGATATCCTGGAACATGTTTCCCCTTATGCGCTTGGCCAAAACGGCACCGGCTACAACGAATCAGCCGAAATCATAGCGAAGCTCACAGTCAAGCGCCTTGCCTGGGCCTTCGCAACGTCATATGGCCAGGCTAATCTTGGCCTGCAAGGGGCTTGAACGTTCTGGAGAAGCTACAGATGACCGACAAGAAACTGACCCGCCGTGACACGCTGATTAAGGGTGCCGGCGGCGCGATTTCGCTGACCGCCGCCATGACGCTGGTAAACGAAACCGCCAACGCCGACGACACCTACTCGAAAAACGAAATCGTCCAAGTCGCCTCCGATTTCTTCGGCATGACGACGGCTGCCGTCGCGCAAGCCGTGGAACGCATCTTCTCCGACCTCGGCCGGCCGAACGCCTACATCACCGGCGAAGAAGGCTCCGGCGCATTCGTCGTGGGCCTGCGCTATGGCAAGGGCGCGATGCACCGGAAGAATTTCCGCAACCTCAAGGTCTATTGGCAGGGACCGTCGGTCGGTTTCGACGTCGGCGGAAACGTGTCGAAGTGCTTCACGCTCGTCTACCAAATCCGCCGCCAGGAAGAGATCTTCCAACGCTTCCCTGGCGTCGAAGGCACGTACTATTTCGTCGCGGGCATCGGCGTGAACTACCAACGCACCGGCCGCATCTCGCTGGCTCCCATGCGCACCGGCCTCGGCCTGCGCGCAGGCGTCAATGCAGGCTATCTGAGCTACACACGCGAACGCGACATCCTGCCGTTCTAATCTGGCATTGAGCGCCGCTGCGGATCATCCGCAGCGGCCTCTACCCTAGCGGCGCCAAGATGAAGCAGGAGATCATCGACTACTACGATCGCCTCGCGCCCGCCTACGACGCTTCGCGCTTCGCCAACACCTCCGGCCGCTTCATCGACGCGCGCGAACGCGCGCTGCTCGCGGCATGGCTGCCGCCAAAGGCCACGCGCGTTCTCGAGCTCGGTTGCGGCACCGGTCGCCTCTCTGGATTTGCGACCATCGCGACCGACGCAAGCACGGCCAGCCTCGCCATCGCACGCATGCGCGAACCCGGAACCTGCTTCGCAGCAGCCGACGCCGAGCGCCTGCCGTTACCCACCGAAGCGTTCGACGCCGTGTTCGCGTTTCACCTGCTGATGCATTTGGAAGCGAACGCTATCCAAGCGATCTTCGCCGAAGCCGCCCGCGTGTTGCGTCCCGGCGGCGTGCTGATCGTCGATATCGTCTCGAAGACCCGCAGAACCATGACGGGCAACCGCCGCAACGTGGAACACGCCTGGCATGGAGCGACCGCGCTGACAAAGCGCGAGTTCGAAACGATCGGCCGCACCGCGGGCTTCGAACGCAGACATCTCACCGGCTTGATGCTTGTCCCCGTGCACCGCTTTCCGGAACGGTCGCGCGCACGGTTGACGCAGATCGACGGCTGGCTGGCCGATAGCGTACCGTCGCTCTCGTCCTATCTCGTCGCGTGCTTTACAAAACCATGAGCGCACTTCGCCGCTTCATCCGCAGAGTCGCCCCGATGCAGCTCCGCCTCGCGGTTGCGGTGACACGGCGCACGTGGACGGATTGGCGCAACCCATCTGCCTTCGCCTGCGAACCCGTTGATCCCGCCGCGCGCGAAACTCTGAATCCGGCCGTCGCGATCGCGCAGCCGATCCGCCACACCGCGCATTTCGAAGGCAAGCTCCACAACCTCACGCTCGCCGCCCACAAACTCGACGGCTTGCGCATTCGTCCAGGCAGCACCGTCTCGTTCTGGCGCACGATCGGAAGACCCAGCGACGCGCGCGGCTTTCAAACCGGCCGCGCGATCGTCAACGATCGGCTTAGCGCCGATATCGGCGGCGGTCTCTGCCAAGTCGCCAGCCTGCTCTACGAGTTGGCGTTGCGCGGCGGCATGCAAACCGTCGAACGCCACCCGCACAGCCGCGATCTCTATACCGAAGACACCCGCTTCACCCCTCTAGGGCTCGACGCTGCCATTGTCTGGGGCTTCAAAGACGTTCGCTGGACCAACACACATGATCAAGACGTGACGCTGGCCTTCGACGTCGACGGCGAAACGCTCCACGGCAGACTGCTCACCGCAAAACCAATCCCCGCCTACGAACTGGAAATCACGCGCGAAGATGAAGGCAAGCTCCGCCACGTCGAAGTCACGCGCACCGGCGGTCCCAACCCCGCCATCGTTAGCCGCGAAACCTACGTGATCGATCCGACGTAACTGCGCCTCGCAAAAAAACAGCCCCGCAAATCGCGGGGCTGTTTCATTCATTCAATGTCTAGGGATCACTCCCAAGTCGTGAAGCCGAGAGCCAGTGTCTTCGGATACCCGGCGCCCCATCCGTTCACACGGAATTGGCTGTAGCGCCCGCCATTCGTTTTGACACAAACATACGTGCCAACCGGCAACGACCCGATCGGAACGCGTGCCGTCGTGTACGGCCCGCCGCTCGAGCAGCCCGCGTAACCGCGGTTCGATCCGTCACCGAGCCAGATGCGCGCACCGTTGCGCGGCACGATGTACATCTCCCACGCCGTCACGGCTTCGAACCATGCGTCGGCCTGCGGATTGCTGCCAACGCCGCCTTCGTCGAGATCGAACTCCCACGTCTGCGGCACCGACAACGAATCCGTCGCGTGCGTTACAGGCGCTCCACCTGGGCCACCCGGTCCGCCCGGAGGCCAACCGCCGCCAGGACCACCAGGTCCGCCTGGACCACCAGGAGGCCAACCGCCACCGGGGCCACCAGGACCGCCCGGCCCACCTGGGCCACCGGGAGGCCAACCACCGCCGCCGGGAGGCCAACCAGGCCAACCACCAAACTGCTTACGCATGTTGCCGCGCGACACGAATGGCCGCCGGCCGGAACCGTCAGTGAAGCGTGTGTAAATCGTGTAGCTCAAACGATCGCCCGGACGATCCGTGAGAATCAAAATCTTCTCAGCGAACCCCGGATTGAACGTCACGATCAGATCGGTCGCGCTGACCGCCGGATTCGCAGCCGGGCTATAAGAATAGCCCGTCGCATTACCGGTACCCCAATCGCAATCCGTTGGGGAACATTGACCCCACACGCGAACGTTCAGACCGCCGCCGGCAGCCTGCACGCGGATACGCGTGATATCTGAGGTGGCGGCGTTTTCGTTTCGCCAATTGCCAGTGAACTCGCCGTAGCCTGCTGCATACGCAGCCGGTGCGGCGGCAATCATCGTTGCGGCTGCAACGACAAGCGCTTTAAAGCGCATCATTCCTCTCCTTCGCTGTAGTTAAAACTCTCAAGATCCTCTCGGATGGCGCGGAATGTAGGGTAGCACTTGGCCCCCGCTAAGAAACCGCTGTCACACACTGAGCCGTTGTCCGCCGTTCATAATCCACAGTCGCGCAGTTGCATGCTGCGCTTGCGAAAATGATTTGACGCGAATCTTGGAATAAGCCACAAGGCGCGCGGGACACATCCCCCCAACGGGATGCGCCCATTCTGCAAGGAATGGACAACATGACTGCGAAGCCTGCCGAACGGCCCACCCGGCCGCATTTTTCTTCTGGCCCATGCGCAAAGCGCCCCGGCTGGAACCCCCAAGCTCTCAATCAAGCACTTGTTGGACGTTCGCATCGTTCGAAGCCTGGCAAAGCCAAGCTCGAGCAGGCGATCGAACGAACCCGTAAGATTCTTGGCGTACCAGCCGACTACCGAATCGGCATCGTGCCCGCCTCCGACACCGGCGCCGTCGAAATGGCGTTGTGGTCGATGCTGGGGCCAAAGCCCGTTGACGTGCTCGTTTGGGAAAGTTTCGGCAACGACTGGGCGACCGATATCACAAAGCAGCTGAAGCTCGCGAACGTGCGCGTTCTGAAAGCGGGCTACGGCGAATTGCCGAACCTCGCCGACGTGAACCCCGCGCACGATGTGATCTTCACTTGGAACGGCACGACCTCGGGTGTACGCAGCCCGAACGGCGATTGGATTTCGGGCAACCGCGAGGGTTTGACGTTCTGCGACGCGACTTCCGCTGCGTTCGCGCAAGACCTGCCCTGGGCCAAGCTCGATGTAACGACGTTCTCGTGGCAGAAGGTGCTGGGCGGTGAAGCCGCCCACGGCATGCTGATCTTATCTCCCAAGGCGGTCGCCCGCCTCGAAAGCCACAAACCCGCGTGGCCGATGCCGAAAATTTTCCGCATGACCAAAGACGGCAAGCTGAACGAGGGCATCTTCAAGGGCGAAACGATCAACACACCCTCGATGCTGTGTGTCGAAGACTATCTCGACGCCCTCGGCTGGACTGAAAGTGTTGGCGGTTTGAAGGGATTGATGGCGCGCGCCGACGAAAACCTCCACGTCATCGACCGTTGGACGAAATCGTCCGGCTGGGCCGACTTCCTGGCCAAGGATCCGAAGGCGCGCTCGAACACGTCGGTCTGTTTGAAGATCGTCGACCCATGGTTCGTGAGCAAAGACGCCGACGGCCAAGCCGCGGCCGCGAAGAAAATTGCCGACCTTCTCGACAAAGAAGGCGTCGCCTTCGACATCGCAGCCTACCGCGACGCCCCGCCCGGCTTGCGCATCTGGGCTGGCGCCACCGTCGAAAGCGCGGACCTCAAAGCGCTGACGCCCTGGCTCGACTGGGCTTGGGCACAAGTCAAAGCGTCGTAACGCACCTGGGAACGCGGGCGTCCTCGCCCGCTCTTCCTTCCTCCCCTTTTCGACAATCGAGATTCCCCATGCCCAAAGTCCTGATTTCCGACCAGCTGTCGCCCGCCGCCGTACAGATCTTCAAAGATCGCGGTGTCGACGTCGACGTGAAGCCCGGCCTTTCGAAAGACGAGCTGAAAACGATCATTGGCCGTTATGACGGCCTGGCGATCCGCTCCGCGACGAAGGTCACCGCCGACCTGCTGAGCGCCGCGACGCATTTGAAAGTCATCGGCCGCGCCGGCATCGGCGTCGACAACGTCGACATCAACGCCGCAACCGCGCGCGGTGTGATCGTGATGAACACGCCGCACGGCAACTCGATCACAACCGCTGAGCACGCGATCGCGCTGATGTTTGCACTCGCCCGCGAAATCCCCGCCGCGAACGCGTCAACGCACGCCGGCAAATGGGAGAAGAACCGCTTCATGGGTGTGGAACTCACCGGCAAGACCTTGGGCATCATCGGCTGCGGCAACATTGGCTCAATCGTCGCCGAACGCGCAAAGGGCTTGCGCATGAAGGTCGCAGCGTTCGATCCGTATCTGAGCCCGGAGCGCGCCGCCGACCTCGGCGTCGACAAGGTCGAACTCGACGAACTGTTGCATCGCGCCGACTTCATTACCTTGCACACGCCGCTGACCGAAAAAACGCGCAACATCCTCGACGCCAAGTCGCTCGCCAAAGCGAAGAAGGGCGTTCGCATCATCAACTGCGCCCGGGGCGGCCTGATCGACGAGAAGGCATTGAACGATGCGCTCGCCAGCGGCCACGTTGCCGGCGCCGCGCTCGACGTGTTCGAGACCGAGCCTGCGAAAGACAATCTGCTGTTCGGATCCGACAAAATCGTCGCGACGCCCCACCTTGGAGCGTCCACATCCGAAGCGCAGGAAAACGTCGCACTGCAAGTCGCCGAACAGATGTCGGATTACTTGCTCACGGGCGCGATCACGAACGCGATAAACATGCCCTCGATCACGTCCGATCAAGCGGCGACCATGAAGCCGTGGATCCAACTCGCAGAACGCCTGGGCGCGTTCGCAGGCCAGCTTACCGAAACCGCGATCAAATCCGTCGAACTCGTCTTCGAAGGCCACGCCGCCGAGTTGAACACCCGCGCGCTCAGCCAAGCAGCACTTGCGGGCCTGCTCAAACCGGCGCTCTCCGATGTCAACATGGTCAACGCACCGATCGTTGCGAAGGAGCGCGGCATCCAAGTCTCCGAAGTGCGCCGTACCCAGCACGGCGCCTACGAAGGCTATATGATGATCAAGGTCATCACCGAACGCCAAACCCGCGACGTGGCCGGCACCGTCTTCTCGAACGGTGTGTCGCGCCTCATCCAGGTGAAAGGCATCGACATGGAATCTCATTTCACGCCGCACATGCTTTACGTCACGAACGAAGACAAACCGGGCTTCATCGGCAAGCTGGGTACGCTCCTCGGCGACGCGAAGGTCAACATCGCCTCGTTCAACCTCGGCCGCACCGCCGCCGGCGGCGACGCCATCGCCCTCATCGAAGTCGACGGCGCGGTGCCCGAAGATGTGCTCGTCGAACTGCGTAAGATCCCAGTCGTGAAGCAAGCCAAAGCGCTGGTGTTCTGATGGCAGGCGTCGCGGTGATCGGCGCCCAGTGGGGCGACGAAGGCAAAGGCAAGATCGTCGATTGGCTCTCGGAGCGCGCCGATGTGGTCGTGCGCTTCCAAGGCGGCCACAACGCGGGCCACACGCTCGTCATCGACGGCAAGACCTACAAGTTCTCGCTGCTCCCCTCTGGCATCGCGCGCGCAAACAAGCGCTCCGTCATCGGCAACGGCGTCGTCGTCGACCCGTGGGCCTTGATCGCCGAGATCGAGCGCATGAAGAGCCAGGGTCTGACCATCGACAAGTCGAACCTCATGGTTGCCGAAAATGCGCCTCTCATTCTGCCGCTGCACGGCGAACTCGACACCATCCGCGAGACCTCGAATTCCGGCACCAAGATCGGCACGACCAAGCGCGGCATCGGCCCTGCTTACGAAGACAAGGTCGGCCGCCGCGCCCTGCGTGCGATCGACCTCGCCGATCCCGCAACGCTGAAAGCCAAAGTCGAGAACCTTCTCGCGCATCACAACGCACTCCGTCGGGGCCTCGGCACCAGCGAAATCGACGCGAACGAACTTGTCGCCAAGCTGAAGGAAGTAGCCGCCAAGATCGTCCCGTTCTTAGGGCCCGTCTGGAAGCACCTGCACGAGTCCCGCATCCGCGGCGACCGCATCCTGTTCGAAGGCGCGCAAGGCGCGCTGCTCGACGTCGACCACGGCACTTATCCGTACGTAACCTCCTCGAACACGGTCGCCGGCCAAGCCGCCGCAGGTTGCGGCATCGGCCCCCGCGCGATCGGCTATGTGCTGGGCATCGCCAAGGCCTACACCACCCGCGTCGGCGAAGGTCCCTTCCCCGCCGAACTCACCGACGAGATCGGCGCGCGCCTCGGCGAGCGCGGCCACGAGTTCGGAACGGTCACCGGCAGGAAGCGCCGCTGCGGTTGGTTCGATGCCGTCCTCGTGCGCCAGACCGTGATCACCGGCGGCATCGACGGCATCGCCTTCACGAAGCTCGACGTCCTCGACGGCTTGAAGGAGATCAAGGTCGCCATCGCTTACGACCTCGACGGCAAGCGAATCGACCACCTGCCCGCCGCAGCGAACGCCCAAGCCCGCTGCAAGCCCATCTACGAAACGATGGAGGGCTGGAGCGAGTCTACCGCCGGCGCCAGGAGCTGGGCCCAACTCCCCGCCGCTGCGATCAAATACGTCCGCCGCGTCGAAGAGTTGATCGGTGCTCCCGTCGCAGTCCTCTCGACGAGCCCGGAACGCGAAGACACGATCCTCGTCAAAGACCCGTTCGCCACCTAGCGCGCGGGCAGCGCCGCCATCTTTTCGGCCTGCCCGCCGCCGGTGCGCTTCGCCTGCGCCGCTTCGCGGATCGCGCGTTGCAGCTTGTCGAACGCCCGCACCTCGATCTGGCGCACACGCTCGCGGGAGATGTCGTATTCCTTTGACAGATCCTCAAGCGTCGCGGGCTCTTCCTTCAAGCGCCGCTCGGTCAGGATATGGCGCTCGCGTTCGTTGAGCGCTTTCATGCCTTCTGCGAGCAGCTCGCTGCGGTCGTCTTTCTCTTCGCGGTCGGCCAACATCGCCTCTTGGTTGGGCGATTCGTCCACGAGAAAATCCTGCCACTCGCCTTCCGAGTCCGCGCGCAAGGGCGCGTTCAGCGAGTTATCGGGCGCCGCCAACCGGCGGTTCATCGAGATCACTTCTTCTTCCGTGACGCCAAGCTTCGTCGCGATCAGCTTCACGTTTTCAGGGCGCAGATCGCCGTCTTCGATCGCCTTGATCGAGTTCTTGGCTTTGCGCAAATTGAAGAACAGCTTCTTCTGCGCGGCTGTCGTGCCGATTTTGACCAAGCTCCACGAGCGCAGGATGTACTCCTGGATCGAAGCCCGGATCCACCACATGGCATACGTCGCAAGCCGAAAGCCCTTGTCGGGCTCAAACCGCTTCACGGCCTGCATCAGACCCACGTTGCCTTCCGAAACGATCTCGTTCACCGGCAAGCCATAGCCGCGATAGCCCATCGCGATCTTCGCGACGAGCCTGAGATGGCTGGTCACCAGCTTGTGTGCGGCGTCAGAATCCTCGTGCTCGCGCCAGCGCTTGGCGAGCATGTATTCCTCTTCCGGTTCGAGCATCGGGAAATTCCGAATCTCGCTCAAATACCGAGAGAGCCCGCCTTCCGGCGAAAGCATCAGATAGCCAGCGGCCATATCCAACCCCTTGTGCAGTAACGTTCGGCCCCGTGCGATGTGCCCCGAAACCGATCCCCGACCACAAGCCCGCCAAAAAGCGCGGGCAAGAGCGGACCTATGTATGTATGGATCGGGGCCATTTTAAGACCCCCGACCCTTCTCCCCTAACCCTTTGAACGCAAGATAAGTTTCGGTGAAATCTTCCGGCAACACGCTCTCAAAGCGCAGGGTTTTGTGCGTCGCCGGGTGTTGGAACCCAAGAACCGCCGCGTGCAGGGCCTGGCGCTTCAACTTGAACTCGAGCCCCGGCACAGAACGCGGTCGCCCGTAGACCGGATCGCCGATCAGCGGATGGCCGATATGCGCCATGTGAACCCGCACCTGATGCGTGCGTCCCGTCTCCAGCCTGCATTCCACAAGCGCCGCCGTCGAACCAAAAGTCTCGATCACCTTGTAGTGCGTACGCGCTTCTTTCCCGCCGATCCGCAGCACCGCCATTTTCTGCCGGTTCAACGGCGAGCGGCCGAGCGGAGCGTCGATCGTACCGGCGCGCTGGCGCGGCACGCCCCAAACCAGCGCCTTATAAACGCGCTCGATCGCATGCGCCGCAAATTGCTTGCCGAGCGACGTGTGCGCCTTCTCGGTTTTCGCAGCAACCATCAAACCCGTCGTATCCTTATCGATGCGGTGGACGATGCCGGGGCGAAGCTCGCCGCCGATCCCGCGCAAACTGTCGCCGCAATGCGCGATCAGCGCGTTGACCAGTGTGCCGTCGCGATTGCCGGCCGCCGGATGCACGACCAAACCCGCCTGCTTGTCGATCACGATCAGATGCTGATCCTCAAACACGATGTTGAGCGGGATCGCTTGGCCCTCCACCTCCACAGCAACCGCGGCTGGCACGAGAAGCTGTAGCGCGGCTCCCACCTTGACCTTCGCGGATGCGTCGGCGAGCACGCGCTCACCGGCCGTCACCGCGCCCGCCTCGATTAACTGTTTCAACCGCGAGCGCGACAAATCGGGCCACGCCGCAGCCAGTACCCGATCCAACCGCTGGCCCGCTTGGCTGGCGTCAATCGTCAGTGTACGACGGTCGGCTTCAGAGGAAGTTGTCATGGCCGATGTCGTACCCGAAGCCCCGCCACCCGCCAACCGCGGCTTGTGGATGTTGGTAATCGGCCTCGGCATCGCGATCCTTCTCGTCGTTGCCGCCATGATCGGCATGGCAATCAAACGCGGTTTCAGCAAAGAGCCCGAACAAACCGCCACCGCCTCGTTCAAACCAGGCGACGTGCCGGAACTGAACCTTGACCTTGCCGCCGGCCAAGCCATCGCCGACAGCCGCATCGAAAACGGCCTCTTGATCGTGCGCGTGACAGGCGCCGCCGCCGACGAAATCCTGGTTATCGACCCCGCAAAGTCGAAGGTCTTGAGCCGCGTGCGCTTCAACAAACCGGCCGCGCCGTAACCCGCACGATCCAAAGTTGCGAAAATCGAATCCGTAGCAAGCGTAACTTCCGCAGTTCTAAGCCGTTTCATGCGTAGCTTATACGTAGCATATGCGTAGCACATCCGTTTTACCTCGCCGTCCGGCGTCCAAAAACACTCGCGGCAATGTACGTGGTCGCGCATAGCAAAATCAATTTGACTTATTGTTTGCGTCAGAATCACCGGGGTTCGCTGTGCGGCGAAACACGGGCAGTCGTTGGACGCGTCGTGGACCGAGATCGCGCGCAAAGCCGTTGCCGCCGCGGCGTAAGAACCCTTATCCGGTGCCAAGGCGCGCAAGTTGCGGCACCGCTTCCTTGTGCTAGCATCCGCCCCTCAGGCTGGAAGGGGCTTCTTGCATGTCGCCGAAACCGTTTGTCGTCACGCCGAAAGACTACGCCGGCCCGCTCAACATCGTCGGCGAACACCTAACGATCCTGGCATCGGGCGCGCGCACCGGTGGCTATGAGGTATTCCTCCAACAAGGACCCGAGGGCTCAGGCCCCCCGCCGCATTCGCATCCCTGGGACGAATCGTTCTACGTCGTGAAGGGCGAGATCGACTTCGGTATCGGCGATGAGAAAATGACCGCAACGCCGGGCACGCTGGTGCATCTGCCCGCAGGGACGACGCATTGGTTCCGCTTCGCCAAAGGCGGCGGCGAAATGATCTCAATGACCTCGCGCGAGGGCGCCTCGCACATGTTCACTGACTTCGCGCGCGAAGTTGATCCCAAGAACCCCGATCTCGCCAAACTGGCCGAAGTCGGCGGACGGCACGGATTGAAGGTCGCGGTTTAGCGGTATCGAGCGACGTCCGCCGCCGCCTTAACGTTCGCCTCAGTCGGCAAACGTTAAGCGAAGGCCTGCTTGCACGTCGGGGCTTGTTTCGCTCAAGCCCGCGGCGCCGTAGGCGACAAGGCGCGTGTCCTTCGAAAGGTCGAAGCCCAGATAGGCGCCCGCTTGCGCAGCGTCGCGGCGCACTTCGGAGCTCGCCTGCGCAAACTCGAATGTCACGCCCGCCAAAGTGCGCTCGCTCACGTAGCTTTCTGCACCGACGCCTGCGATCACGCCGCTGCCGCCACCGAACGCCAGCTCGTAGCCGACCGAACCGTAGATCGCCGAGCGCGCCGCGATCGGCTCGCGCACGCCGGCCGAGACAGCAACGGCGGCCTCACCGGTACCAAGCGAACGTCCCGCATCCGCCGTCGGCGCGCGGACCCGACCCGTGAGTGAGAACTGCGTGCCGCCGGCGCTGACATAAGGGGTCGCCGAGACTTCGAGCGACACGTCGCCGAGGCCAACTTCGCTGACCCCGTTCAACGGCGGCACCTTGTTCGCCGCGTCGCCGCCGAGCAAACCGCCGAGCGGACCGCTGCCACCGACGCCGCCGGGCACGATCGTACCCGGACCGTCGATGCTCACCAGCGGCACGGTCAGCGTCGCACTCCAACGCTCCGCCACGTAACCCGCAGCAAGCGGCACGGTGACGATCGTCGTGTCCTCTGCCTCGCCGTAGTCGCCGGTCGAGTAATCGACGCCGGTGGAGAAAATCCAACGCCCATCGTCGGCCCAGGCCGGTGCCTGAAACAGAACCACGAGTAGGAAAACTGCAATCGTGGAGGTGCTACGCATGATGTCCCCTCAAAGCCAAGTGAGAGAGAGTGTGGCGGCGGCCGCATCCCTTGGCTGATGCCGCCGCCGCCTTGGACTGCGTGGCGCTCAAGTCACGCAGTCCACCCGTCGCCCAGGCGACCTCAGAAAATGTCGAACCAGCTGTCGGAGCTCGCTTCCGCGTTGACGGCGGCAGCGGCGTTCACGTTTCCGGCCGCGTTCATGGCGGTCTCGGTCGCGCCTTCAACCGCGCCGGTCGCCTTCGCACCAACGCCGGTCGCAACTGAAACCGACTTGGAAACCGCGCCCGATGCCGTCCCGGCGACGCCGTCCAGCGAAGCGGCCGCATCGACTTGGCCCGCAACCGAAGCCCCCGCGTTCACAAGCGACACCGGTGCCTGCGTCGCGATCTGCGTCGAGGCGCTCGCCGCCGCCGAAGCGCTACCCGCAACCCGGGTGCCTTTTTGCAGTGTGCTGTTCGCGGTCGACGTTGCCGTCGCGGCCGCGGTGTTCGTCGCGTTTGTGGACGTGGTCGTGACCGTCTTCGAAGTTTTGGCGATGGTGTTCGTCGCGGCACTTCCGTTCACGCCCGCATTCACCGATGCACCGACGGTCGCGCCGACATTGCTGCTGACCGGTGGCAATGACGGAGCACCGAGGCGCCCACCCTCGCCAAGCGAACCGCCGACTGCACCGCCGGCACCGCCCAAGATGCCCCCGGCCATGGCCGGTTCCAAAGCGCCAAGCGCTGCGCAGAGCGCAATGGCCGTCATCGTGCTGAACTTGGTACGCATCGTCTAACTCCTGGTTGTCTGAAGAACGGCCCAGCCGGCCTGTTCGATGGACAACGGGATGACCCGCGATTTTCTTTCCGCCTCTTCGAAAAAAGTTCTCTAGCGCCAACCGGCGTCGCGAGCGCTCTTCTCCGCAGCCGCATCGAACGGCGCACCGTCGATCATATCGGCCACCGCTTTGCGCACGTCGTCGGGAAGCCCGGCGCTTGCAAGTTCATAAGGCCCGCCACTGCGAACCGGTGCGGTCACAAACGTGTTGACGGTCCAGCCCTTCGAATCGCGGCACGCGATCCCGGCGAAGTTGTCGTGGGTGGCTCCGGCATCGAACGTGCGGCAAGTCTGGCCGCTGTTCGCCCGGAAACTCACGCCGACACGCGGGCCCTCGCGCGTCGCATCGCTGGCAAGCTGCGTCTCGAGCGCCTGAGCCAACTGCCCTTCCGCAGAAAACGGAACGGAGTCGGGACCGGGTGCCCGCGCGGTACCGGCGTAAAACAACAAACCCGCTGCAACCACCAAACCAAACGCGGCGCCGGCCGCAGCCAAGCGCGGCGTGCCCGGACGGAACGACACGACATCCGCAATCCACGCGCGCCAGTCGGTCTTGAGCGCTATCGGCGTCGTCATCGCCGTTTCGACGATGCGCGACGGCACAGCTTGCTTCAGCGCCGGATCGAACGCTTGGCTCAGCATCGCGTGCACCCGTTCCTGCCGCTTGAGCCGCGCCTGCAAAGCGGGATCGGTGGCCAAGGCGGCGTTCACGCGCTCGCGCTCGTCGCTCGGCAACTCGTTGTCCAGATAGGCCATCAAGGTTTCATCGCTGATCGTCATGACAGCACCTCAGTCGGTTTGGCCCCTTCGCCGGCAAGCGCCTCGGCCAGCGCCGTGCGCGCACGGAACAAGCGGCTGGTCAGCGTACCGATCGGCACTCCCAACGTATCGGCCGCATCGCGATAGGACATGCCTTCGACACAGACGAGCGCCACGGCCACGCGTTGTTCCTCGGGAAGCTTTGCCATCGCAGCACAGGTTTCGCCGAACACCAGACGCGCATCCATATCGCGCGCGCCGTCGGCGCCCGCACGCTCCAACGCCGTATCGTCCAGCGGATCCGCCGCGCGAACCTTGCGCGAGCGCACCGTGTCGATCCAAAGATTTTGCGTCATGCGAAACATCCAACTGTCCAATCGCGTTCCTTCTTCCCACCGATGCAGGTTGCGCAACGCGCGCTCGACGGCGTCCTGCACCAAATCGTCGGCGTCGCTGCCGTTTCCGGTCAGCGAGAGCGCAAACCGGCGCAGCCGCGGCAGCAGCGCGACAACCTCTCCGCGTACGGCTTCCAAGGACCTAACCATGCGTTCATCGATACAACGGTTTGCCCCGCGATTTTAATCCCGGCCCAAGATTCTGGCCGCTTTCGGCGCCGATCTGGAACAAATGCCGGGGACCGCCCGTTGTCTGCCCGCTATGATCGCCGCCATGCGCAGAATCGCTCTTGTCGTCACCTTTGCGTTCGCTCTGCTGCTCCCCGTAGCGGCGGGCCCTCTTGGTCTGCCAACGCCCAAACCCGGACCGCTTGTCGGCAACACGCTGGGCAAAGTGCATGGCACGGTGAACGACACGACCAGCACCGCAACCGGAGCTGTGAACGACACCGTGAACGGCGCGAAGGGCACGCTCGACAAAGTCCTGGACCAGGCAGGACTGGACGTTGCCGGCCGCCCCGCCAATCCAGCTCTCATCGATGTCGATCCGAACGGCGCGCGCGTTGTCCGAGGCGTGGTGATCGCGATTGCGCTGACCGATCGCGCCCGCGCGGCGGCGGACAAGATGGGACTTGAAGTCGCGCGCACCGAAACGCTCGACCCGCTCGACATCGAGGTTACGCGCTTCAGAGTTCCGCCTGAGCTCGCGGCCGAACAAGTACTTGCCAAGCTGCGTGCCGCCGATCCGGACGGCGCCTTCGACTACGAACACATTTATGACCCCGCGGGCCGGTCTGCCACCGGCCCCACGCAAGCATCGCTCCCGCGCTTGGCACGCGGCGACACCATGGTCGGTATGATCGATGCCGGCGTAGATCGCGATCATCCGGCGCTGAGGAACGCGGATATCGTCGTGAAGGCGACGACCGAAGCGCGCGGCGCCTCGCGCGCGACAGCGCACGGCACGGCGGTCGCCTCGCTTCTGGTTGGTGACGACCGCACGTTTCAAGGCGCCCTGCCCGGCGCCACGCTCTACGCTGCCGACGCGTTCGCAGGCTCGCCAACGGGAGGCTCGGCCGCCGACATCGCGCGTGCCGTTGCCTGGCTCGTCGGCAAAGACGTGCCCGTGATCAACATCAGCATTGCCGGACCGAATAACGCGCTGCTCGAAGCGGCCGTGCGCAGTGCGATCGCACGCGGACACGTCATCGTGGCCCCCGTGGGCAACGATGGCCCGGCTGCGCCCGTCAAGTATCCTGCAGCCTTCGACGGCGTCGTCGCCGTCACCTCTGTCGATGCGCGGCGTCACGTGCAGCTTGATGCCAACCGCGGCGCCCCCGTCGCATTCGCGGCATTCGGTGTCGATGTTCGCGCGGCCGGCCTCGGCGACGCCTACGGCACGGTCACAGGCACGTCGTTCGCAAGCCCGCTCGTCGCCGCGCGTTTTGCGGAACTGTTGCCGCATCCCGACAAGGACACGGCTGCGCGCGTGCGTTCCGCACTCGTAGCTGAAGTCGGTTCCAGCGAAAATCGCGACACGATCTTGGGCTATGGAATCCTGGTTCCGCCGTCGCAAGCGACTGCGTCGAAGCCGTGAGCGTCTAGCCGCCCCACCCAGGCATCGCCGCGGCCTGCTTGATCCACTTCGTCATCTGCTTCTCGTCAACCGCCTCGCCCTCGAGGATGTCGATCCAACGCGCGTCCTTGCTCTTGCCACCAAGCGGCGCGGGCTGAAGCGCAGTGCCGCGGAAGAACGTCACCTTCACGTAACGCGTGAACACGTGGAAGGACACGAACCAGCCTTGTCCCTCAATCCCGTAGAACGGCGAATTCCACTTCACAGCCTTTTGCACGTTCGGCACCGCGCGCGTGATGAGTGTATCGATCTGCTTGCCGACCGCGCGCGTCCAACCGGGCATCGCGGCGATGTAAGCCTGTACGGGCTTATTGCCGTCCGCCTTCGCGATCTGCGGATTGCCGCCCGATAGCAGGGCGACCTTCTTCGTCGCGCGCGCCTTCACCGGCTTTGCTTCAGTCTTGCGTGGCATCGGAACCGCTACTTCTTCTTTGCAAGGCCATTGTGAGCGACAGCGGCCTTGATCAGCGTCTTGAACGCGCCCGCGTCGATCTTGGCGCCCTCGGGAATATCGATCGCGCGTCGCATGTTACCCTCCAAGCTGGAATTGAACAGCTTCTTCGGATCCGGAAGGCTAGCCCCCTTGGCGAACGTGAGCTTCACGACCTTCTTGTAGGACTCGCCCGTGCACACAATCCCGTTGTGCGACCACACCGGCGTGCCCATCCACTTCCACTCCTCAATCATCTGAGGATCGGCCTCTTGGATCAGCGCCCGCATGCGCGCGAGCGTCTCCCCGCGCCAATCGCTGAGCTCGGCGATGCGCCGATCGATAAGCCGCGAGGCGTCGACAGCAGGCTTTGCAGCGGCCTTCTTCGCGGGCTTTGCTGCCGCCTTGGATGTCTTAGCCGCCATCTCACTTTTCTCCGCCGCCGTGGAAGCCAACCATATACGGCAGCACAAACAAATATACGCCCGTCAGCATCAGCAGACCGAGGGGAGCCAACGGCAAATAATAGACCCACTGAACGGGCTGCGTACCCATTCCCAGCGTGATGAAGATCCCGCTGACGATCAGCATAAAGATCATAGCCATCCAACGATGAAACGTCCGAACGCCTTCGCTCATAAAAATTTCCTCCTCAATCCGTGCGCGTCAAGAGTTGATCCAGTTTTCCCAACATCTGCGTCCACCCGGCAATCGCGCCGCCGGCCGCTTGCTTCTGCTCCGGCCGGAAGCCCGCTTGTTCAACACGCAGTCGCGTGCCGGTGGCGGTCGGCGTCAGCGTGAACGTCACCACGCTCTTCAAATTGAACGCCGCATTCTCGTGCGCGTAATCCCACGTGTAGGAAAGCTCACGGTTCGGCTCGATCGCCAACACCTCGCAATCGAGCGTGCCGCCCCACTCACCCTTCAAATTGAACTTGTGGCCGACCGCCGGGATAAAGTCGTTCTTCATCAGCCATTCCTCCATCAAGTGCGGCTGCGTCAGCGCGCGCCACAGCTTCTCGGGCGGAAACGGAAACTCACGTTCGACGACGGCGCTTCGCGTTTCGTTTGGCGATCTCATTGGTCCATCCTTTTGAGTAGGTCTTCGAGTTTGTCGAACCGGTTTTGCCAAAACCCGGTCATTTGGCTCGTCCAATCGATCAAGGGCGCCAAAGCGGAAAGCTGCGCGCTGTAATGCGTCTGGCGTCCATCGGGACGGTCGCGCACCAACCCGGCATCCTTCAACACGCCCAGATGCTTCGACACCGCCGGCTGCGAAACGCCGGCGCGCGCCGTGAGTGCACCGACCGTCTGCTCGCCCTCATGGCACAGCCGTTCGAAGATGGCCCGCCGCGTCGGATCGGCCAGGGTCTTGAACAGCGCGTCGTGCGTCTTCGCCATCTCAATCAATAACTCACAAGTTATGCATTGTCATATAACCGGCGGGATATGTGTGTGTCAAGCGGGCGCTATGCTAGGGCTAATCCTGAACCGAATACGCCACCAAAGGAGCTAGCCCATGCCCCGCTTACGCCAAGTCCCACGTGCCGAGGCCGACCCGTTCGCACAGCAGCTCTACCAAGTCCTCTTCGGTGACCGCGACCCCGTGAAGGAAACAGGAACCGCAACAGGCACGCCGGGCAATTGGTGGACCGTCTTCGCGCTAGTCCCCGACGCATTCAAACACACGACCGAAGGCTTTCAGTTCTACCGCAGCCCAAAGCGCAAGATTTCCGCAAAGCTGCGCGAGCTCGGCCAAATCCGCGCCGGCTGGGCCCGCGGGTCGCAGTTTGTTTTCTCGCAACACTGCAAAGCCGCGCGCGACGTCGGCTTCTCGGAAGCGCAAGTGAAAGCGATCCCGTATTGGCAGATCGCGGATGTGTGGAGCCCGGTGGAACGCGCGGTGCTGGCCTACACCGACTGCCTCGTCCTCATGGGCGGCCGCGTGCCCGAAGAAATCTTCGCCGCGTTGAAAGCGCATCTATCCGACGAAGAAATCCTGGAACTGACCTACATTACGACCACGTACGAAATGCACGCGACCATGTCCCGCGCCCTGCGCCTCGAATATGACGACGTCGACGAACGCATCGTCGAAGTCGCAGCACCGAAGGGCGCAAGCACCGACGTCATGAGCATGGTCGACAAGAAGGCGGAGTGACCGGTCGGTCGGCCCCCTACCGATAGCTCACATAGATCGGCGACGACCACGCACGTGGCTCGGCGGGCGCCAAGCAGTCATCCTTGCCCGAGCGATAGTCGCCGTAGCAGAGATTGACCTTCACGCACTTGCCGCTTGAGTCGCGCTCGCATTTCAGCGTGTCGCCGTTGATCATGGGCTGCGCCTCTTGGATCGCCTTCACATAGTAGAGCGCGTCGCGCCCATCCGTTGCGTACGCAGGATCGCTGAACGTGAAGCTGCACGACCCGTCGGCGGACGCGTCGCACGCGTGTACAAGAAAGCGATCCTGGATCAGCGGCGCGACTTCTTCGCCCTTCGTCTTCTGCGGCCGGATCTTCACGACCTCAATCCGCGTAATGCGGCTGCGCTCATCGGACGGGTTGTCGCATTCACCGGAACAGAGCTTCGTCAAACGCCCCTCGTCCATTCCCGCCTTCGCGAAATCCGGACATCCGGGCTTCTGCTTGAACGCACCGACGGCCTTGACGGTGAATGTGGGGGATGCCTTCGCGTCCACCCCACCACCCATTGCAACTTTGCTTCCCTTCGGGTCGACCGCATCGAACCAGAGCAAGATCTTTTGTCCCGACGTCGCATAGGTCTCGCGCCGCTCAAGTGCGTCCCAAATCGCCTCGCGCGAGCGCCCTGCCGCATGGACCGCCGCCAGGCCACCGGTATGCAGGAACGCCGCCTGCCTCTCACCCTCCACGAGCTGTAAGCCCGGCAGATCAAGCAACTGCTCGCGTGTGTACGAGCGCGGAACCGGAATCTCGTCCTCGCCCTCTTTGCTTCCGCCCATCAGCGCCTTCCAGCCTTCGTCCGCCGCACCCCGCGCGTCCGTATTCTGCCGCCGGTCGACTTGCTTGTAGCCGGTGCCAGGCCTTGCCCGGTGATTGTCGCTTGAGCCGATAAAGCCCCAAGTGAACCGTGTCGTCGAACCGTCGTCGGCGAAACGCGTCTGCGCGAGACCCGCTTGCGCCGACAACCGCGCGCGATAGTTCAGCGATGGCAAGAAGCAATCCGTGCACTGACCCGCATCGAGCCAATCGGCGCCAGTCGCCCCCGGCACGGTCACGTGACCGGCAATACCCATATCGGCGTAGTTCTGCCGTGCCTCCGCCGCGCGCTTCTTGCACGTCGCAGCCGGCTCGCCCGCTTTCATGCAACGTGCTTGAATTATCTCGCCGGCGCGCCAGCAGCTCGGCAAATAGTCCTTTGTGGGTGGAGGGCACGTCGCTTTTCCGTCCGACGCGATATTCACGTCAGCCCATGAGCGATACTCCTCCGAGTTCCCGTGCCCCGAGTAAACCTCGACCAAGCGAAACGTCTCCGGTCGCTCGGCGGGCTCAAGCGCCTTTTGCCAGTCGGTGCCGGGCGGCGTGTAGTAGCCCCACGTCATACCGTGGGGAATAATAAGCGGCGCGAGTTTCTGCTCCTCGAACAAGCGGCGCACCAGTTCGCCCGGCGTCGCCGCGAACTCCATGCAATCCTTGGGCAATGTGTTTGAAGCCGCCTCGCGATCGCACATTTTGGCGCCACGCGTTTCACTCATGAATTTGTTGTAGTCGAAATACGCTTGGCGGTTCGCAAAGTCGCGCAGAGGTATAAGCGGCGTTAGACTGCGTGCCATGCGCCGCATCGCCGTGTCGCCGCCCTGCAGGATCGCCGCGATCGGGCGCGCCGAAACTTTGTCGTCGTCGAGGTCGCGAAAGATGACGTTCTTGTGACCGAAATGCTCGGCGGGCGTCATCCCGACCTGCGTCCACTCGTAACCGATGAACGACACCATATCCGGCGCCGCGTCGCCGCCAGATACCTTCTGGCAAGCGCGCACAGCATCTTTCACCATCTGCCAGCGCGGCGGCGTTATCGATTCCGCGTGATCGGTGGACGCCCAAAAGTCGAGCGCCGAGCAGTACCGCGCGAAGTCGCACGCATCGCCGAGCGGATGCACGCCGGTACCGCTGAACAACGGCAGCGAAGACAAGAACGCGTCCGCCGACAACGTCGTGTGCACGTGCAGATCGCCGAATAGAATCAGCTTTTCGTCGCCCGCAGGTGCTGAAGCTTTGATGCGCGCTTCACGCGCGGCCACAACGTCGGCAGGGACTACCTTGCCTTGAATCGCGCCCGTCTGCGGTGCGATGCCCCACCATCCGCCTTGCGCACCGAACCATCCAAGCGCACCCAAGCTGCCCAAAACCACAAGCACCCCGGTCACACCGAAAAGAATCCGCCGCATCGTTTGTGTCCCGCATTGCCAGCGCCGCACGCTAACACACAGCCAGGCTGCCGCACCGGGATTCCCTTGATCGGCAAGCCGCGCCTCGCGTATAGAAACCGCCACTTAGCCCGCCCCCATCGTCTAGCGGTCTAGGACGTCGCCCTCTCACGGCGAAAACAGGGGTTCGAGTCCCCTTGGGGGCGCCACGCACGTGGACCCTGCATCGCGAGCCGGTGGCCGTCGTAATGACGAAAGAGCATCCATTGGCGGGCAAGGGTGCGATTTCGATCGCAGACTGGCTGACCTTGAGCCGTTGTCTTGTGGCACTACAGTCATGCCGCCCGCTGCTGGCTGGCGAACGAACGCTCGCGATCATCTTTCTTCTCGGTGTTTACGCCGGTCTCACTTGGTGCGAGCGGAAGTGCGCGCGGGCGGCGTCAACAAAGGCCGCGACGTTGGCCGAGGCAGCGCGGCGCTTGGAATAGACGAGGCTTACGGGCTGAGCCGCAGGTGCGAACTCTTGCAGTACGATCTTCAGCCGGCGGGCTTTCACGGCATCGGCGACTTGATAAGATAGCGCGCGCGTGATGCCGAGTCCGTTTGACGCAGCTGCGATAGCGGCATCCGCGCTGTTGACCGACAGGCACGGCTGGACCTGAACTGTCGTTCTGCCTGCGGGACCAAAGCGCCATTCGTGACCGGCACCGATCCCCTCGAAGACTATGATAGCGTGATCGCGCAGAGCCGCAAGCGTTGTAGGCGTGCCGCGTGCGGCGAGATACTTTGGGCTCGCCGCAGCAACGCGCTGGACTTCGGCGACTTTGACGGCGACGAGCGCGCTGTCGGCAAGGTCGCCGACGCGCACGGCAATATCGATGTCTTCATCGACCAAATTCGCGTTGCGATCCGACAGCATCAGGCGCACGGTGAGTTTAGGATGTTGTTTGATCAGCTTTTCGATCACCGGAAGAACGTGCAGCCGACCGAACATGATCGGTGCGGTCACTGAGAGTTGACCGCGCGGCTCCGCGCTCTCCCCGCGCACGAGACTGGCCGCGTCGTCGACATCGGCCAAGATGCGTTTGCATTGTTCGAGATAGATCGCGCCGCGCTCCGTCAAACGAACGCTGCGCGTCGTGCGGTTGAAGAGGCTCAGTCCTAATTCGTCTTCGATCACTGCCACGGCGCGCGAGGCGGCGGCCGGCGAAAGACGCAATAGGCGCGCGGCGGCCGAAAAGCTCGACTGCTCGGCAACGCCTACGAAGATGCGCATGGCTTCAAGGCGGTCCATTATATCAATATCCGAAATAATGTAGTGCGAAACTAGCTGATTATCTCAGGCTGCGCGACCCCTTAATTGTCTCCTCACGACGGCGCTGATGCCGCTCGAAGCACAGAACCCAGGAGATTTTCCGATGTCCCGTATCGCGATTCCCGCCCGTGAAGCCGCCCCAGCCGCCTCTCAATCGCTGCTCGACGCCGTCGCCAAGCAGCTTGGCGTCGTCCCGAACTTGTTTCGCTTGGTTGCGCTGAGTCCCGCGGCCCTCGAAGGCTATGTCAGCCTCAATACCGCTTCGGGCAAAGCGCTCGACGCCAAGACGCGTGAGCGCATTGCGCTTGCGGTCGCGGAAACGAACGGCTGCAACTATTGCCTGTCGGCGCACAGCTACCTCGCCCTCAACTTGGCCAAGATCAGTCAGGCGGAAATCGACCTGAACCGCGCGGGCCAATCGTCAGACCCGAAGGCCGCGGCAGCGGTGCACTTTGCCGTCAGGGTTTCGCAATCGCGTGGTCATGTGAGCGACCTCGACCTTGCCGCCGTGCGCACCGCCGGTTTCAGCGACGCGCAGATCGTCGAGATCGTCATCCTTGTCGCCCTGAATTTCCTGACGAACTTCGTGAACAACGTGGCCGAGACCGACATCGACTTCCCCGTCGTTCGCATGGCCGAAGCCGCTTGATCAAGTTCGCGGCGGGCGCCTCGGTGCCCGCCGTTTTTCCTTGGAGGATGTCATGCGCAATCGTTTCATCGAACTGACTGCGACGCCGGCCGTGGTCGCCGCGCGCAAAGCGAACGGCAGCGCGAGTGCTTATGCGTTCTCGGCCGACGACGAGGCGGTGAACAACGCACTGAGAGAGCGAGAATCCACCTTCATCGGCGCGCGCGACAGCTTCTACATGGCGACGGTGTCCGCGACCGGATGGCCCTACCTCCAGCACCGCGGCGGCCCTGCGGGGTTCGTAAAGATTTTGAGCGAGAGCGAGTTTGCGTTCGCCGATTTTCGCGGCAACCGGCAGTTCCTGAGCGCGGGCAACGCACAGACGGACGATCGCGCGGCGTTCTTCTTTATGGACTATCCGAACCAGCGACGATTGAAGCTGCTGGGCCGCGTGCGCTTTACCGAATTCAAGGCGGACCCGGTGCTGGCAAAGGCGATTGCCTTGCCCGGATATCGGGCGCTGCCGGAGCGCGCCGTGCGCGTGCAGGTCGAGGCGTTCGACTGGAATTGCCCGCAACACATCACACCACGGTTCAGCGAACTCGAAGTTGCAGAGAGTTTGACGGCGATGCGCGAGCGCGTCGCTGTACTCGAGGCCGAAAGCCAGCGTCTTCGTGAAAGGATCAGCCAGGAGAATTCGAAATGACTCGCGACGAGACCCGCCCGCCGCTGCCGCCATTCACACGCGACGGCGCCTTCAGCAAAGTGCGCCTTGCCGAGGACGCGTGGAACAGCCGCGATCCACAGCGCGTGTCGCTCGCCTACACAGAGGATAGTGTGTGGCGCAACCGTTCGGAATTTCTCTCGGGACGTGTCGCGATTGTGGATTTGTTGACACGCAAATGGGCGCGCGAACACGACTATCGGCTGATCAAGGAGTTGTGGGCGTTCGACGAAGACAAGATCGCCGTGCGGTTTCAATACGAATGGCACGACGATGCGGGCGCATGGTTTCGTTCCTACGGCAACGAACAATGGGCATTCACACCGGGCGGTCTGATGCGCCGCCGCGAAGCATCGATCAACGATGTACCGATCGCCGCGAGCGAACGGAAATTCCTCTGGCCGACCCTCGGCCCGCGGCCTGCGGATCACCCAGGACTATCGGCTCTGGGACTGTAGCGCCGCCCGCCGCCTTTCACCTGGTGCGGAAGGCATGAGTCAAGCGCTCACATTTGTACAGTGATTGCACCGAATGCGCCGTGATTTCGGCACACCTTCCAGCCTTTCGCTGCAGGATTCCGGCACGGCTGCTTCGTGTGCTTGGAACGGGCGTGGTAGCGCGGAGCTTGCTGGAGGCAGGTTGGTATCCGGCTCGTGGGGTCATTCCCTTGAATTTTGTTCGACCCCCGCGACGATCACCTTCTGCTGGCCTTTGCGGCGGTGGCGTTTGGGGGGCGCCAGCATCGACCGCCATCCCGCGTGGGCGAACCGCACGCAAACCACTCATCCGAAACGCGAAACTGCGCAGCAATGACGCACGCGCTCTGCTGAAACCTGTGCACACGCCGGGCCCGTCACATTGACCATGGCCACCGCATCCGCTGCTTTCGACAGCGAAACAACACGTGAGTACGCCATGGTCGCGCAAGCGAATCTGCGCGAGAGATTGCGCAAGATCGAAGCGCTGGTCGACGGGGCGGCAACCCCCGCCGAACGCGATGCTGCGCAAGCGGCGGTCGCCCGCGTACGCGCGAAGCTCGAACCGGTAGCCGACGCCGGTGAACCGGAAGAACTGCAATTTCAAATCGCCGACGACTGGTCGCGTCATTTGTTCGTGGCACTCTGCAGACGCAACGGCGTGGAGCCCTACCGCCATGCGCGCAACGACCGAGCACTTGTGACCGTGCGCGGCCCCCGCGCCTTCGTCGAAGGTGTGCTCTGGCGCCAGTTTTCCAGCCTCGATGCCGAGTTGCGCACCTACCTGACCGAGGTGACGCTGAAGATCATTCGCGAGGAAATCCACGCTGACGCCAGCGACGCACGCGAGATTGCGGAGGCTTTACCGGCACCCACCCCGGAGCCTGAGCCCGAACCGCCACTCGAGCTCTCCGCGAGGTCCGCTTTGCCGAAGCGCTGGTTTGCGTTCGGTAACCTGATCCGCTTCAACCGCCGCCTTGCCCGCGCCGCGACGCGCACGACAAAGCACTAGCCCGGAACACAGGGTGGTGAACCGCCGAATCTAGCGTTGGCTTGACCGCTGCCTCCCTTTAGGGTCCGCCCGATAGCGAAAGGTAGCGACGATGATCTGGCGGACGGCGGCGATCGCGTTTGCGACGGGTATGGCGGTTTGGACGGCAGCCGCAGCAGAGCGCGTCGTGCTCCCAACGGATGTGGCGCCGGTCCACTAT
The DNA here is from genome assembly GCA_044220975.1 of Micropepsaceae bacterium. GTDB lineage: Bacteria > Pseudomonadota > Alphaproteobacteria > Micropepsales > Micropepsaceae > SZUA-430. Next base: position 9,526 of record JBGAPZ010000032.1, on the reverse strand, counting down.
GACATTGCAGTCATACCCGACAGCGCGCATCTCACTTTCCAGGGGACCGTTGCAATCGATCTCGATGTCGCGCGTCCGACACACGGGGTCGTGCTCAACGCTGCCGATCTGACTTTCGCTCGCGCGACGCTCGACAAAGAGGCCGAAGCGCCGAAGATCGACCTCGACGAGAAGAACCAGACGGCGACGTTCACATTCGCAAAGGAACTGGCTCCAGGGCGCCACCGACTGACGATCCATTACGCGGGCAAGATCTACGAACAAGCCTCGGGCCTTTTCGCGCTCGACCATAAGGCTGGCAAGCGCACCAAGCGCGCGCTGTTCACGCAGTTCGAAAACTCGGATGCGCGCCGCTTCGTTCCCTGCTGGGACGAGCCGAACCGCAAGGCGACATTCGCCCTCACCGTCACTGTCCCGAGACGCGACCTCGCCGTGTCGAACATGCCGGTGCTCAAGACCGAGCATACCGGTCGCGGGCTAAAACGCGTGCGTTTCGCGACCTCACCGAAAATGTCGTCCTACCTGCTCTTTCTGTCGACGGGCGACATGCAGCGCATCTCGCGTCGCGTGGGCAAGGTCGACGTCGGCGTGGTCGTGAAACGCGGCGACCGCGCCCGTGCACGTTACGCGCTCGAAGCGGCTGTCAAGATCCTGCCGTACTACAACGATTATTTCGCCACGCCCTACCCGCTGCCGAAGCTCGATTTCATCGCCGGTCCAGGCTCCAGCCAATTCTTCGGCGCGATGGAGAACTGGGGCGCAATTTTCTATTTCGAACGCGCGATCCTCGTCGACCCGCGCACAACGACGGAGAACGATCGCCGTCGCATCTTCAGCGTCATCGCGCATGAAATGGCGCACCAATGGTTCGGCGACCTTGTCACCATGGACTGGTGGGACGACCTTTGGCTGAACGAAGGTTACGCGACTTGGATGGCGTTCAAAGCAAGCGACCACTTCCACCCCGAATGGAGCGTGTTCCTCGAAAAAATTGCGTCGAAAGACCGGGCGATGGAACGCGACGCGCGTGCCGGCACGCATCCCGTCATCCAACCGATCCTCGATGTGAACCAAGCGTCTCAAGCTTTTGACTCGATCACCTATCAAAAAGGCTCCGCCGTCATCAGCATGATCGAAGACTATGTGGGAGAGAACGCGTTCCGCGAAGGCGTGCGCAAATACATCGCGGCCCACGCCTACGGTAACGCCGTCACCGACGACCTCTGGCTCGAACTCGACAAGGTCACGAACGCGCCGATCTCCGAGATCGCGCACGATTTCACATTGCAAGACGGAGTTCCGCTCATCCATGCGGAAGAAGTCGCGCAAAGCCTGCGCCTCGAACAATCGCGCTTCGCCCTCGATGAATCCGGCCGCAAGTCGCACGACTGGCGCGTGCCCGTGATTGCGGCAAGCAGCGGTAACGAAAAGCCGTGGCGTGGTATCGTCACAGATGATGGCGAAAAGGCTCCCATCGACGCCAGCCAGGGCGCCGTCGTGAACGCAGGCCAGATGGGCTACTACAGAGTTCTCTACGCGCCTGCGCTGTTCGCGAAAGTCGCCGGCCGCTTCCGGACCAACGCCCCCGCCGACCAACTCGGCCTCCTCTACGACACACGCATGCTCGGCTACTCCGGCGACGTGCCGCTCTCGAACCTGCTCGCGCTCGCCAAAAACGCGACGTCAAAATTCCACCCGCAAGTCTTGAAGGTTCTCGCCGAACGCCTGGGAGCACTTGACGGCTTCTACAAAAATCTACCCGCGCAAGATGCTTACCGGCACTTCGCCCGCGGTGTCTTGGACCCGATCTTCGCCGATGTCGGTTGGACGGCGAAACGTCGCGAGTCGCCGGATCAGCCGCTGCTGCGCGCGGCCCTGCTGGACGCGCTGAGCCAACTGAACGACGAGGCCGTGAAACGCGAAGCAAAGCGGCGTTTTGCAATCCTGGTTGGGCATCCGGATCGAGTGGGCGCCGAAGAACGGCGCGCAGTCCTGGGTATTGCAGCGCGACACGCGGACACCGCCACATGGGAGACGCTCGCCAAGCTCGCGCGGACCGCCCCGACCAACGTGGAGAGGGAACGCTACCACGCCCTGTTGGGGACCACAGTTGACCCGGCGCTTGCCGACCGCGCGCTTGAACTCTCGCTCAACGGCGATCTGGCACCCACCACACGTCCGCTCATCGTCGAATCCGTGTCGAAGGAATTTCCGGAAAAGGCCTTCGATTTCGTCGTGAACCATCACGAGACCGTAATGGACTGGATCGAGCCCACGACACGCGACGAATACGTCGTCGATCTTCTCGCCAGCGGACAAGAGCAGCGCCTCATCGACAAGCTGAACGCCTACGCGGACAAATACATCGCACCAACAGCCCGCCGCGCCGCCGAAGTAACGGCGGGGCAAATCGCATTCGCCATCAAGGTCCGCGAAAAACGCCTGCCGGAAACCGACAAATGGATTTCGGGCGGAGGTTCGTAACCCATCGGCAGAGGAGCCGCACGACATGCAAGCAAAACTCGCCTACGCCATCAAATTCGTCGCCAACATGGGCAAAGCCGTCGCCTACCACCGCGACACGCTTGGCCTACCGCTCAAATTCGAATCGCCCGAGTGGAGCGAGTTCTTGACCGGCGATGTAACGCTCGCGCTGCACGCGGCCACAGCCGACAACCCTGCCGGCACCGTGCAACTGGGCTACGCCGTCGAAGATTTGACGAGCCTCTACGAAAATCGCGCGAAGAACGGCATCGACTTCACGAGCCCGCCGCGCGTCCAACACGGAAGCGTTCTGGCGAAGTTTCGCGACAACGACGGCCGCGAGTGCTCGATCAGCGGTAAACGCTGACTACTTCGGCCCCGCAAGCTCGCCGATCAGCACGCGCCAATGTGTGAGGCCCTCGTAGAACGTAGCCACCGGAATGCGTTCGTTGAGTCCGTGCGAGAAGTCGTCGCTGTCCTTGATGAAGATCTCGCTCGCGCCATAGGTCGCAATTCCCGCGGCCCGATAGAAGACGCCGTCGCTGGCACCCGACGACATTGACGGCACGACTTTGAGACCGGGATGGATCGCGCGCACGGCCGCGGTCAACGCAGAAACGACATCCTTGCGCAACGGCGACGCATCGCTCGCGACGTATTTGTCGAGCGGCGCAATCTCGATTTTCCGGCCGACCACCTTCTGCAGCTGTCCTTGAACTCGTTCGATCGCGACACCTGGGAAAATGCGGCAATTGACGGTGACGCTCGCCCGTTGCGGAAGCGCGTTGTCCGCGTGACCGCCGGCGAGCATAGTCGGCACGCAAGTCGTGCGCACTTGTCCAACATAGTTGGCGTCGGCGGAGATCACGGCGGCGGCGCGCCGGTCGCCCGGCCGCTTGGCGAAGCGCGTCATCGCGAGGCCAACTTTGCCCGGCGTCAATGGCCCCGTCACGCGAAACGCAGCAATCGTGGTGTCATTCCACATCACCGGAAACGCGTGGCGGCGCAAACGCTCGATCGCGTCGGCGACGTCGAAGATCGCGTTCTCCTTGCGCGGCGCCGACGAATGCCCGCCTGGGTTTTTCGCCGTTAGCGTGAAACTCGCGAACGTTTTCTCCGCCGTCTGCATGCCGTAGTAGATCGCCTCACCTGTTTCGGCGAGCTGCCCGCCGCCCGCGTCGGCATTGATCGCGAACTCCGCATCGACCAGCTCGTGGTGCTCCGCCAGCAAACGCTGCGTTGTCACGCCGGACGTTTCCTCATCGCCCGAGAAGACAATGACGAGATCGCGGGTCGGCTTGAACCCTTCCGCTCTCAAGGTCAGGAACGTGGCGGCAAGCATCGCGACCCCGGATTTGTTGTCGTCCGTACCGCGTCCGAAGAAAAAGCCCTTCTCCTCGATCAGCTTGAACGGATCGCGCTCCCAGTCCTCCCGGTGCGCCGGCACCACGTCCATGTGCGCGAGCAGCAGGATCGGCTTGCCGCCCGTGCCCGTGCCGCGATAACGCACGACCAAGGCCGCCGTCTTGTCGAACGGAATGAGATGCACGTCATCATCGGCAAAGCCGCCGTCGCGAAAGCGTTTGGCGAGATGCTTCGCCATTTCCGGCACCTTGCCGCCTTCGATGGACGTGTCCATTTCGACGATCGTTTGGTAGATCTCGCGGGCGCGCGCTTTCTCGTCGGCACTCGGCCCCGCCGCCAAGCACGGCGCCGCCAACAGCGCCGCCGAAATCACGCCAACCAAAACCGCATTGCGCATCATGGATGCCCCCGAAAAGGATATCGGACCTTCATGCGATGCGGTTGGCGTTTTGGCAAGGACCGTCGCCGTCAACCCTCGACGTACCGGCCTTCCCGCTTGCGCCTGGCGATAACGTAGCTCACGCAAGCGACCCAGGTCGGGGCGATATCGACAAACGGAATGAGCTCGATCGCGAGCGTCGGCAGCAGCACCCAGTGGAATCCAATCAGCCGCGTAATGACGAGCGCCGCCACCGCATCAAGGGCGAGGTCGATCGCCTCTGCCGGCAAGGTGCCGATCCCGGTTAGCGAGATCCCTTGCAGCGGCAGCTGAATCGCGTCCACCACGACGGCAATCGCGAACGCCAACCGCGCCCGCGAAGCCGTGATAGTTTCACCCCCGCTCAGCGCGCCCTCGCTTCCGGTTTCACGTCGTCGAGCCACACAGTGCCGATCAACCGTTTCTGATGACTGATCACCGGCAAACGCCTGACCGCATGCTTCTTCATGATGCGTAGCGCTTCTTTGGTGTCCTCTTCCGGATAGCAGTAGATGAAGGGGCGCTGCATCACGTCGCGCGCGGTGAGCCTTTTGGCATGCGGCCGATGCGCCAGATCGCGCTTCGTCACCTCGCCGATCAAACGGTCGTATTGGCTGATCGGAACGACATCTTCGTCGGTGATATGAGCGGCAACGTCCGGTAGCGGCGCATCCGGCCCGATCCACGTCGCCGCGTGATGCATCACGTCCTTGACCTTCATAGGAACTCCTCCCGAGTTCCCCCCGCAAATCAGAGATTACACCGGCCAAGCGACCGAAAGAAGGCCGTCCATCACAAACTCGGTTCCAGCAATTCGCGAAGATAGTCCACGTACTCCTGAAAGCTTCGCCGCCCTGTGCGCGTCAGCGAAACCCGCGTGCGCGGGCGGTTGTTGTGGAAATCCTTCTCGACCTTGATGTATTCGGCGGCTTCCAGCGTGCCGATATGAGCGCCCAGATTACCCTCGGTCGCCTTCACGATCGCCTTTAGCCGCACGAACTCGAGCCGCTCGCCGTCGGGCAACGCTTTGAGAGCCGCGAGAATCTTCAGCCTGAGCGGCTGGTGAATGACGTCATCGGGTTGCTCCATGGTCTTAGACTTTCCGGAGCCACAATCCGGCGAGTATCAGCACGCCACCGCCCGCCGCCGCCATCCAGTACCCGAACGCGTCGCCTGCAAGGAAATACCCCCCGACGGTCACAGTAGCGAGGATGAGACCCGCGAGCCCAAAACGCGGCCCAACCCAAATACCTGCAAGCAAATAGAGGCCAGCCGTCAGCAGCGGAACGAGCGCATCGACTTGGCGCGGTTGCATGGGTCCGAGAACCACCATCGTGCCACCAATCAAGGCGGCGATCGCTCCTGCAATCGCGAACGAGTAGCCGATGCTGGGCCCTCGTCGGCTAGCGCCACCACCGCGTATGCCAGCGATCATGCTGAGCACCGCGCCCACACCGATCGCGCCAGCCCAAATCAGTGTCCGCTTATCCGGTTGCGCCGTGCTCAAGCCATACCCCGCCGCCCACGCCACACCCCAAATGAAGAAATAGGGCGCAGCCGCCGCATAGCCGTGCAGCGTTGCGCTCAATCGCTCTGTGCTCTCGACCGCGCGCAAGGCATCGGCGGCGTCATTACGTGAAACTGGCATGTTCGAATCTCCAAGTCATAGATTACTCTATTCTACAGAGTAATCTAAGGCAAGTCATATTTTGAGCCTCTCGTACAGCGATTTCAGCCAAATCGTTCAACCCGGAACGGCGCCACGTCCACGGAAGGCGCAGCGCCGGTCGCAAGCGCCTCCACCAACTCCGCCGTAATCGCCGAGAGCGTCATCCCCAGATGCTGATGTCCGAACGCATAAAGGATACGCGGATGCGCCTGCATCCGTCCGATCGCAGGCAGGAAATCGGGCAGCGTCGGCCGCGGCCCCTTCCATCGGTCGGGCGCCTTTGAAAACGCAATCCCAAGCTCTTCCAATTGCTTCTCAAGCCATTCCCACTTGCCCGGGTCCCCTGGCGGATCGGGATCGCCCAACTCAAGAAAGCTGGTCGCGCGAAGTCCGCTCGAAAACCGCGCAACGATTAGCGAGCGCTCGTCGAACAACGTCGGCGGCAATTCGGCCGGCCACCCATGCGTCGTGCTCTGCACTGAATAACCGCGTTCCGCTATCAGCGGGGGCTCCAAGCCGACGAACCGCATCACGCGCCCCGACCACGCGCCAGCCGCAATCAACACTTCGTCCGCGTGCCGCACGACCCCGGTGTCGAGCGCGACAGCCACGCCTCCGTCATAGACGCGAAGATCGACGACACTGCCCCGAACCTCGACCCCGCCCCTCGCGCGAAATGCCGCCAAGACGCCGTCGCGGGCTGCCTGCGGCTCCTTGAACTGCCCCGACCCGGTAAACCTCAACCCGGCCACCGGTGCGGAGCGCATGGCCCCGCGATAGACCTCGAGTTCGTCGCGGGTCATTTGGCAAAACCGCGTCGTGCCTGTGTTCGCCTTCGCCCACATCGCCAATCCGCGCCGCGCCTTTTCCGACGACATCCAGACGACCGCATGCCCATCGGCCCTAACGAGGTCCGGCGCCTCCGCGAGCGCCGCCAGCCGTTGCCACGCTTGGAGAGCATCAGCTTGCAGAGAACCCAGCGCCGCCGTTCCACGTTTGAATCTCTTGGCGCCGCTCGCCCCTATGAACCGAACGGACCACGGTAGCCACAGCCCGACGTCGCGAGCGCGGAAATCAAGAGCACCGCCAAGCGCAAACAACCGCTTCGGAAAACTCAAAATCGTGGGCCACGAAGCCAACGGCTCGACCTGCTCCGTCGCAATGTGGCCCGCATTGCCGAACGAAGCGCCGCGGCGCCTGTCGCCCGGATCGACGATCGCAACGTCGAAGCCAACGGCCTCAAGGCGGAGCGCCGAGGCCGCGCCGATCATGCCCCCGCCGATCACCAAAATGGACTTCGCCACCGCTTCCCCATCGGAAATTTCGTGTACGATCTGTCGCGAACTTGAGACCGAAGGTCAACCAATGACGGCACCACGCATCGGCTGGTCGGGCGTATTTCCCGCGGCAACGACCCAGTTCAAATCCGACCTCTCCGTCGACTACGAAGCGACGCAGCGCATGCAAGACGCGTTGGTCAAGGACGGTGTCGACGGTCTCGTCATCCTAGGCACGGTCGGCGAAGGCAATTCGCTCGACGCGGAAGAAAAGCGCAAGCTGATCCGTACAACGGTCGAGGCCGCCCGCGGCCGCGTGCCCGTTATCGTCGGTGTCTCTGAAATGACAACCCCGCGCGGCGCTGCTCTCGCCCGTGATGCAGAGAAATTTGGTGCCGCGGGGCTTATGGTCTTGCCGGCGATGGTCTACGTGCCGACGGAAGAAGAATTGGTCACCCACTTCCGCACGATCGCCGATGCGACGGCGCTGCCGATCATGCTCTACAACAACCCGCCCGCTTATCGCGTGAGCATTTCGCTCGAAGCGTTGAAGCGCCTGGCCGAGCAAGCCAACATCGTCTGCATCAAGGAAAGCGCGCCCGATACACGCCGCTTCACCGACATTGCCAACGCGCTCGGCGATCGGTTCGTCGTCTTCGCCGGCCTCGACGACGTTGCCCTCGAAGGCGCGGTGCTCGGCGCACGCGGCTGGGTATCCGGACTGACCAATGCCTTCCCGAAGGAATCCTTGGCGCTATGGCGTTCGGCGACAGCGGGCGACCTGGCTACGGCGCGAACGATCTATCGCTGGTTCATGCCGATGCTGCACCTCGACGCGGAGCACGACCTCGTCCAGTCGATCAAACTCGCCGAACAAATCATGGGCCGCGGCAGCGAACGCGTTCGCCCGCCACGGTATCCGTTGACCGGCGCACGCCGCGCCTATGTCACCGAAGTCGTGGAAACAGCGGCCGCGCGTCGCCCGAAGCTACCGGCGAACTGATGCGCTACACGTTTCACTGCATCGACGGCCACACGGCGGGCAACCCCGTGCGCCTTGTCGTGCAAGGCGCCCCCGACCTGCGCGGCGCATCGATGAGCGAACGCCGTCAAGACTTCCTCGCGCATCACGACTGGATCCGCACCGGCCTTATGTTCGAACCGCGCGGCCACGACATGATGAGCGGCGGCTTCCTCTATCCGCCCGCGACCCCCGAAGCCGATGTCGGCATCATCTTCATCGAAACCAGCGGCTGCCTGCCGATGTGCGGTCACGGTACGATCGGCATCGTCACATTCGGGATCGAGAACAACCTCATTCGGCCGCGACAGCCCGGCCGCTTCATCGCAGAAGTCCCCGCGGGCCAAATCGAAATCGCTTACGTGCAGCAACGCGCGCGCGTCACATCAGTCAAAATCCGCAACGTCCCAAGCTACCTCGCGGCCGAGAACATTCAGATCGACGTACCGACGCTTGGCCCCCTCACCGTCGACGTCGCCTACGGCGGCAACTACTACGCGATCGTCGAACCGCAAGGTGCTTACAAAGGCGTAGACGCTCTCGGCGCCGCGCGCATTCTCGAACTGTCGCCCATCGTGCGCACACTGTTGCGCGAGAAAATCGAGCCCATCCATCCGCTAGACCCGACGATCAAAGGCGTGAGCCACGTGCTATGGGCCGACGCGCCGAAGTCGAAAGGCGCCGACGGACGCAACGCAGTGTTCTACGGCGAACGTGCGATCGACCGCAGCCCTTGCGGAACGGGAACCTCCGCCCGCCTCGCGCATCTGCACGCGAAAGGCAAACTCAAAGTCGGCGATACGTTCGTTCACGAAAGTTACATCCTGAGCCGGTTCACCGGCCGCATCGAAGCAGAAACGAAAATTGGGTCTTACCCTGCGATCATCCCCTCAATCGAAGGCTCCGCGATCGCGACTGGTCGCAACGAAATCTGGATCGACGACGAAGACGAATTCGCGCGCGGCTTCCAGGTGGTGTGACGGCATCACAGCAACCGCTTCTTCGCGAATGCACGGCCTGAGTGAGACTGAAGATATTTCTCGAATGCGAGCGCCTTGTACTTGTCTGGGAAAGCGCAATACCAAACGAGTTCCCAAGGTTTGAACTTCGCTGTGTGTGCAGACTTGCCGGCGTTGTGATCAACGAGGCGTTGTTTCAAGTCCGCAGACGCGCCGGTGTACTCTTGGTCGGCATGAGATGTACTGCGGATAACGTAGACGTACCACATCGCGCGCGCCTCGGGCCGTCCGTCTTCGCCTCCGCTACGCTCCTGCTACGCCGGACACGCTTCG
>JBGAPZ010000031.1:0-45518 GCA_044220975.1 Micropepsaceae bacterium | reverse complement strand
GGCCCACGCCACCGGTTCCAGCGCTCTTAAAAAAAGTAATTGCCGGCGTCTAAGACTTCGCCCTGAGTGCGGTCGCCTCGTCGATCCAGCCGTTCATGTGTTCGGCGATCGACTGCAGCACCGAGGCGCTGTTCCATCCCGGCGGGTCGTGGCAGGGGATGTCCTGCCCACCGTTCAAGAAGTTGAGGTGCAAGAACGGGTTCGCCCCCATCGCACTCGGTTGCTTTTGCGAATTCAGCAGCCGGTGGATGTGAATGCCGAAGACGCCCATCCCCTTATCCCACGCGCGCTTGATCTCATGATCGATCCATTTGCGCCCGGCCGTGTGCGCACCGACGAAGACGATCGCAACCGGCCGCCCGTTCATCTGCTCTGCGATCCAGGTCTCGATGGCGGTATCGCCTGCACGCGTGATCGCCTCCCACTCGGCCTCGCGCGCGGGCAGGTTGCCGTCGATCAAGCCGGCGCCGCGGATCGTCTGCACCCGAAACAAATCCGGCTGATGGTGAAAGCTGCAGAAGACGGATCGTGCCATGGCTCGGTTGTCCTCACGAAGGATCCCGGTTGCAACGCGGAACCGATCGGCCAGGTTCCAAAAAAGGCGCGACCCCAACTTGGAACTGGTCACGCTTCAAGCCGTTACTGCTGACGGCTGATCACGTTCAAGGAACGGATGCGCAAACCGATGGCCGGGGGAACGCAAGAACGCCGAAAGAAGAAACCGAACGCGTTCTCGCGCGCGTTCGCGCCGTTTGCGGGCGCCGTCTCTAGGGTCGCCGGCAAGCCCTACGTCTTCATCCTTTGCGTTGCAGCCGTGCTCGCCTGGGCGGCGGTGGGTCCCGCAGCTGGGTATTCAGACACCTGGCAGCTCGTCATCAACACGTCGACAACGATCGTCACCTTCTTGATGGTGTTTCTCATTCAAAACACCCAGAACCGCGACAATGCCGCGATTCAAGCCAAGCTCGACGAACTGATCCGCGTCGGCGACAGCGAAAACAAGTACATCGGCATCGAGCATCTGAGCGACGAAGAACTCGACGCGATCCTCGAAGAGGTCGAACAATACGCCGAGCAGCTTCATGCCGAGCGGCGCACACGCGCTCCCGCGCAGCCCCGCTCCCGCGTGCCTGAGAAATAGTCCGGGCTAGTTGTTCGCGCATCTACGATGCGGCGGCGTCTGTCGCCCCATCGCCCGCAGGCGCTTTGCGAAGCCTGGGGCGCGCCGCGATGCCGGCGAAATAATCGCGCCACGTCGCGCGCGTGGCCGCGTCCGTGCTGGCGGCCTCGGCGCTTTCTTCCGCCAACAGCGCCGCATAAGGCTTCAGGCTTTCGATGTTGCGCGCGATGGCGTTGAACAAAATGAGAAGCGGCACCGCCAGGACGGACGCCGCCGCCCCCCACATCCACACCAACACCGCCATCGCGATGAAGATCGCAAGCGCGCTCACGCCCACCCGGCGCGAGACCAAGTGCGGCGTCACGATATTCGACTCGATCGTGTTGATCGCAAGCAAGATCGCGGGCCCGACGGCCGCGTCCGCAAGCGTAGGCTCAGCCGCGAACTGCACAAGCGCGCAGCCCAAGATCGCAACCGTCGGCCCCAGATAGGGGATGATGCTGGCCACCCCGAACAGCACGCCCCACAACAGCGCATTGTCGATGCCCGCGATCACAAAGGCCGCGAAGGCGACGATGCTAAGCCCGATGCTGACGCACATCATCGTAAAAAGATATTCCGACACTTGCTCCAGCGAGTCGCTCAAGATATGCGCGACGCGCAAGCGGTCGGCGCGATCCTTCGCCAGCAAGATCAGCCGCTTGCGATAGACGTCGCGCCCGCCGATCAGGAAAAGCGCAAGCACGACCACATAGAACAATTGCGCAAACACGCCCGGCGCCACCTCCAAGACGGTCGCGTCGTCCTTGGGGGCGGCAACCACGGTGGTGCCGGGCTTGTCTTTGCTGACGTCGGCGATCTTGGCCAGTTCGTCCGACGCCGACTCGTACGTCGTGATCCAGCCCTTCAACGGTTCCAGCTTGGCCTCGATCGACCGCCCGATCTCCGGCGCCCGCTTGATCCAGTTCGCGACCCCCGGCGCCACCGCATACGCTCCACCCGCAAGCGCGCCGGCCGCGAACAGCACGACGAGTGCGCTGGCGGCGCCTGTGGGAATGCGCAAGCGCTCCAGCGCGCTCACGATCGGCGCGAGCACGAGCGCAAGCACCACGGCCATGGCCGTTGGAACCAGAATATCCTGCGCCGCCCACATGACGACGCCGACGGCGAACACGATGAGCGTGACGAGCGCGCGGCGAACCCGCGCGAGATCTTCCGGGACGAAGCGGGTGGATCGGGCGTCTTTTCGGCGCTTTCCGCTTCCTCGATGCGCCGAACGGCGGCCGCTCGCGCAGCGTCGAGATCGGTCATGATGCTTGGACCGGCACTATCGTCAATTCACCCACCGCACGCTCGCACCCGTTACCCAACCCCACGTAACGAACGAACCTGGCCCGGGTTCCTGTGCCCCGGCGTGATGGCCGGGCTTGACCCATGCACCCGGCGTCCGGCTGGGACAAAAATCGCGCGCACGCATGGCCTGTTTTTCTGTCCCACAATGGGTATTATTTATACGCCCCTGGCTGACAACCGCGGAGGCGACATGACCGAACCAGCACTGATCGACGAAAAGGAACTGGCCCGCATCACGGGCATAAAACCCGCAACCTGGGCGAAATGGCGCGCAAACGGCGAAGGCCCGCCTTACTTCAAGCTCGGCCGCCTGTGCCGCTATCGCTTGAGCGCGGTCGAACATTGGCTCACCGCCCGCGAACAGGTGCCGGCATGATCGACTGGTTCGAACTCGCAGGCTTCGGCTTCTCCGTCTTCCCGGTCAAGGCCAAAGATAAGCGCCCGTTAGGTCCGTGGGAGCGCTACCGCAAGGAACACGCGGCGCATTCCGAACTCTGTCTGTGGGAGCGCGCGCCGCATTTGAACGGCGCGATCGCGACGGGCGCACTCTCCGGCATCTTCGTCGTCGACCTCGACAGCGAAGAAGGCGCGCGCGAATTCTACAAAAAGGGCTTCCCGCGCACGCCGATGGTGACGACGGGCAAGGGGCAGCACATCTATTTCCGCTACCCCGATTTCGCGGTGAAGAACTCCGCCGGCAAGCTTGGCCCCGGCATCGACGTGCGCGGCGAAGGCGGTTACGTGCTGGCACCCGGCAGCATCCACCCGAACGGCCGCACCTACGAATGGTATCTGACGCCGGCAAAGGTTGATATCGCGCGCGCGCCGGAGTGGCTGCTCGATGCGCTGGTCGCGCCCGATCCGAAGCTGCAGCCGCCGGAACTTCCCGCGCGCATCGAAGATCGCAACGAAGACCCGCTCGTCAACTGCGTCACCGACAACGAGATCGCGAAGCTGCGCGCGGCGCCGGTCGGCACGCGCAACAACACGCTGAACATCGCCGCGATGAAGTTCGGCCAGCTCGTCGGCTCGAACACGATCTCTGAGGACTTCGCGCGCGGCTATCTGTTCAAAGAGGGCGTGAAGGCGGGCCTGCCCGAGCCCGAAGTGCGCGCGACGATCACGTCGGGCTTGCGCAAAGGCAAAAGCGAACCGCGCACGCTGACCGGCAAACCGCTGCCCGGACCGGAGCAAAACCCGCAGTGGCTCGCCGAAGGCATCGACGCCGACGTGCTGGCCGCGAAAACGTTCGAGCCGATCCGCTGGGTCGTGCCCGGCGTCATCGTCGAAGGCACGACGCTGCTCGGCGCGCGGCCGAAGCGCGGCAAAAGCTGGCTGATGCTGGGCTGCGCGGTCGCCGTGGCGTCGGGCGGCATGGCGCTGGGCGAGATGTGCGAAGAGGGCGACGTGCTCGGCCTCTTCCTCGAAGACAACCAGCGCCGCCTGCACGCGCGCATGGAGCAGCTGATGGCGGGCGCGCCCGCGCCGAAGCGGCTGAAATTCTTCACGCTCGAGAACAATTTCCCAAGGCTGAACGAAGGCGGCCTCGCGCGCATCGAGCAATGGGTGGAAAGCGTCGAACGCCCGCGCCTCGTCGTCGTGGACGTGCTGACGAAAGTGCGCCCCGTGGGCGACAAGAACCGCACGCTCTACGAAAACGACTACGACGCGCTGAAAGGCCTGACCGAACTCGCCCTCAAGAAACGCATCGCGATCGCCGCCGTCCACCACTGCCGCAAAACCCCAGCCGACGAAGACCCCTTCGACGAACTCAGCGGCACGACGGGTTTGACGGGCGCCGCCAACACAACGCTGGTCCTCAAACGAGGCGAAGGCAAAACCGACATCCTCTACGGCCGAGGCCACGACGTCCCGGAATTCGAAAAAGCGCTGAGTTTCGACCCGACGCGGGGGCTGTGGACGGTGCTCGGGGATGCAGCGGATTATTGCGGGAATGAAATCGACAGAAAGATCCGCAAGATCTTCGAAGGCGCCGGCGCTGCGCTAGGCCCGAAAGACATCCTCGACACGTTCGACGGCAACATGAACTATGACGCGCTGCGCAAACGCCTAAACCGCATGGTCCGCACCGGTACCCTCAGCAAAGACGAACGCGGGAAGTACGCCATGCAATAGACGTCCGGAACGTCCGAAGCGTCCGGTACGTCCGGTCCGTCCGCAATGTCCGCTCATACTCGCCCTTGCTCCCAAAGGACCAAGGGAATGCGGAGCTACGTCTAAAGAGCAGGACAAACGTGGCTTAGGCCATCGCCGCGACCGTGTTCACGGAGGCGACCGGACAACCGGACGTTCCGGACGCTTCGGACCAACCGGACGCCGCCCAACACGCGTGTTAAGATGCAGCGATGGCAGGTGGCGCATGAAAGATATCGACACAAAACCCGGCAACAATGGAGAAGGTCAGTCGCGTGCATGGACACTGCTGTCCACGTTCGTACGGGCGTTTTCGCAGTCCCTCTTTCGCACAGTGCTGTTCCTAAGCTACATGGCGTTATCGCTGGCGGAATTCGCGTCGTCGCCCAAGGCAATATTTCTCCCCGCAAGCCTACTTTCACTGATCGGACTGTGGCTGCTGCTCTACCACTTTGACCTGGTGCGCCAAGCGTTCCGGCGACACCTCACAACGGACGCCTAAAAGAGTCCGTCATGGCCGGGCTTGACCCGGCCACCCAGGGACGCAACGCTAGACGCGACGGAGATCCTGGCTAATGGCTGGTCATGTTGATGGTAGTAATGGTGATCGCGTTCCTGACGTCGCACCTCGCGCTTCGGCGGGCTATTTCCGTTATGGCTGGCGCTGCGACGGACGTCCAAGCACTCGCTATCTCGATTGCCTATGTGGTTCTTCTTCTCGCCCTGAGCAGAGCGAGTGCGCTTCTGCCTACACCGTGGCGCCGCACTGCGATTTCGCTCTCGTACGGTGGCGTCCTTGGTGCGTTCTTCACATTCGCCGCGATCGTCAAGACGGGCGTGGGTAGCGCTCTTGCGAATCCAGCATTGCTGATCGCATTGTTCTTGTTGTGGGGAGCCTTCACGCATGCCGTGATGGCCCTCGTCTTCGGAGCGGTCGCTCGAGACGAGTACTGGGCGCACATCAAGGCGACCTATTCTACGTTTCGCGGTCGCTAGGGCGGAAGCAGCCGCACTGACGCTACACCCCCACCCGTCATGGTCCGCGAAGGCGGACCACCCACGTCTGCGTCATTCAGTGCAGTATGCCGGTGTCGACAAGCGGTGCCGTGTCCTCGGCGAACTTCATCCAAACGCCAGCCGCGATCACCAAGCCGCCGGCAAGAATCTGCAGCGCGGTTGCCACGCCGGCGAGCATCCGCAAACCTCGATGCTTCGCCATCAACGCCAATGTGTCTTCGCGCGTGAGATGAACGCTTCCATGCGCTCTAAGCGCGATGTGATGGCGGGCGACCCGGCTCGCCGCAGTCGCAATCACCGCCGCGATTGCTACCGAAAGCACGGCAGGCGTCATCTCCGACAGAACGACATAACTCCACGACGGCGGCGGGAACATCCGAACCTCTTACAAGCCACGAGTACACGCGCGTTACGAGAAAACGTCAAATAAGGCGTCATGGCGGGACCCGACCCGGCCACCCAGGGACGCTGAACTTTGCTCGTCTCATCGCTGCGACCGCAGCGGAACCGCGCCATCAGGACATAGCCAAATCGGGGGCACAGGAAAGCCAACGGGCACGTGCCCTGGCTTTCCCAATGATCGCCAGACGATGCACTTGAGATCCTGCTCATTCAGCTGCGTAAAATCCTGCTTGTAGATTCGCTGCGCGCCGCGATTGAGGCCGATCGTGCCCTTGCCCATATCCGCCGTACTCGCAAACAACCCAATCATCTCATCCTTCGAAAACGCAGCACGCAAATGCCACGTGAGCGCAGGCTGATCGATCAGCCACTCCGTCCCGCTCCAATGCGAGCCCCCGCCGCATTTGTGCCGGTCGAGCAAAATCGTCGCGAGATAATCGAACAGCCGCGCGACCGGAATATTCTTCTCGATCACCGCAGCAACTTGCGCCGGCGGCGCACGATCCAACGGATCGGCGGCAGCCAGAACCGCCCGCGCCTCAGCCTCACAACTGCGCGTCATCGCCCAAACACGATACCCCTGCCACCCAAGCAGCAGAGCAACCATCAAAACGCTAAGACCGAGGGTGCGGGTCATTGTTCGTGCCTTAGTCCCAACTCGTATGCCTGTAGACCGCGACCACGAACGCGATGATGCCGACAATGAATAGTAGCCCGCTGATCTCAAGCGGTATGATCCGCCACATAAAAAGCACGTTCCAGACGCCGATAAGAATGATCGGCCCGAGGATGATGAGGGCAAATCCCTTCCAATGGATGGGATGCACCGACCACGGAGCCCACCTAATCATGTTGCGAAACCAAATCTCGCGCTGTTTGCTCACATCGTCGCCCTGACCGACAGGACACGGTATCATGGCCGGCCACCCAGGCGGATGGAATATGAACTGTGCAAAAGAAAGACCAAAGCGACGCCGACAAGTGGCTATTCGAAGGCTTCGCGCATGACGCTGCAGGGCGCGTGGAGAAAGCCGTGAGCGCCTTTAGAAAGGCGGCACAAGCCGGAGATCCAACTGCCCAAGTCAGTCTAGGGAATCTGCTTGACGACAAGATCAAGCGGCCGCAGCCGAAGGGCGTACAATCTCGCCATTCACTATCGAAGCAGAGGTGGCGCGCGGTGGTCCAAGCATTGGTTTGAAGTCGCCATAAAGATGGGCGACCCGGACGCACCGGCCGAACTACGCAAACTCAACCGAAAGCCTCGCCGAACGAGGCGGTGACGCTGTCACTGTCCGCGAAGCCGGATCAGACTTTCGTACTCACGTTGATAACATCACAACGTCTCGACGATATCGCTCAGCATACTTTCAGCTGTCCATTCTTGCTTGAGCACGCAACGATCGCCTGCGCTGAAGGCTCGGGCCGTCAGATGCTCCGCTTGCTGCAAGTGCTCTGCGCTGAGTTTATAAGCCGTCCCTCAAACACGGCTCCGTGCGACGGCTCCTTCTAGCAACGCCATGTTCTGTTCGATGAACGAATTACCGACAAAGAGTATCCGCGTTGCTGGCCGTAGGGCGGCTCTTGCCATCTCCACGGCAGTGCGATCTTTCATCGTCTCATGGATCGTCTTGATGCCCTCGGCACCTTCCAGAATATGAGACCAGTTATCGGGTGTATCGAACTGACCGGTTCGATTTGTGAACTGCACCTTGAGTGGCGCTTGCGACGAAATCTTGCAAGTCGCGGCCGCGCTGAAACAGAACAACGAAGAACTTCGGACGTTCGCGCCGCTGTTTGCGGCGCCGGTCGTCCTGATCGGACTTTTGTTCTTCGCAACCGCCCGCTACGAATGGCGCCTTAAGCACAACGGCTGAGCGCCCACCCAAATGCGTCATGGCGGGCTTGACCCGGCCACCCAGAGTCGCTGCTCATAGGGAAATCAAATGTGAGACCGCTCGATGGACAGGTTAGTCGATGACGTGCTCCGCGACGCTCAGACGGGTCGTGGTGCCCGAGGTTTGAGCTTTCAAGACTTTACCGCGTTGTTGGTGATGGCACGCGATAGAAGCTTCATCATCAGCGCGGTTGAAGGCTTTCAAAAAGAAGAGCGGGGCACTCTCAGAGCGAGGATGGATGCCACGTTCTTCTTCCAAGACGATCGCAACGAGATTGCGTGGGACAAGAAAGTACTGGCGAGCGTCGCATTCGCACAGCAGGTGCTGAACGAAGTGCCGGATCGAGACGCGCTGACTTATGCGATGTGGATATCGACCTAGCTCCATATCGCCTTCGTCATCAGAGCGGGCAAGATGCCCGCGCTCCCGGGACAAGCGCCCGCTCGACCGCGCGAGGCCCTTCGATCAAAACCCCCATCATGGCCGGGCTTGACCCGGCCAAGGAGTGACGACGTGGCCGACATCCTCATCCAAATGGTTCCTACGTTGGTGTTTTCGCTGCTGATAGTGATCCCGCTCTACGCAATTATCCCGCGCACTGGAAGGTCGCGTTGGCTGTTGCTCGTAGCTCTGCTGCCGATGCTGGGAGCCATAGCGCTCCTCTGGTACATCGCTTTCTCACGATGGCCGCGCGACGACATAAGTGCGAGTGTTTTTTCCTAAAGAGAGCACCGTCCCTGGGTGGCCGGGTCAAGCCCGGCCATGACGTTGAAGGAACGTCGCGCAACAACTAAAGAACGGCAATGCTGCACGAATGGGTAAAGCTGACGCTGTTGTTCGCCATCGGGGCCGTTGCGATCGCGTATGCCGTCGCCGACCTGGCCCTTGCGCTTTACGTCGCCCGGTATAAGGCGAGCCGTCCCGATCTGCAGCCGCTCGCGGAGGTCATGGGCTTCGGGCCGGTGCAACACCTCCGCCGCTTCGCATTCGTTCACAGCGCTCGCGCGACGCAATTTCCCGACAGCACAGCGGGCTTTTGGATCGGCGCCTTGAGGCTCACGACGTTGCCAGCCTTCGTCGGCGTGACTTCGCTGTTCGCGCTGTCTGTAGCGGGTGTGATGTAGGGCCGACCGCTGTGCGCTCATATCCGATTGGAAAATAGCACATACCAATTCCCGAACACCGCAAACGCGATGAAGTACAGCAGAGAAAGCGATCGTCTTTGTGTCGTCGGACAGCCCATCATTCTTGAAAACGAGAAACACGAACGGAAAAAACGCTGCCGCCATAACGACAAACAGAATGGCTATCCTACGCAACATTCAATCGCTCGCGCTCTGTCCCTGGGTGGCCGGGTCAAAGCCCGGCCATGACGGCTAAAGTTTGTACGCCTATCGCCGCGGCTGCGCCTTGCGCCATTTCTCGCAGATCAAATCGATCGCGAAGATGTCGTTGCCGCTGGCCCAGATGCGCAGCGTGTCGGCCGCGTCGTCGTCGGTCGCGGCCATCTGTTCGACGACGTGTTTAAAGCTGGTATAGCCGCCGCTGTCGGCCATCTTGCGCGCCTTGACCATCGCGAGGTCTTTGCGCTGCCGCCCGGTCAGCATCAGCATCTTGCCGCGCATCTTCGCCGCGAGCGCGTCGCGTTCTTTCGTCGTCTTCGTGGTCTTCGGTGTCTTAGCCATCGCCGGGAAGAATATAGCGCGCATCGCCTCACATGCGAGTCGAAGCGGCGTTAGCGATAATTTCGGCCGAGCCGCCGCCCGTCTTTAGGGGGCAGCGATCACCCGCCCCTGACCAGCTCCACCAACCGCTGCACGTGTGCCGGGTCCGTGCCCGGAACAATGCCGTGGCCGAGGTTGAACACGAACGGCGCACCCTTCGCGGCGCTGAGGATCGCGCGCACGCCCGACGCCAGCGCCTCGCCGCCGGCCGCAAGCGCGATCGGGTCGAGGTTGCCTTGCAGCGTGATCTTGCGCGTGAGGTTCGCGCGCATCCACGCGATCGGCTGCGAGGGATCGAGGCTCATCGCGTCGATGCCGGTCTCGGCCGCATAACGAAGCGCGAGCACGCCGGCGCCCCGCGGAAAGCCGATGATCGGCACGCGCGGGTGACGCGCCTTCAACGCGGAAACGATACGCGCCATCGGACGAATGCACAGACGTTCGAACATCGGCTCGGGCAAGCCGCTCGCCCAACTTTCGAAGAGCTGCAGCACATCGGCGCCCGCTTCGATCTGGCGCTCGAGATAGAGGATCGTGGCCTCGGTCAAACGGTCGATCAGCTGCGCAAAGCCGTCCGAGTCGCGGTAAGCCCAAAGCTTCGCCGCTGCCTGATCCGACGAGCCGCCGCCTTCGACGACATAAGTCGCAACCGTCCACGGCGCGCCCGCAAACCCGATGAGCGCGGTCTCGCCCGGCAGCTTCGCGCGCAAAAGCGACAGCGTTTCGTAGACCGGTGCAAGTTTCGCAACCGCAGCCTCCGAAGCGCAAAGCCGCGCGAGGCCGCTCACGTCGCGAATCGGATCGAGCTTCGGCCCTTCGCCTTCCGCAAACCTCAACCCCACGCCCAGCGCATGCGGGATCAGCAAGATGTCCGCGAACACGATCGCCGCGTCGAAGCCGTAACGGCGGATCGGCTGCAGCGTCACCTCCGCCGCAAGCGCTGGCGAATAGCACAGTGACAAGAAGTCGCCCGCCTGCGCACGCACCTGGCGATACTCGGGCAAATAGCGCCCCGCTTGCCGCATCAGCCAGATCGGCGGCGGGGTCAGGCTTTCGCCGCGAAGGGCGCGCAAGAGTAAGCGTTCGGTCATGGGCCTGCGCTGAAGTGATCCGGTTGAGGTTGGACGCGAGCGCTATTATGTCATGTGCAACGGGCGAACCAAACCGGCAATCAGTCAAGGAGATACCATGCGCGTACATGCTCTCATCGCGACCGCAACGGCGCTGCTCGCCGGCGCAAGCTTTGCCGTTGCCGCCACGCCTCCGGCCGCTCCCGCACCCGTCGTGATCAAAGACGCAACCGGCGCCTCGTTCACGGGCGACGCAACCGCCGGCAAAACGAAGTTCACCGTCTGCGCCGTCTGCCATAGCGCCAAGGCGGGCGAAAACAAGATCGGCCCCACGCTCTTCGGCGTCGTCGGCCGCAAGGCAGGCACCGTCGCCGGCTACACCTACACGGCCGCGAACAAGAACTCCGGCATCACCTGGACCGCGCAAGTGCTCGCCGACTATCTCGAAAACCCGAAGGTGAAAATCCCGGGCACGAAGATGGCCTACGCCGGCCTCAAGAAACCCCAAGACCGCGCGAACGTCGTCGCGTACCTCGCAACGCTGAAGTAAGCGCGGGTCTTCCGCGCCGTCGCTACGACTACTGCTGCTGCTGCGCCTCGGCGTCGCCTGCTTGCCCGCGCTCGACGGTGTTCGTGAGCGGCTTCACCACGCGGAGGAAATCGTCGCGCCGCCTGGGCGCTTGCGCGGGCGTGACGCGCACCGCCACCGCAAGCTCGCCGTTCGCCGGTCCCTTGAACACGCCGCGTGACGGCGGCACGTCGTCGTAATCGCGCCCGATCGCAACACGAATGTGCCGCTCGCCCGCGAGCACGTTGTTCGTCGGATCGAAGCCGACCCAGCCAACGCCGGGCACGAACGCCTCCACCCATGCATGCGTCGCATCCGCGGCCGAGCGGTCGCCCGCATCGCGCTTCGTGTAGAGATAGCCCGACACGTACCGCGCGGGGATGCCCCAACCGCGCGCGGTCGCGATCATGATATGCGCGAAGTCCTGGCACACGCCCGCCCGCTTCTCGAGCGCGACGTCGATCGGCGAATCCACCTCCGTCGTGTCCGGCGAATAAGCGAATGCGTCGAACAGCGTGCGGTTGAGCCGGCGCAACGTCGTCATCGGATCGTCGGTCTTGGTCAGATTGTGCTCGCTCAAGAACGTCGTGAGCGAAGGCGTCGCCACCGCCATACCGTGCGGGGCCAGCATGTCGTAGTTCTCGCCGCGCACCTGCGGCGAAGCGAGCGTCTGCCACGCCGATCCGTCCACCCATTCGGGCGGCGCCGGCATCGCCATCACCTCGACTTCGGCATCGGCCTCGACGGTGAGCTCCTGATGTTCGCCAGGCACGTCGAAGTGATAGACCGCGTTGCCGAAATGGTCGGTATAGGCTTGCAGGCCCGCACGCGGGTTCGTCGCCACCTGAAACGACTGCAGACGCTGCGACCCGTCGCTTTTGGGCTGCATGTAAAGCTGCATCACACTCTCGCGCACGGGCGCATCGTAACGATGCCGCGTCACATGCCGGATCGAATAGAACATGGGTTCGCTCCTATCCCGGCAAAAGTTCGTCGACGGCGTAGCCGATGAACGCGTCGTAGACCGCTTGGTGGATCTGCTTGCACGACGTTTGAATGCCGCGCAGGAAGGCGTCGATGTCGCCCGCCATCAACTCGTCGATCTGCCCGTAGTCCAGGCTGGCCTTCAGCCGCCCCGCCAACCGCTCCGCCTGCATGCGTTTCGCAACCGCGCCGCCCGGCCCCAGATGGCGCAGCTCTTTCTGAATACCGTCGACCGCAAAGCGAATCGAATGCGGAAACTCCGGATCGAAGATCAAGAACTCGGCGATCTTGGCCGGCTGCACGTCGGCCGTATAGACCTTGCAATACGCCTCGAACGCGGTCGCTTGCTTCAAAAGCGTAATCCACTCGAAGTATCGCGGCGCGCGCACTTCGTGCGGCACGTCGGCCGGCATGTCGCCGAAGTAGAGGTCGAGCAAGCGGCTGACCAAGAGCG
Organism: Micropepsaceae bacterium; assembly: GCA_044220975.1. GTDB lineage: Bacteria > Pseudomonadota > Alphaproteobacteria > Micropepsales > Micropepsaceae > SZUA-430. The sequence goes on along the minus strand of JBGAPZ010000031.1, from coordinate 32,777 downwards.
CCCGCTCGATGTGGCGGCCCAGCTGAATAAAATGCCAGCCCTCGCCGTGGCGCATCGTGGAATCCGTGATGCCCGCAAACAGCAAGAAGTCGTCCGCGATATTGCGCAAGAATCCGACCGGCTGCGCTTTCCACTGTTGCGGCGCATCGTGCGCGTTCAGGCGCAGATATTGCTGATTGAGCTGTCCCCACATCTCAGTCGAGATCAACTCGCGCACCTGCCGCGCATTGTCGCGCGCAAGCTTGACCGAACTCATGATGCTCGAGCGATGGCCTTTGTCGAGCGTGAGTTGGCGCGCAATCTCGATCGGTTGGCCCTGCACCTCGTCGCTCATCGGCCAGGCGAGCGCACCGACGACGCGCACCCAAGCCTCGGCCGCATCTTCCGGCGTTTGATCGAGCATGGCCTCAAGCTTCACGGCGAGCACCCGCGCACTGTGCTCCGCCCGCTCCAAATAGCGCGCCATCCAGTAAAGCGAATCCGCCACCCGCGAGAGCATTCCCGCCCCGCCGATCATCCGACCACCCACGTGTCTTTCGACCCGCCGCCTTGGCTGGAGTTCACGACCAGGCTGCCGCGCTTGAGCGCAACGCGCGTCAACGCGCCCGGCACCAGCCGCGTCTCGCGCCCGGTCAACACATAAGGCCGCAAGTCCACGTGCCGCGCCTCGATGCCCGAGCCCACGAAGCACGGCGCCGTCGAAAGCTGAATCGTAGGTTGGCCGATATAGTTGTCGGGATCGGCCTTCACGCGCGCCCCGAACGCTTCGCGCTCCGCAGCACTCGCATGCGGGCCGACCAGCATCCCGTACCCGCCGCTCTCGCCGACCGCCTTCACCACCATCGTGTCCAAATTATCGAGCACATGCGACAGCGACGCGGGCTCCCGGCAGCGATGCGTCTCCACGATGCCGAGCAGCGACTCCTCGCCCAGGTAATACTTGATGATCGCCGGCACATACGAATAGACCGCCTTGTCGTCGGCGACCCCCGTGCCGATCGTGTTGGCGACCACCACATTGCCTGCGCGATAGGCGTTCATCAAACCGGCGACGCCCAACGCCGAGTCGTGCCGGAACGCCAACGGGTCGACAAAGTCGTCGTCGATGCGCCGGTAGATCACGTCCACCCGCTTCACGCCCGATGTCGTGCGCATGTAGACGACGTTGTCGTGCACCAGAAGATCGCGCCCCTCGACAAGCTCGACGCCCATCTGCCGCGCCAAGAACGCGTGCTCGTAGTAGGCCGAATTGAAGATGCCCGGTGTCAGCAATACGATGCGCGGCTCGTCGCGAAACCCGACCGCAAGCTCTTTCAGCGTGGTCAAGAGTTCCTGCGCATACGCCTCGATCGGACGCACGTTGCACGCACGATAGAGATCGGGGAACGCACGCTTCACCACCTCGCGGTTCGCCAGCATGTAAGACACACCCGACGGCACGCGCAGGTTGTCTTCAAGCACGACGAAGTTGCCGTCCTCGCCGCGGATAATGTCGGTCCCGCAGACGTTCACATACGCGTTGAGCGGCACGGCGACGCCGCGCATCGCACGCAGATAATGCTTCGATCCGTAAACCAGATCGCGCGGCACGACCCCGTCGTTCAGGATCCGCCCCTCGTTGTAGATGTCCTTGAGGAACAAATTCAGCGCCGTCAGCCGCTGGCGCAATCCGCGATCCAGCTTGTCCCACTCGGCCCCCGGCACGATGCGCGGCAGGAGGTCGGTCGGGATAATCCGCTCCGTCGATTCCTCGTTGCCGTAAACCGTGAACGTGATGCCTTGGTGCAGGAACGACTGGTCGCAAGCCTGCTGCCGGCGCACCAATTCGTCGGCCGGAAGCGTGGTCAGCGCCTCATAAAGCGCCGCCGCGTGCTCGCGTGGCGCGCCGTCCGGCCCGAACATTTCGTCGAAGGCCGCACCCAAAGCGTAGTCGGAAAATGGCTTATCCATCCCCGGCCGCGCCCGATTGCTGACGATCGTGGGCCGCGCGCGTTCATTCTTTGCCAGTTCCATAAACAGAGAAGGCAACGCCAAAGCGCTGGCGTCAACTCTAGCTCTGCCTATTTCCCGGGCACATCTGCCCAGATTAGAACCGCGCCAACGCGTACTCGCCGGGTGGCAGCACCGCCGTCCGCCCCATCATCGCATCCGCAAGCAGTCGCGCCGACCCCGCCGCCGTCGTCCAACCGATATGGCCGTGGCCCGTGTTCAGAAAGAGGTTCGAGATCCGCGTCGCCCCGATGATCGGAACGCCGTCCGGGCTCACCGGACGAAACCCGGTCCACGCCTCGAAGTCGCCTGCATTCACGCTCTCCACGAACTTCGGATAGATGCGCTTCAACAGGTTCAGCAGATTGTCGACGCGTGGGCGTCGCACGGCGGCGTCGAAGCCCGCAAACTCAGCCGTCCCCGCAACGCGCAACCGGTCGTCGCCGATCGGCACCACCGCCGCATGCAAACCCGCATCCGAAACCGGCGTCTTGGGCAAGAACGGATTGCCCTTGGCCTCGATCGTGGCGGAGTACCCCTTCACGGGCTTGATCGGCACGCGAACTTTCAGCGGCGCGGCAAGGGCGGGACTCAAGCTCGCCGCCGCCAGCACGAACGCATCCGCCTCGATCTCACCAGCCAACGTATCGACCGCTCGCACGCGCTTTTTATCCACGCGCAAAGCCGTCACTTCCGTGTCGAACAAGAACGTAACGCCGCGCGCGGTCAGATAGTTCGTCAGCTCCACCGAAAACGCATGCGGATCGCCGCGCTCGTCCTCCGGATAGAACACGGCGCCCTGGATCGCCGCGGCAATGGGGGCAAGCGCCGGCTCGATCGCCACCGTCTCGTCCCGCGAAAGCGTGCGCGATTGAATTCCATGCGGCGCGATGAAGGCCGCATGCGCCTGCGCTGCACTCAACACCTCAGCCGACCGCGCGACGGCCAGCGTTCCCGTCTTGCGGCATTGATAGGCGACGCGCGTCTCCTCGCGAATGGCCGCCATCTCGCGCCGGGCGAGCAACGCCAACCGCAAATTCTTCAGCGTATTCGCGTGGAAGCGTTTGGGGTTCGAGTTTCGCAAAAACCGCAAACCCCATCCCGCCAACTGCGGCACTTGGGCGAGGTGCAACAGCATCGGCGCATCGTCGCGCCCGATCCACTTCAAAAGATCCCACGCAACACCCGGCGAATTCCACGGATCGACAAGGCTCGGATGCTGAAGCGCCGCGTTCCCGTAACTGGTCTCGAGCCCTGGCCCGTCACGCCGCTCGACGACGACAACCTTCGCCCCCGCCTTATGCAACGCATAGGCCGACGTAATGCCGACAAGACCCGCGCCGATGATGACGACATTCATGAGTTGGACAGACTACAGAGGGCTACGATTCGCCATCATACCGCTAATTGCGGCGGCGTCAGTTCTTGTAGCAGCCGACGATGCCGGTGAACTTTGCGGCATCGACGCCGACGTCGGCCGGTGCTTGTGCGGTGGAGGCTTCCGCGCGCGAATACTTCACGCTGTTCGAGTCCAAGAACGCGCGCAGCACCGACGATTTCAGCGCAAAGTTCACGTTCTGCGAAATGTCGCCGGTGGCCTTCAGTTCGCGCGCCGCGTTCAGCTTATAGGTCACGATCCCGGTGACCCGTCCGCCCGCGTTCAACACGGGCCCGCCGGAGTTGCCGAGCTGAATGGGCGCCGACATCTGGAAGTAGCGCGCATCGTCGCGAATGCCGCTGAGCGCCGTCACCGATCCGCGCGTCAGGTTCCCGCTGCTGGCAAGCTGGCCGAGCAGCGGATAGCCGAACACGATCACATCGTCGCCCGCGCGCAGCTTTTCCGGGTCTTGAAACACGGCCGACGCCTTCGATGCCTGCTTCAGCTTCAACAGCGCCAAATCGTTCGACGGATCGCTGGCCACGACCGTCGCATCGACCGACTTCGAATTCATCAAGAGATACGACACCGCCCCGCACGACTGCACGACGTGGTAATTCGTGACGACGAAGCCCGAAGGATCGACGGTAAAGCCCGTACCCGTGCGCAACAACGCGTTGGTTTTACCGCCTTCGGCCGGCGGCGTGATCGTGGGTGTCGAGGGGTCGGCCGGCGCCGCCGCTTGCAGCGACGCAAGGCGCGCTTGTGCAACGTCGGGGAAATCGAACCCGTCGCACATACTCATCACCTTGCCTTGGCAGGTGGCGCTGTATTTCTCTGAGTTCGTGCGATCTAGGCTGCGCTGATAATAGGTACGCGCCAGGTTCGCATCGCCGAGTCCTTCGGCGGCACGGCCGAGGTAATACCAGGCGAGGTCGTTGTTGATGCCTTTGCGCTGAACGAGGTCCGCAAGTTCGCGCCACTGGCTGGCAGCCAGAAGGTCATAAGCCGCGGGGCGATTGATGGTCCATTCCGCCGCTTCGAGTGTGCCCATCGGCAGTGTGACGTTGGCGCTTTTGAACGCGTCATGACGCGCCACGGTTGCTGAATCGGTTGTGTTTACAACCGTCGATGCGCACCCGGCGAGGAAAAGCATCCCCAGAAGAAATAGGCCTGACCGCACTTGCTCTAGCCGCCGGTTGTGATCCGGCCGCCCCCACGTCAATTTTCTTGAATCACCAATAATACGAGCAGGGCGCGCATACCAGATGCCACAGGTAGGCGTGCGCGAAATCGCTCACCACTGTGTTGGCTCTGCCCCCATGGCTGCCGCCTTTTGCGCCAGGTTCGCCGCAAGCTTGGTGTCCCACCCATAAACGTCGGCTCGGAAATTCACCGTACCGTCTTCGGCTAAGAAAGCGGTCCTGTAGGTGAGGACGACGGGCACCGGCTCCGGCACGGCGATCCGACGCGTCGCGCCGGCGTCGATCGCCTCGGTAATCGTGTCCGGGTTCCAACGCTCCGCGCCTTCGAGCAGCAGCGCCGCCAGCTCCTGCGGCTTTTCCAACCGCACGCACCCGTGGCTCTGCGCGCGCTCGGGGTCGGTGAAGGCCCGCCGCGAGGGCGTGTCATGCAGATAGACGCTGTATTTGTTCGGGAAGTCGAACTTCACCCGGCCAAGTGCGTTGTGCGCGCCCGGTTCCTGGATCAACTGCTCGCCCGCCCAGTACATGTGGTTCCTGCTGATGTAGTTCTTGTTACGCCGGATTGCGGGCTCGATCTCCTTCTTGATGATCGACTGCGGCACCGTCCACGTCGGGTTCAAGATCACCGTGTCGATCATGCTGGTCAGCGTCGGCGTCTCGTGACCGCCGGCCGCCCCCACGACTGCGTTCATGGCAAGCACGACTTGGCCGTTGCGGTGATAGATGGCGGTTGCGTCCGGAATATTGACCTCGACCCGCGTGTCCGGCGTCTCGCGCTCTTCCACGCGTAGGCGCTCGAGATTGAGCCCGATTTGTGCGACGCGGTCGCTCGCCGGAATGTTCAGCTTCTCAAGCGTCTTCCACGTCATCTTGCCGTCGGCGCGAAGCCCGTTGCGCGCCTGAAAATGCTTGGTCGCGGCCTCCAGCGACGCGTCCCAGTTCTCAGACCCGTCATCGGCATCCAAGTCGCCTTCCAGCACCAAACGCTGGCGAAGCGGCGCAAAATTGCGCCCCTTGCGCTTCGATTTCTGCACCAAACTGTCGGGCAATACCGGAAACCCTCCGGCGGCGTCGATGGCGCGGTACATCCGCAAGGCATCGACCAGCTGCATGTAGGTCCGCGACTTGGGCGGCAGCGAATCGAGCCACCGCGTGAGGTCATCCTGCGTCAGCGCATCGATCAACCCGTCCACGAACTCGGCGTTCGATTGCGAATAGGCGAGGTCGGTCTTCGCAGGCGGCTCACCGGTCAGCCCGCGCGTCATGGCGGCCGCGTATTTCAGTGCGCCGTCCGTCAACAGCACGTCGCGCATCGATGCATCGGCTCGGGTTGCGCCATAGCCGTGAAAAATCTCGGGATCGAGCCCGTGATCGCCCGCCATCTGCAGCATGGAAATCAGGACCTGGCTGTCGCTGTCGTCCCAGGCGCAGACCGGGCCATAGGCCTCATAGAACGCCCGCGTAGCCGCCGCGTCGATCGACCCGCCCGCGCGTTGAATGGCAGAGGCGGTATCGCACGCTGCCGCCGCAGGCCACGCCGACAGCAGAAAAACGGCACAGGTGAGCCACCCGCGCGCGGCAAAAACTCGATCAAGCATGGGCTGTTCCCAGATAAGCCGCGACCACCGTCGAGGTCGCGATTGAACAACCCTGAGGGTATCCGTCGCAACATCGATTCGCATTGGCCGAACCTAGCAGGTGCAAGATGAACCGCACCCGTTGCTGCGTTGCACAAGCCCCGGCAAAAAATGCCTCAAACAACCCGAACTTGTGCCCCAAAGCGAACACGATGGAGGCAGAGTGTGACGGCCACCGCTGACCTGTGCATACCGGCATGATGTGCTAACAAGCGGAACCAAGGCGCAGGTTGGACCTTCGCGCCGAACTGTTTTGATCTCGGGGACTTAAATCAAATGCAGCGCGTGCTGATCGTTCTTGCCGTCGTCGTGGCTCTCACGGCGGCGATCTTTTTGTCTGTGCGTTACGTCGGACAGCAGGGCGGCCTTCAAACGGCCGACACGTCGTCGATCACCGGCGACACTGCCACGACCGGGACCACGACAAGTGGCCCCGTCACCGCAACGCCGGAAGAACCCGCACCCTATTTCGCGTTTCGCAGGCTCGAGGTTCAAACCTCGGGCGACGAACCGGAAGCCTGTCTCGTCTTCACCCGCAAGCTCGATAACACCGGCGCGACGAAGTACGAGGACTATCTGAAGTTCGATCCCGAAGCGACGTTCGCGCTGCGCGTCTCCGAAGATCGCCTCTGCATTCAAGGTTTGGCGTTCGGTCAGACGTATCAGCTCGAACTGAAGCCGGGCCTGCCCGCGGTGAAGGTGACGGGTAAAGACCAAGAGAAGCTGACGAAAGCCGAAACTCTGCCCGTCGAACTGCGCGACAAGCCCGCACTCGTGCGTTTCGGCAACGGCCTGGTCCTCCCGCGCGAAAACACCGACGGCGTGCCGATCACGACCGTGAACGTGGCGAACCTCGACATCAAAGTCGTGCGCGTGGGCGACCGTCTGCTGTCGCAGCTGCAAACCGGCGTCGTCGATCAGCGCGAATTCTACGACTACGAACGCTCCAACATCGAAGGCGAGCAGGGCACGGTTGTGTGGACCGGCCAGCTGAAGGTTCCGGGCAACCGCCGCAACGACGAAGCGATCACGCTGTTCCCGATCAGGAAAGCGCTGCCGCAGCGCCAGCCCGGCGCCTACCTCGTCATCGCGCAAGACGCCGCCGACAAATCCTCGACCGAAGAAAACGTCGAATGGAAGCCCAAGGCGGCGCAGTTTGTGGTCGACACAGATCTCGCGTTGACGACGTTCAAAGGCAAAGACGGCCTCAACGTCTTCGTCCGCTCGCTCCGAACCGCTGCACCGATCTCCGGCGTGAAGCTGACCCTCGTCGCCCGCAACAACGAAGAACTCGTGACCCGCACGACCGGCAGCGATGGCCGCGCACAGTTCGACGCTGCCGTTACCCGCGGCACTGGCGGCTCCGAACCCGTCGTCGTGATGGCCTACGGGGCAGGCAATGACTTCACGTTCCTCGATCTGCGCCGTCCCGCGTTCGACTTGACCGACCGTGGCGTCGATGGCCGCGCCTCGCCGGATGCGATCGACGCCTATCTCTACACCGACCGCGGCGTCTATCGCCCGGGTGAGACCGTGAACGTCACGACGATGCTGCGCGATCAGCAAGCCAAAGCGATGGGCGACGTGCAGCTGAACTTCGTGCTCTCGCGCCCCGACGGCTTGGAAGCCAAGAAGTGGACGGTGAAGGACTTGCAGGCAGGCGGCATCGCCTCGCCGGTGACGCTGACGAACACTGCCCCGCGCGGCCGTTGGCAAGTGGCAGCCTACATCGACCCGAAAGGCGATCCGGTGGGCCGGGTCGCGTTCGACGTGCAGGACTTCGTACCGCAAAAGCTGAAAGTCGAACTGAAGCCCACGCAGAAGATTCTGCGTCCGGGCAGTCAAGCCGTCATCGATGTCAATGGCCGCTTCCTCTATGGCGCGCCGGCAGCGGGCCTCGGCGGCGAAGGCACCATGACGATCACGCGCGACTCGACGCCATTCGCGACCGTCGCCGCGCTCAAAGACTATCGCTTCGGCAAAGTCGACGACACGTTCGAAGGCACGCAAGTGACGATGAACGTGCCTGAGACCGACGCGACCGGTAAGACGCAAGCGACGGCTGCGATCGACGAACTGAAGGAAACCTCGCTCCCGCTCAAAGCCGACATCAATATCGCGATCTTCGAACCCGGTGGCCGCACGACGTCGGATCAGGTCTCGCTGCCCGTCCGCACGCGCGAAACGATGCTGGGTGTGCGCCCCGAATTCGAATACGACTCGGTGCAGGAAAACACGCCCGCCAACCTCGACGTGGTCGCGGTCGACGCCGACGGCCGCTTCAAGCAGGTCGCCAACGTTACCTGGGAACTCGTCAACGAGGACGTGGACTACCGCTGGTACCAAGTCGACAACGACTGGAAGTACGAGCGCGTCGTCAATGACCGCATCGTGGCGGGCGGCAAGACGGATTTGAGTGCCGGCAAAGCGTTCAAAGTGTCGAAGGCGTTGCCATGGGGCTCTTACCGCCTGACGGTGGCCGATCCCGCAAGCGGCGCCAGCACGTCCTACCGCTTCTGGTCGGGCTGGGGCTCGGGTGCTTCGAACGACCGTCCGGACCGCGTGCAGGTGACGGCCGACAAGCAACTCTACGCGTCGGGCGACAGCGCACGCATCAAGATCAACGCGCCGACCGACGGCAAAGCGTTGATCGTCGTCGCCTCGAACAAGATCCACTTCACCAAGATGGTGGACGTCTCGGCGTCCGGCACGACGGTCTCGATCCCCGTGTCGTCCGACTGGGGCGCCGGCGCCTACGCGCTCGTCACGCACTATCGTCCGCTCGCGTCCGTGCAGACGCGTGCTCCCGTGCGCGCGATCGGCGTGGCTTGGCTCGCCGTCGATCCGGCGCCGCGCACGCTTGCCGTCACGATCGGTGCACCGAAGAAGGTGAAGCCGAACCAACTCGTCTCGATCCCGATCGAGGTGAAGAACCAGGGTTGGGGTGAGGCCGTCTACGTGACGCTCGCCGCGGTCGACGAAGGCATTCTTCAGTTGACGGACTTCGAAAGCCCTGACCCGAACAACCACTATTTCGGGAAGCGCCGTCTGGGTCTCGACATGCGCGACGACTATGGCCGGTTGATCTCGACCGATCGCGCGATCGTCGGTGAACTCAAAACCGGTGGTGACGGCGTGGGCGGACGCTCGCTCGCCGTCGTCCCGCAAAAGACGGTGTCGTTGTTCTCAGGGCTCGTCGCCTTGGGTGACAGCGGCAAAGGCTCGATCACGCTGAACGTGCCTGACTTCGCAGGCGAACTGCGCCTGATGGCGGTCGCCTACACAAACGGCAAGCTCGGCCACGCCGAAATGCCGATGACCGTGCGCGACAATGTCGTGGCCGAAGTCATTCTGCCGCGCTTCATTGCACCGGGCGACCAAATGAGCGCCGCGTTGAACATGCACAACGTCGAAGGCGCACCTGGCCGCTACACCGCGACGATCAAAGGAACCGGCCCAGTATCGAGCCCCGGCGGCGCACTGGCGATGAATCTGGGTGCAAACCAGCGCACCTTGACGCCGGTTCCCCTTCAGGCGGGTGGCGTAGGCGTCGGCTCCGTCACGCTCCACGTCGAAGGTCCGAACGGCTTCAAGGTCGACCGCTCGTGGCCGATCGAAGTGCGCGAACCGCAGCTGCCGGTGTCGTCGGAAGACGTCGCCGTCATCGCACCGGGCGCGGACACGAAGTTCGGCAAGGAACTGCTCGCCTCGTTCAAACCGGGCACGGCGCAAGTCGCGGTCACGGTGACGAGCGGGCGCGGCTTTGACGACGTGCCGGGTCTGCTGCGCTGGCTCGACCGCTATCCGTTCGGCTGTATCGAACAAACAACCAGCCGCGCCTTCCCGCTCGTCTACTACAACGACATGGCGCTCTTGGCGCAGGTCAAGCAGGACAAGAACATCAAGGACCGCGTGCAGGAGGCCGCCTACCGCATCCTCGACATGCAGACCTATGAAGGTTCGTTCGGCATGTGGAGTTCGATCTCGGGAGAGGCCGACAACTACATCGGCATGTTCGCCACCGACTTCTTGATGCAGGCCAAAGACCACAAGTATGTGATTCCTGAGGAAGGCATCGAACGCGCGCTGAAATGGGCACGCAAGGCGTCTGGCACAGAAAGCAACACCGACCTCGCACGCGCCTACGGCTTCTATCTGTTGGCTCGCGCCGGCAAGCTGAACCCAAGCGAACTGCGCTACTTCGCAGACACGCGCGTCGAAGGAATGACCAATCCGTTCGCGCTCGGCCTCATGGGCGCAGCGTTGGCCGACATCGGCGACCGCGCCCGTGCCGCTCCGGCGTTCACGAAGGCACGCGACCTCGCGGCAGGTGCCGATCCGGTGAAATACGTCTCCGACACGACGTATTACGGTTCGCTGCTCCGCGACGTCTCGGGTTTGACCGCGATGTCCGCACGGGCAGGGCAGGCGGGTCTCATCCCGGCACTCGTCGCCCGCGTCCAAGGCTTCGACCCGCGTTTGAACTACACGACGACGCAGGAAAAGGCGTGGATGCTGCTCGCCGCGCATGAAATCGAAGAAGCAACGCCGCCCGTGAATGTCACGGTCTCCGGCGCGGCCGCGAAGGCGAGCGGCAAGGTGCTGCGCTTCAGCCCGACCTTGGCCGAGATGGATCAATCGATCTCGCTCAAGAACAATGGCCAGAAGGACGTCTGGCGCATCGTCTCGTCGGAAGGCATTCCGGCGAACCCGCTGCCGGCAACGCAGAACGGCGTCTCGATCTCGAAAGCGATCCTGACGATGAACCGCTTCATCGTGCGTCTCTCGGGTGAAATGTCCGACAACCGCGCGCGTCTGATGGCGCTGCTCGATCTCCTGCCCGCGGGCTTCGAGATTGAGGGCGTGGTTCAGCGCAAGGACGACGGCTCGACGATCTACTCGTTCTTGCCAATATTGGCGCAGGCCAACATCGCCGAAGCGCGCGACGACCGCTTCGTGGCGACGTTCGACATCGGCTCGAACTACCAGCCGTCGACGCCGGAAGAGCGTGCGAAGCACCCGCGTCCGACGTTCCACTTCGCCTATATCGTGCGCGCAACGGTTCCGGGCTCCTACACGGTGCCGGCTGCGGTGGTCGAGGATATGTACGCCCCCGACATCACGGCCCGCACGAACATGGGATCCATGACGGTTGCGGCGAAATAACACCAAGCACCCCTCACCCTCCCGGCATCGGGAGGGAGAGGGGCCGGGGGTGAGGGTAGGCCTCGCCAAGTCATGAGCGTCCTCGCTAAGTTACGCACGCCATCCATCATTGCCGCGTTCGCCGTCGTGGGCATCGCGTTCGCCGCAGCCGTTGCCGACCGTCTAAACCCGCTCACCGGTACGCGCGCCGACGACCGCTCTGTCATTGTCACTGCGTCCGACGGCGCCCTGCTCCGCGCCTTCACGTCACACGATGGCCGCTGGCGCCTGCCGGTGAACCCTGCGCAAGTCGACGAACGCTATCAGCGCATGCTGCTCGCCTGGGAAGACCACCGCTTCCGCGATCACCCGGGCGTCGATCCCTTGGCAATGGTGCGCGCCGCCTATCAGCTTGCGGCCAAGGCGCGCGTCGTCTCAGGCGCCTCCACGATCAGCATGCAAGTCGCTCGCCTCATGGAGCCGCGCGAGCGCACATTCGGCGCCAAGGTGCTGCAGATGGCCCGCGCGCTGCAGCTCGAATGGCACCTGACGAAGGACGAGATCCTCGATCGCTATCTGACGTTGGCGCCGTACGGCGGCAACCTCGAGGGCGTGCGTGCCGCAAGCTTCGCCTGGTTCGGCAAGGAACCGAAACATCTGACCGTGGGCGAAGCAGCACTCCTCGTAGCGCTGCCGCAGTCGCCCGAACGCCGCCGCCCCGACCGCTTCCCGGCGATCGCGAAAGCAGCGCGTGACCGCGTGATCGACACGCTCACCGAACGGGGCCTTATCGCACCCCGCGATGCCGCAGAGGCGAAACAAGAACCAATCCCCGATCGTCGCCAGCGCTTCCCGTTCCATGCGCCGCATCTGGCACAAGCGCTGCTGTCGGAGAACAAGACGAACGAACCCGTTATCATCTCGACGCTCGACGGCCGCGTGCAGGCGAAGCTCGAAGACCTGGCGCACCGTGAACGCACATACTTCGACGATGACGCAAACCTTGCCGTCATCGTGGTCGAGAACAAGACGCGCCGCGTCGCGGCCTATCTAGGCGGCGCGAACTTCTGGACGCAGGCAGGCCAGGTGGATCTTGGCAACGCGCCGCGCTCACCAGGCTCGACGCTAAAGCCCTTCATCTACGGCATCGCGTTCGACGAACTGATCGTCCACCCGCAGACCCTGATCGACGACAAGCCCACGATGTTTGGCGACTACGAGCCGCGCAACTTCGACCGCGGCTTCCAAGGCACCGTCACCGTCGCGACCGCTTTACAAATGTCGCTGAACGTTCCAGCCGTGGCCCTGCTCGATCGCGTCGGCCCAGTTCGGCTGGCCGCGACCATGCGCAACGCCGGTGCCGATCTGCAGTTCCCGAAGAAGGGCGCGATCCCGTCGCTCCCCTTGGCCCTCGGCGGCGTCGGCATTTCCTTGCGCGACTTGACGATGCTCTACGCCGGCATCGCCTCGGGCGGCGAGGTGCGCGCGCTCCGCTACCGCGATGATGCGCCCGAGGGCGAGGTCCATCGCCTGTTCGGCCGCGCCGCCGCCTGGTACCTCGCCGATACGCTGAAGGACGCAAACCTTCCCGACGGCTGGTCGATGGGACAAGGCATCGAACGCGCGCGCCAAATCGCGTTCAAGACCGGCACCTCTTACGGTTATCGCGACGCGTGGTCGCTGGGCTTCTCAAAGACGTACACCGTCGGCATCTGGGTCGGCCGCGCCGACGGCTCCACGCGCGCCGGCCACATCGGCCGCAACGACGCCGCGCCGTTGCTGCTCAAGGTATTCGACCTCCTGCCGCAAGAAAGCCGCTCGCCCTCGCCACCGCCTGACGGTGCGTTCATTGCGCAGAACGCCGAACAACTCCCACCCGCGCTCCAACGCTTCCGCTCGAACGCCAGATTGGTGGCGGGCCTGACGCGCATACAGCCGCCGCGCATCCAATTTCCGCCGAACGGCGCCACCGTCTCGCTCGACAACCCGAAGAAGCCGCAGGCCCTGCCGTTGAAAGCCCAAGGCGGGCGCGAACCTTTGCGCTGGATCGTCAACGGCCTGCCGCTGGAATCGGCGAACAACTGGTGGACGCCGGACGGCGAAGGCTTCGCGCGCATCACCGTCGTCGACGCCGACGGGCGCTCCGACACCTCGCAAATCAGATTGAAGGGAGAAAACTGAATGCGCCTCGTGACCGCAGCTCTTCTGCTCTTGGCGTCTGCCGGCATCGCGCATGCCGCCGATTGCAAAGACCCGCAATCGAATTACGACATGAAGATGTGCGCGGGCGAGGATTTCAAAAAGGCCGACGCCGAACTGAACGTCGCCTACGCCAAAGCGCTCGCCGAAGCGCGCAAATGGTACCGATCGACGAAGATGGCGCAGGGTTACGAGAACATGCCCGACAACGAAGCCATCCTGCGCGACGCCCAACGCGCCTGGGTCACGTTCCGCGACGCGAACTGCAAGTACCAATACCAGATCTACTACGGCGGCACTCACGCGCCGCTGGCTCAGGTGCTGTGCATGGCTGACATGACGAAGGCCCGCGTCAAAGAACTGCGTCAACTGCCCGGCGGCGACGAATTCGAGCAGTAGGATCTCGCATTGCGCGCATTTGTCATCTGCGCGCTCGCTCGCACCACGGGCACACCAAGGTGATGACCGAACAGAAAAGCTGGCTCGACCGCACGCGCGAAAACTTCGCGCCCGAAAACGCCGACGGCACCACCTCCGAACGCGGCCGCCGCCGCGCGATGGCTCTGCTGTTCACCAGCTTGATCGCGAATGGCCTCGGCCAAACCGTGATGTTCGCGATGCTGCCGCCGTTGGCCAAAGATCTGGGCTTAAGCGAAATCGGCGTCGGCGCCGTCTTCGCCGTGTCGGCGCTGCTCTGGGTGTTCTCGTCCGCGTACTGGGGTGCGCGCAGCGACGTATGGGGCCGCCGCCCCGTCATTCTGATCGGGATCGCGGCCTTCGCCATCTCGACGTTCACGTTCGCCAGCGTCTTGCAGTTCGGTCTCTGGCACATGATCCCGGCGGCGCTGATCTTTCCGCTGATGGTGTCGACGCGCTCGATCTACGGCTTGTTCGGTGCGGGCGCGTATCCCGCCGCCCAAGGCTACATCGCCGACCGCACCAGCGCCTCCGAACGCACCGAAGGCATCGCGATGTTGAACGCAGCGTTCGGTCTCGGCGCGGCGGTGGGTCCAGGCGTCGGTGCCGCGCTAACGGTATTCGGCGTCGTAGCCCCGCTCTATTTCGTGGCGTTCATGGCCTTCGTCTCGGCAATCGCCGTGTGGTTGCTCCTTCCCGAGCGCTCGGCACCGCATCAGCGCAAGATCGAAAAGGCGCTCTCCTGGTTCGATCCGCGCGTCCTGCCGTTCGTGGTCTTTGCGGTGATGCAGGGCACCGCAGGCTCAATCCCGACCCAGACGGTCGCCTTCATGATCCGCGACATGCAAAAGCTCTCGATCTCCGAAACCCAACAGCTCGCGGGCGTCGCCCTCATGGGTATGGCGATAGCTGCATTGTTCGCCCAGTTCGTTCTCGTGCAGCGCTTCAAGCTCACAACGCGCTTCCTGATCATCGCGGGCATCATCGTGGCGATTATCTCGAACTTGCTCGTCGTCGTGTCCCCGAACTACGGCCTCTTGTCGTTCGCATTGGTGCTCTCGGGCCTAGGCTTCGGCATGCTCCGTCCAGGCATCGCAGCCGCAGCCTCGCTCTCCGTTTCCTCCGAAGAGCAGGGCGCAATGGCGGGTCTGACAGGGGGCGCGGGCGCGGCAGGCTTTATTTTCGCGCCACTGGTCGGCAATGGACTCTATTCTTGGAGCCACGTTGCGCCCTATTGGTTCGGCGCAGTTCTGATGATATTGTTGCTGCTGTTCGTGATCACCAATTCGCGCATAAAAACCGCAGTGATTCAAACGTTTGACGGAAATTCTTCCGACATTCAGCCACCCTAGATGAACGACCTGATCACGTCCTCGTGATCGATTTTTATCTAGAGTTCATTCTTAGACTATAGCCAAAATGCCAGGGTAGCCTTATTAATAATCCTGTCAGTGTTTCCACTGACATTTCGGGCGACCGAGAAGGCTCTCCAGGGCGCAAGCACAGCCTTCGTAAATAACCCAACCCTGACTCACACGAACGTCAGGCTCTGTGTTCTTTGCGAGGATTGCCATGCACGGGCCTTCAACAGACGCCGCGCGTTTCGCGCGGAACTTGAACTCTGTCACCAACAACAATGAAATCTGGCGCCAGCTTAAGGCGTTTGCCGCGCCGTTCGGCTTTGAGCATCTGACAGTTCTAAAGCGTACGTCAGACCTGCCGCGCCGCATTGCGGACGCGATCGTCTATATCGACGCGCCGCAAGGCTTTGCCGCAGAGTTCGATCGCGAGGGCTTCGGTCCGCACCATCCGCTGATCACCAGGGCGTTGCTTCAGCTCGAACCGTTCTCGAACGCGGAAGCAAATGCGACGCATCTCACCGCCAATCAGAGCCGCGTGTTTCAGCGTGTCAGCGTCTCGCTCAACGTGCGCGACGGATGGACGTTCCCGATCGCACGCAAGGGTCAATTCGAAGGCATCGTCATGCTGGGTGGCTTGAAGCCCGACATGTCGCCGCTGTCGTGCTCGCTGCTCCACTTGGCCTCTCATACCGCGTTCACGCGGGCGCAAGATCTGGCGAACGGCACGGCGACAAAGGCGCACAATCTCACGAATCGCGAGGTCGAATGCCTGCACTGGGTCGCGGCCGGTAAGACCGATCTTGAGATCGCGGTCATCCTCTCGATCAGTGCCCGCACCGCGCGATTCCACATCGAGAACGCCAAGCGAAAACTGCAGGTGGCGACGCGCGTCCAAGCGGTCGCCGAGGCACTCAAGGTACACGCGATCGCAGCCTGATCCGTCACAACGAAGACCTTCGGAACGCACGGCAACCCCGCGTGCAGAGGAAGAAAATTATGAGTGAACTACGCACGACGATCGTCGACACGATTGAAGAAATTGGACGCGCATCCGCGCCTGAGTCCGTCTGGAAAGCGATCAAGACCTATGCGGAAACGCAGGGCTTTCAGTACATGCTGGTCGTCAAAGGCAAGAACAGCGTGATCGACCAGGCTTCGGGCTGCGTGCTTTACAGCGACATGCCTTCGGAGTCGTTCGATAAGCTCGAACTCTTGAAGCACAACCCGCTGATCTCTCATGCGTTGAAAGAAGCGCGGCCGTACTCCGCTGCCGAGCTTTGGGCGATGCCGCTTTCAGTCCATCAGCGCCGTGCGCTGGTGCAGATAAACCTCTCGCTGAACGTTCTCGACGGCGTGATGATCCCGATCCGCAGCGCCGGTGCGCTCGAGGGTATCGTGCTGTTGGGCGGCAACAAGCCGGACATGGCTCCGATCGTCCGCTCGACGTTGCATCTCCTTGCTTACTGCGCGTTCGAGCAGGTCATTCATCTGGTGGCAAACCCGCGCCGCGCCGGCGCCGGCATGCTGTCGCCGCGCGAAGTGGAGTGCTTGAGCTGGGCAGCTGCGGGCAAAACCGATGCCGAAATCGGCCGGATCTTGACGATTAGCCCGCGCACCACGCGCTTCCACATCGAAAACGCAAAGAAGAAGCTGGGCGTGGCGACACGTGTTCAGGCCGTCGCCGAAGCGATGAAGCGCAAAGCGATCGCAGCCTAGGCCTTAGTTCGGAACCGGCGACTGGCGCAGACTCTGTAGGAGCGCCAGCGTCGCGAACCCATCGGGCTTCATGCCGGCACCGCGCTGATAGCCGCGGATGGCCTCGCGCGTACGGCGTCCTATCACGCCGTCCGGCTCACCCACGTCGTACTTGCGTTGCGCAAGCAGCATTTGCAGCTCCACGCGGTCGGTGCGCGAAAGGATCGGCGTCTCCTCGCGCGGCCAAGGCGTATGGAAGCCGGTGCCGCCGTTGAACCGGTTCGACAATTGGCAAATCGCCAGCGCATACGAGATTGCGTTGTTGTAGGCGAGCACGACTTTGAAGTTCGGATAGGCGATGAACGCGGGGCCTTTGTGTCCCGCAGGCAAAAGGATCGCGGCTGGCGCGCTCGCATCCTGCTCCGAGCGCCGCTTCAACGATCGTCCGTCCCAAAGAGTCACACCCATATCCGACCAGTCACGGATCGATTTTTCCGTGCCGATATCGGCTTGTGCGTAGTCGAACCCCTCGGGCACCCGTACCTCGTCGAAGCACGGCGCGTCCTCGACCCAACCCTTTTGTTCAAGATAGTTCGCCGTCGACGCGAACACGTCCGCCCGCGTATCCCAAAGGTTCCGCTTGCCGTCGCCGTTGCCGTCTTCCGCGTATTGCAGGAACACGGTCGGGATGAATTGCGTCTGCCCCATGGCGCCGGCCCAAGAGCCGATCATGCGCCCGGCCGAGATGTCGCCGTTCTCCAAAATACGCAGCGCCGCAAGCAACTGCTCGCGTCCGAACGAAGCGCGCCGCCCCTCAAAGCCTAACGTGGCCAGGGCCTCGATCACGTTGAACCCGCCCAGGTTCTGGCCGAAATTGCTCTCCAGCGACCAGATCGCCGTGATGACGCTCGAGGGCACGCCATGTTTCCGCTCCGCCCGCCCCATCGATTTGCGGTATTTGCGCATCATCTGGTGGCCTTTCGACACACGGTCGGACGACACGGCGCTGTCCATGTAGTCCCAGATCGCGCGCGAAAACTCGGGCTGGTTCTCGTTGAGCTCGATCACCCGCTCGTTCAAATCGACGCGCTCGAACGCAGCATCCAGGGTGCTCTGGCTGATGCCCTTCGTACGAGCCTCCGCCTTCACACCCTCGACCCAGGTTGCGAACGCGGCCGTGCGGTCGGCCGCATCCGGAACGGGTGAGGACATCCTGACCGCATCTGCCTGGGCGGGCAGGGTGGCCAGCGCGAAGATCACCGCACCCAGGACGCGGGCGGGAATCATTGAGAAACGTGCGACAAACATGACGACTCGGATGACACGAGAAAGGGCCGCAAAGCAAGGGAATCAGCGCCCCCGGCGGTGCTTTGGCCGGTTGACAACCTGGAAGTGCCACACTAATGCTCCGCCCCTCGAAAAACGCCGCCAAAACTGCGCGCCTTAGGACCCGACCGATGAAGATCCGCAACTCGCTGAAATCGCTGAAGGGCCGTGACAAGGACTGCCGCGTTGTTCGCCGCAAAGGCCGCGTCTACGTCATCAACAAGAAGAACCCGCGTTTTAAGGCGCGTCAGGGCTAAGTCCCCGGCCTGGCGGCTCACGCCATCGACCCTTAATACTGCCGGCATGCAGATGCCGGAACTTGATTCAAGCATCCTGGCGCGCCGCGGCGATCTCATCGCCGGATTGCGTGCGCTCGTTCCCGATGGTGTCGTCGCCGATGACGATGCGCTCGTCGCCTACGATTGCGATGCCTTAACCGCATACCGGCAGAAACCGCTTGCAGTCGTCTTGCCCAAGGCCGCCGGCGAAGTCGGCGCGGTACTGGCGTTCTGTTCGACGAACAAGCTGAAACTCGTACCACGCGGCGCGGGAACATCGCTGTCGGGCGGTGCACTGCCGCTTGGCGACGGCATTTTGCTCGGCCTTTCGCGCATGAACCGCATCCTCGAAATCGACCTCGAAAACCGCTGCGCGGTGGTCGAGCCGGGCGTGACGAACCTCGCGATCACCCGCGCCGTCGAAGCCGACGGCTTCTACTACGCGCCCGATCCTTCCAGCCAAATCGCCTGCACGATCGGCGGCAACGTGGCCGAAAACTCGGGCGGCATTCACTGCCTGAAATACGGCCTGACAACGAACAACCTCATGGGCGTCGAGTTCGCGCTCATCGACGGTTCTCGCGTGCGCTTCGGCGGCAAGGCTTTGGACGCGCCAGGGCTCGATCTCTTAGGGCTCATCACAGGTGGTGAAGGCCTGCTCGGCGTGGTGACGCAGGTGACGGTGCGCCTCCGCCGCAAACCGCCCAGCGCGAAGGCGTTGCTCATCGCCTTTCCCTCGATCGAAGCGGCCGGCCAATGCGTCGCCGACGTGATTGCAGCCGGCATCATCCCCGCCGCGATGGAAATCATGGACCGCTTCGCGATGGACGCGATCGAAACCTATTGCGCGCCTGGCTACCCGCGCGCCGCTGCCGCAATTCTGATCGCCGAACTCGACGGCATGGAGGTCGAAGTTCGCGCCACCGCCGCCGAAGTCGACGCGATCGCAAAGAAGAACGGCGCGCTCGAATCCAAGGCAAGCAGCTCCGACGCCGAACGCGACCAAATATGGGCAGGCCGCAAGGCTGCCTTCGCCGCCGCCGGCCGCATCGCCCCCGACATGCTTTGCATGGACGGCACGATCCCCCGCCGCGCGCTGAGCGCGGTGCTGAGTCGCATCGGCGAAATGTCGAAGGAATTCGGCCTGCCCGTCGCGAACGTGTTCCACGCCGGCGACGGAAACTTACATCCGCTCATCATGTACGACGTGATGAAGCAGGGCGACCTCGAACGGGCCGAAAAGTTCGGTGCGGAGATTCTGAAGCTCTGCGTCGATGTCGGTGGTGTATTGACCGGAGAACACGGTGTCGGCGTCGAAAAACGCGACCTGATGCCATTGATGTTCGCCCCAACCGACCTCGCGGTTCAAGAACGGGTGAAATGCGCGTTCGACCCGCAAAGCTTGCTCAACCCCGGCAAAGTATTCCCCTCGCTCTCCGCCTGTGTCGAAGGCGGCGCGATGCATGTCCATCACGGTCGCATGCCGTTCCCCAACCTGCCGCGATTGTGATGCGCATCCTCAAACCCGAAACCGATGATGAAGTTGAACAAGCGATCGCCGAAGCGTTCGCGGCACGCACGCCCCTCGCACTCGAAGGCAACGGCACAAAACGCACGCTTGGCCACGCGGTCGCAACAGACACGGTGCTGAAGCTCTCGGGTCTCTCCGGCATCACGATGTACGAACCGGACGAAATGGTCTTCTCGGCGCGCGCCGGAACGCCGCTCGCGGAAGTCGAAGCAGCGCTCGCAAAACACAATCAGATGCTGGCATTCGAACCCACGGGCAGCGGCGCCACGATCGGTGGTGTCGTCGCCGCCGCTGTCAACGGCCCCCGCCGCTTCGCCGCCGGTGCGGCGCGCGATCACTTGCTGGGCTTTCACGCCGTCAATGGCAAGGGTGAGCGTTTCAAAGCCGGCGGCCGCGTGGTGAAGAACGTCACCGGGTACGACCTTCCGAAACTTGCAGCCGGTTCGTTCGGCACACTGTTCGCCATGACCGAGCTGACGCTGCGGGCCTTGCCACGCAACGCGACCTGCGTCCTGGCGCTCGACGGACTCGACCCTGGGCCAGCACTTCGGCTTCTGCGAGGCGTGGCCGCTTCGCCGTTCGATCCGACGGGCCTGAGTTATATCGCGGCGAAGTCGCGGGCACTCATCCGCCTCGAAGGCCAAGCCGACGGCGTCGTCGCGCGCAAGGACGAACTCTGCCGCACCGTCGCACGCGGCGCGCGCGTACTGGACCCGGAGGAGGGCGCCAATCTCTTTCATACGATCGGGGAAGTGTTTCCGCTGTTCGGCGCGTCGACGCCGCTCTGGCGCGTTTCGCTTCCGCCAACCGCCGCTGAAATCGCGATCCAAGAACTCAAGCCGAAAACCTGGGTCGCCGATTGGGCGGGCGGTCTGTTGTTGCTCGAATTCGACAGCGTCGCAAACGTGCACGCCGTTGCCCAATCGCTCGGCGGCCATGCCACCGCACTGCGCGCCAGCGCTCCGACAGACGACATCTTTACCCCGCTCGACTCGGCAACGCTCGCACTGACGCAACGCCTGAAAGATGCGTTCGATCCGGCACGAATTTTGAATCCTGGCCGCATAGTCAAAGACCTCTGATGCGCACGAACTTCTCGGCTGCCCAACTCACCGACCCGCATCTCGTTGCCGCCGAGAAACAGTTGCGCGCCTGCGTCCATTGCGGCATCTGCACCGCGACGTGTCCGACCTACACGCTGCTCGGCGACGAACTCGACGGCCCCCGTGGCCGCATCCAGCTGATCCAGCACATGCTGGAAACCGGCAGCACCCCGAGCGAGAAAGTCGTCGCGCACATCGACCGCTGCCTGTCATGCCTCGCGTGCGTCAGCGCCTGTCCTTCCGGTGTGAACTACACGCGCCTCATCGACGAAGGGCGCGCCCACATCGAACGCAAAGCGACGCGCCCGTTCGCCCAACGCTGGCTGCGCCGGATGTTAGGCGATGTGCTGCCCGATCGTCGGAAGCTGCGCGTCGCACTGTCGCTTGCGCGCATCGGCGCGATCGTCTCGCCGTTGCTCCCGAAGATGCTTCGCGTTGCCGCGCAGACCGCTGCGCGGTTGGGCGTTCATGGTCCCGGCGCCAAAGCACGGCATCACAAATCCGAAGTACCGGCAGCAATGCGCGTTGCTCTGCACATGGGTTGCGTGCAGGAAGTCGTGGCACCTCACATTACCGCGGCCGCCATCCGCGTCCTCACCCGGCACGGTTTCGATGTCACGACCGTCGAAGGCACCGGCTGCTGCGGTTCACTCAATCAACATTTGGGCCAAACCGCTGAAGCAGAGCGCCACGCGACCGCCCTCGTGAACGAAATCGCAACGGATGACGCGCATGGCCCTTTCGATGCGATTGTCACCACCGCCTCAGGATGCGCCACGACAATCCGCGACTACGGGTTTCAGTTATCCACGCCACGCGCCGCGAACATCGCCAGCCGCACGCGCGACATCGCAGATGTTCTAAAGGATACGACACTGCGGATCGGCACCGCGCACAGCGGCACGCGTGTCGCGTACCATTCCGCGTGTTCGATGACGCACGGCTTGAAGCAACCCACGATCGCTCCACAGCTGCTTCGCAAACTTGGCTTCGCAGTCGTTGAATCGCGCGACACGAATTGCTGCGGGTCCGCTGGCGTCTACAACGTCCTCGAACCCGACATTGCGGGCCAATTGCAAACACGCAAGGCCGCCGCGCTCATGGCGACCGAACCGCAGATCGTGGCCACCGGCAACATCGGCTGTTGGGCGCAGATCAAAGCCGCAGTCCCCGTGCCCGTGGTTCACACGATCGAACTAATCGATTGGGCGACTGGCGGCCCCTCGCCGTTCAAGTCTTAAGCAGCTGCAACACCCGCCGCGCGACTGCCTGTCCGTTCTGATAGGCGCCGTGCACAGTTTGCGCTGCCTTCCCTGCGAGCGCCTCACCGGCGAGAAACACGCGTCCGGCGATCGGAGCGCCAAGCGCGTGGCGCGCGCGCCACGCGCCCGGCCGCGTCACCGCATACGCCCCACGCGTCAACGGATCGGTTCCCCAAGCCGACGCCGACCCGCCGCGAAATCCGCGATCCACATCACCGCCAAACAGCGCGCGCAGACGGTCGCGCGCGAATAACACTGCAGTCGCGCCGCTTTGGTTTGAGAGATCCCACGCCAGTGATCCGCCGATGAAGCAAACAACAATCGGGGCGCCGCACGGGCGTGCTAGGAAGTAGTGCCCCCGCTCGCCGCCCACTTGCGGCACCAGCACGCTACCCTCCGCTACCCGAAGCATCGGGCTCCCAGGCGCGAAGGCAAGCGCGATCTTACTCACCAATCCCATTTGCATTCCGGCAAGCGCGTCCTCGACAATCGTGCCGAGCCGCGGCTCGAAGCGTATCGCCCCCGCCGACAGTACGCCGACCGATGCGGTCACGATGGCGGCTCGCGCACGCAACGTGCCGCGATCGGTGGTAACGCGCACGTCGCGGCCATAACTCGCGACCCCGCGCACCGGCGTATTGACCGCAATCGGCAAGCCGCCCGCCATCCGGCCGATCAGCGTGCCGACACCTTGGCGAACGAATTTATTGGGCTCGGTCTCGTCGCGCAGTGCCCAGTCCTTGACAGACATGTCCTCGAAGTCGACACCCATTTCGAACGGGCCGATCGCAGCGGCCGCCGTCGGCAGCCACGCTCGTGCTTCTTCATCGACCTCCGGCCATGGCACGGCGGAAGCGACGAAGTCCTCTTCGCCCTCGGCCGCATCCGACAGTGCGCCGCTCAGTGCGTCGAACGCCCGCTCATAAGCTGCGTTGACGCCGCGTGCACCGTTGACAAACAACGTCTCCATGGCATCGTGAGTTCGCGTCTCGAACCCGTAGAGCTTCGCCATACCGGCAAGCGGGTTCTTGTCGGCGTTGTGCAGCGAACCCGCACCGACATCGAATGGCAACCCGAACGTTGCAGTATCCGTATAGCAGCGTCCGCCGGCACGCGGCGCGGCTTCGAGTATCTGCACGCGCCGTCCGCCGTTGATCAGCGTTTGAGCCGCGCCGATACCGGCCGCACCCGCGCCCACGATCACGACCTCGGGATCGTTCACGATTGCGCGCGCGCCGAACGGCAACGAGGCCGCCATTCCGCCGAGTTCTCGCCGGGTAATCTTCATGCCGAAAGCCGCTGGACTTGCCCCCTTGAAGTCGTAGCATACCGCGCATGCGCCCCCTCCTGGCAGCCCTGGCGATTGCAACACTCGCCCTTTTTCCGGCCCACGCGGATCAGAACGACCCGCGCCTCGGTCGTTTGTTTACCCAACTCGGAACCGTGCGCACCGCGCCTGAGGCCGCCGCCATCGAAGCGAAGATCGTAGAGATATGGACGCT
Source organism: Micropepsaceae bacterium (assembly GCA_044220975.1). GTDB lineage: Bacteria > Pseudomonadota > Alphaproteobacteria > Micropepsales > Micropepsaceae > SZUA-430. Next base: position 8,749 of record JBGAPZ010000031.1, on the reverse strand, counting down.
CTCGGGTAGCGACACGGTCGACGTGCTGATGGCGCGCGCGCAAAGCGCTGTAACCGCACAAGACTTTGCGACGGGGAAAAAGCTGCTCGACTCCGTCGCCGAGATGAAGCCCACCTACGCGCAAGTCTGGTTCCGCCGCGCGGAACTTCTGGTCGCCATGGACAGTCAACAAGAAGCCGCCGCCGACCTGGAAAGGGCGCTTGACCTCGAACCGCGCCACTTCCGCGCTCTCGCCATGGTTGGACAAATCGCCGAAGCTGCCGGCGACAAGGGGGCAGCACTCGCCGCCTACCGCCGCGCCGTCGTGCTGAACCCGATGCTTGAGGCGATCGCGCGCCGCGCCGGCCAGCTCACCAACGACGCCGAAAAAAAACCACCGCCGACCTAGGCACCGGGAACGCCCGACGTTCGGCGCCCAACAAACGCAACGCGCAGCAAGTTCGTGGCACCTGGCGTCCCGAGCGGAACGCCTGCCGTAACCACGATCCGCTGACCCGAGGAAGCGAAGCCTTCGCGAAAGGCGATTTGGCAAGCGCGGTCGACCATGTCCTCATGATCGTGCGCATCTTCCGTGACGACGCAGTGTAAGCCCCACGCGATCGCAAGCCTGCGTCCCGTGGTGGCGACCGGTGTCAATGCGACGATCGGCACGCCCGGCCGCTCGCGCGATGCGCGCAAGCCCGTCGATCCCGATCCCGTCCAACAAACGATTGCGGCAGCTTTTAGCGTCTGCGCCACCTGGCGCGATGCCGCCGTGATCGCGTCGGGCGTTGTGGCTTCCGGCTCCGAGCGTTGTGCGTCCATCACCATGCGATACTGCGCATCGCCCTCGATCGAACGCGCGACACGATCCATCATCCCCACGGCCTCGACCGGATACTTCCCCGACGCCGATTCCGCCGACAACATCACCGCGTCCGCGCCGTCGAAGACTGCGGTCGCGACGTCGGATACTTCCGCGCGCGTTGGGATCGGACTCGTGATCATGGATTCGAGCATCTGCGTCGCAACGACGACCGGCTTACCGGCCGCGCGCGCCGCCCTGGTGATCTGCTTCTGCTTGCCCGGCACATGCTCGACCGGAATCTCAACGCCAAGATCGCCGCGCGCCACCATCACCGCATCGGACAGTTCAAGAATCTCATGCAGCCGCTCGATCGCGGACGGCTTCTCGATCTTCGACAGAACGCCCGCCCGCCCACCGACGATCTTGCGCGCTTCCGCAACGTCTTCCGGCCGTTGCACGAAAGAGAGCGCGATCCAATCGACGCCGTGTTCCAAAGCACGGTCCAGATCCGCGCGATCTTTCGCCGTCAACGCTGCGATAGGCAGCACGGCGTCGGGCACGTTCACGCCCTTTCGATCCGTCAACCGCCCGCCGGCTTCGACAAGCGCCGTCACACTGTCGGCAGCGATCTTTTGCAGTCGCAGGCGGATGCGACCGTCGTCGATCAGAAGCTGCCCGCCTTCTTTCAGAACCGCGAACACTTCCTTGTGCGGCAAGTAGAGGTGATGCGCATCGCCGGGCCGTGCGTCCAAATCGATCGTGACCTGCGAACCCGCCTCAAGATCGACGCCGCCGCCCGCCATCGCGCCGATACGAAGCTTCGGCCCCTGCAAGTCGGCAAGAATGCCGATCGGCCGGCCAAGCTCGGCTTCGACCGCACGAATCTTCGCCACGAAATCCGCAAGCGTCGGATGATCCGTGTGGCTCATATTGATGCGAAACACGTCCGCGCCAGCCTGGAAGAGGCGCCGGATCATGTCTTCATCGCGCGAGGCGGGCCCCAACGTCGCGACGATTTTCACATTACGGCGCCGGCGCATGGCTCACGTCGTTCTCGCTTGAGGTGTCAGTCGGAGAGATTTTGCACCCACGAATCGCCGGTCCCGGTGTCGACTTCGAAAAACCCGGCCTGACCGTATCCACGCTTCCTGCAATTGTCCCGGCCCTTGATTGTGAAGTTGTCGGCCGCCACGCAGAAGAAACGATTCCCATCCCAGGCCCCGTCGACCCCCAAATGCACGCCGCGCAGATAGTAATAGCGCGCTTTCAAGTCGCCCTGCAAAACGTCAGTGCAAGCCTCGGGTTCCACACGCCACCAGCCTTCGCTGATCCAGCCCTTCGCGGCCGGCCGCCCGATGGCGATCAGAAACGCATGCGTCGTCTTGTTGCACACGGTGAACTTCGCCTGCGCAGGCGCGACGCCAAGCGCGCTTGCGAGAACCGCCAAAAGAACAACGCCTAAACGCAACATTCGAATCACCGCCGGACAAGCATCATCCGCTGACCGCGCGAGGTCAAACCGCAGGCGTGATCAGGATCGCACGGAAATCGTTTACGTTCGTTCGTGTCGGACCCGTTACGATCGACTGACCGAGAGCGGTAAAGAAACGCCCCGAATCGTTCGCGATTGCGGCCGCGTGGGGATCAAGCTGCCGTGCCCGCGCCAGCGCGAGCGTGTCCGGCCCGATCCAAGCCCCGGCCGCGTCATCGCTGCCGTCGATCCCGTCGGTGTCGGCGGCGAGCGCCCAGATATTCGGCGCGCCTTGCAACGCTTCCGCCAGCGCCAGCAGATATTCGCGATTCGGCCCACCACGACCCTGGCCCCTCACCGTCAACGTCAGCTCCCCGCCTGACAATAGCACCAGCGGCCGTGTGGCGGCATTGGCGTGCCGCGCGATCTCCGCATGTGCCTGCGCGACGCGCCGCGCGTCGCCCGTGACGTTGACGCCGACGACCTTCGTATCGAAGCCAAGCCGATGCGCTTCATCCGCCGCAGCAGCCAACGCATCGGCGGCGCGCGCAACGATTTGATAGTCCGCGTGGGCCACTCGCGGATCACCGGGTTTCATCGACTCGCTCAGCGCCGGAACGGGAATACCATATCGAGCCAAAATCGCGGCAGCGTCTGCGCACGTGGTTGGATCGCCGACAGTTGGCCCAGATGCAATCACGGATGGATCGTCCCCGGCGACATCCGAAATTGCGAGCGCAAGTACGCGTGCCGGATAGGCCGCCGCGGCAAGCCGCCCGCCCTTGATAGCGGAGAGATGCTTACGCACGCAATTGATCTCGTCGATTGAAGCTGACGACAACACCAACGCGCGCGTGATCGCTTGTTTCTCCCGAAGCGTTATCGGCGAAAGCGGCGCACTCCACAAAGCCGATCCGCCGCCGGAAAGGAGCGCCAGCATGAAGTCGTCCTCGCCAAGTCCGGACACCATCGCCAACGCACGCGCCGCCGCATCACGCCCAGCTTCATCGGGTAACGGATGCCCCGCCTCTACGACTTCGATCGCGCGCGTTGCAGCGCCGTGCCCATACCGCGTTGCGACCAACCCTTCGACGGGCCCCCACGCGTCTTCGACGGCCGAAGCCATCGCCGCCGCGGCTTTGCCCGCGCCCACGACAACGATCCGCCGTGATGGGCGCGCGGGCAGGGCAGGCGGGACAACGCGAGACGGAAGGCACGCCGTGACTGCGGCGTCGAACACCTGCCGAAGTGCTGCCCGCGCGTCCACGATCAGCGCCGCGCCTCTCCAAGGACCATCACGCTGAGCGCCCCAAGAATGGCTGCAGCAGCCCAACTCGCGATGACGGGCACGGCAAAGCCGTTGATGATGACCTCAAACCCAAGAAGAGCACGCACCGCCTGCATCACAGCGATGAATGCGAGCACCAATCCGCCAATTGTTGTTAATGGTTTCATTGTCCGTTCCTCCTTGTCAGATCATAGGCCGAGCGCGGCACCGCCGGAAGGCGTGGCGCCCCTTTGTTTCTCTCCGTCTTTATGTGAGTTTCCGCCGCTACCATGCCAAGGGAACGGACGTGTCCGGCGAACAAGACGCCTTCGAGATTGTGAACGCGGGCGCAACTCCGCATCTCATCTTCGTGTGCGACCACGCATCGAATGCGCTGCCGCGAGAGTACGGCACGCTTGGCCTCGATCCCGAAAGTTTCCGTCGTCATATCGCCTACGACATCGGTGCTGCCGACGTTACGCGCGCAATGGCGCAAGCATTCAACGCCCCGGCAGTGTTGGGGTGCTATTCGCGCTTGCTCGTCGATCTGAACCGCGGCGCCGACGATCCGACGCTCGTGATGAAACTCTCCGACCGCGCGGTTATCCCCGGCAACGCGAAAGCGGATTCTGCTGAAGTCGCCACCCGAACGCGCCGCTTCTATCGCCCGTATCATGACGCGATCGAAGCGCAAATCGCGCGAGCGCGCGCTCAAGGCATCGCGCCTGTCGTCATTTCGATCCATTCCTTCACGCCGGAATGGCGCGGCAAGAAGCGCCCGTGGCAAGTGGGCGTCCTCTGGAACCGCAAGGACGGCCGCCTCGCGCTGCCGCTGCTCGAAGCGTTGCGCCGCGAAGGCGATCTCACGATCGGTGACAACGAGCCCTACTCCGGCGAACTCGAAGGCGACTGCATGGAGCAGCACGCACTTGCGCATGGCTTTGCCCATGTGCTGATCGAGATCCGCCAAGACTTGATCGAAACCGCAACAGGCGCCACGCAGTGGGCTGGGCGTCTGATGCCCATCTTGCGAACCAGCCTTGCGCGCCTAGATCCCTCTCAAGTCCGAGGACCCGCCATGAACGACGACAAACGCACCGAAATCGAAGCCGCTGTCTTCCGCCGCCTCGTCGCGCATCTGCAGCAGCGCACGGATGTGCAGAACATCGACCTGATGAACCTCGCTGGTTTTTGCCGCAACTGCCTTGGCGATTGGTTCAAAGACGCGGCTGCCGACCGGGGCTTGGAGATCGCAAAAGACGACGCGCGCGCCCGCGTCTACGGGATGTCGCAGGCCGAGTGGAAAACCCGCTATCAGAAAGAAGCGAGCGCCGATCAGAAGGCGGCCTTCGAAAAAGCCCACAAAAACCACGGCTGACGAAGATTTCCACAGTTGCGAATCCCACAGGTTTCGTGGGCGTCAGTAATTGATTCGCGCAGCCCCCGCGAACTAGGGTTCGCGCCCTATTTCGACCGTTTTAGTTTGGGGTTTGAACGTATGGCCAAGACCAATTTTGCCAAGGATCAGCTCAAGTCGTTGGTTGAGCGCGTGGAACGCCTCGAAGAAGAAAAGACCGCGCTCTCGGGCGACATCCGCGAAGTCTACGCGGAGGCGAAGGGTAACGGCTTCGACACCAAAATCGTGCGCCAGGTCGTACGTCTTCGTAAGCTGGATTCGAGCCAGCGCGAAGAACAGGACGCGCTCCTCGACCTCTACATGTCCGCCCTCGGCATGGCGAGCTAAAGCAAACCGAAATGGCTGAGCGAAAGCGGAAAAGCCTATCCGCCGAAGCCCGCGCTCAGCAATACCGGCACGAGCACCGCGACCAACGCTTCGCCGGCAATAAAGCCTGAGGCGAGCGGCACCGCATAGACGTTGGCCGACCGCCGCGCGATGAGCCACCAAAGCGCTCCAAGCACTGCGCCCACGAAAATTGTCGCGACCGCTGCAAACGGAAGCAGAAAGCCCAGGCCAAGGCCTGTCGGCGACGGGACCCAATTCTTCCACTTGGTGTCCTCGGCAAGCGCAAAAGCAATGCCAAGCACGGCGGCAACGGCCATGGCCATCAACGCCGTCGTCGGCAGCGCATCGACACCGGCGCTCAAAATTTCTGCAAACCCTGCTGCGCGTCGCGCCGTGGGCGCCGCAAGCCCGGCATCCTCGCCGACGATCCCATAAGTCGAAACCAACAGCGGATAGCTCCACGCCAGCGCCGCCGCGCCGATCGGCGCGCCGATCACTTGTGCGACGAGCATCGCCCGCGGCGTCGAACCGATTAGGTATCCGGTCTTGTAGTCTTGCATGAGCCCTTCTGACGTCGACGCAATCGTTCCGGTCGTGGCGTTGCCCATGATGTTTGCGTTGATGTTGCCCGGCGCCACGACGGCGAACAAACCCTGCATCATGTTCGACAGCGCGCTGATCGGTCCCCAATTCGTTTCGCCAAGCGCGCGCAAACCGACAAGCATCAACGGAATGGAAAGCACGATCGCGACCGCGCTCATCCAAATCGGCATGCCGAAATATAGCTCCTGCAAATAACACGCGGCCGCCGCAAGCCCGATGATGCCAGGCACCAACAGTATGAGCGGGAGTTCGCCGCTTCCGCCGGCGGAACCCAGTCCGCGAAACGCCTCGGCAAGCAGGCGCCACCGCACCGCAAGGATCGTCATGCCGGCGGCGACGATCATCCCGATCGCGGGCCACATCAGCCAGAATAAGACCTGCGTACGCGACGGGTTGTCGGTCAGAATGCCGTTTTGCAGCAGGTAATACGGTGCCACGATCCAACCGACGAATACGCCCACCATCAGCCAAAAGCTGATGCGCAATCCGATGATCATGCCGCTGCCGATCGAGAGCAGGCTGTACGACGCGCCCACGCCCATCCGCGCCAGCACAAAAGACGACACGCCAGCAACGCCTAGCGTCATCTCGCCGGGCGTCCAACCTTCGGGAACGATCTTGAAGAGCTGCGCATCCTCACGAACGAACATCAACGCCGCCGACGCCAGCATACCGATTCCGAGCAACACTGCCGCGCGCCGCGCCTGATCGAAGGCGGTGTCGCCTTTCGCCGACCCGCGCGGCGGATCAAGCACCTTTAACGTCTCTGCCGCCGCAATCCCGTCGGGAAACGGAAGCTTCTCGTCGACAACAAAGTGCCGGCGCATCGGCACGGCAAGCAACACACCCAACAGCGACAGCGTCGAGAGCCAAACGAATGTCTGTTCCGGCGTCGGCGCCAATTGGAATGAGACCAGCTTGGAATCACGCAACATGTCGAACGAAGCGAGCACGATGCACATGAACGCCGTCTGCGCGGCCGAAGTCCCCGCCGTCTGCACAATGTTGTTCTGCCACCGGTCGTAGCCGCCGCCCACGGCGGTGAAGACCCTCAAGATCACAAATCCGAAGAACGCGGAGACGATCGAAACGTTCGGTCCAAATCCGAGCTTCAGCACCATGTAGGGATAAGAGAGACCCATCACTCCGGCGACCAGAACCGCCGCAAGGATCGAGGTGAACGTCAATTCGCGCCCGCGAACATGCGTGCCCGTGTCGCCTTCACCTGCGTTCGCGTTGGTCTCAGCCATATCCAATTCCCCTTGCGTGTCGGGCGGGAACCTAGCGAACGGCGACCGATGCGGGCAACATGCCATCGGCACCAACGCGTGAGGCACAAGGTGAACGAGACAAAGAAGCGGGCGCGTGCCCCGAACGCATCACTGCCGCACGTGACGGCGCGCTGTTTGTGCGGTGCGGTGGAACTCGAAGTCGCCGTCCCCGTATTTTGGGCTTGGCACGACCACTCTGCGGCGACACGGCGTGCCCATGGCGCGGCTTACGCAACCTATGTGGGTGTTTGGAAGAGCAAGGTTCGCGTAAAGAAGGGTGAAGCCTCGATATCGACCTACAAGGACAAGGACGCCGGTCGCATACGCAGTTTCTGCAACCGCTGCGGCACGCCGCTCACATACGAGCGCAGCCACTCGCCCAAGATGGTCAACGTCCCCCGCGCCCTCATCCAAGGCCGCACCGGTCGCGAGCCGCTTTATCACATTGCGATCGAAGAGATGCAGGAATGGACCTATCTTGGCGAACGCCTCGTGCCACTCAAGGGTTATCCGGGGGTCGTCTGGACTAGGCCGAAAAGTAGGCGAAAGAAGATAGCGGACGATGACGCTGCCGCCTTGGGCCTGATCGCCGGCGATTGAGGCTTACGCCTTAAGCAACCCGTTCAGCATCGTGTCGATCGACATCTCGACGAGCCGCCGCGTCTCCGTGAAGCCGAAGTTCTCATGCGTGATGATCAGCGATACGAGCCCGTGCCCGCCCGCCCACACGACCTCGGAGATCGCGGCTACGTCCTTGTGTCGCGAGCGCTTCGCGGCGACTACATCGGCGACAGCTTGCTCGAGCCTTGCGAAGCAACGCATGCCCGTCATCACGTCCTCGTCTGCAATCGTCTCGCCGCGCCGTGCCCGTTCGCGAAACGCTTTCATTTCGCCCACACGTCGCAGGCGGGGCAGGGCGGTCATGAACGTCAAGTGATACTCGCGCGGGTTGTCGACTCCGCATTTCACATAAGTATGCATCGCAATACGCAGACGCTTCACCGGATCGGTGACGCCTTCGACCGCCTTGTCCATATAGCGCATGAGCTTCTCGAAGAACGCCTCACCGATCGCGAGGAGCAACGCGTCCTTGTCGGCAAAATGTTTGTAGAGAAGCGCCGTCGACACGCCGGCCTTGCCCGCAATCTTGCGCATCGATGTCGCTTCGATGCCGTCCTTGGTGAACATGTCGCCCGCAACGCGCAGGATCTGAGCCCGCCGCGCCGTGGCGCCGATCCGTCGCTTCACTTTGCCGGCCCGTGCCATCTCGGTCTCTTATACCACGAAGGCCATGTGAAACCGTTGGCGAGCCTTAATCAAGTTGACACTGTCCACTTATATGATAAAAGTGAATGAAGTGTACAGCGTTCACTTGGGGTGAAGGGCGGTTCATGAAACTGCACCGAAATGCCATCGCCGCGGCGAGCGTCGCGGCCGCAGTCGTGGCGCTTTCGTTGGCGCTTTCGCCATCGCGAGCGGCAAAGCCCGAAGCGCAAGCGGTTCCGGTTCGCGTCGCGGTCGCGGCGCCCGCAGCACGTGCCGGGGAGATCCGGGCGACGGGCACGCTAGTGTTCAAGCGTGAAATGACGCTGAGTTTCAAGGTTGC
>JBGAPZ010000030.1:0-48751 GCA_044220975.1 Micropepsaceae bacterium | reverse complement strand
CGCTGGTAAGAATTGGGCGGCTCCCGACCCGGGAGCCGCCACCTTCGCTGTTAGGCCTTTTATTTTGCGGTTAAAATCCGAGCGAAAAATACTATCGCCGGTGGTGAAGCTGCGCTAGAATACAGGCGTTGGGGGATTTTCTGCAGTTCTGGCGACCGGGGGACCCAGTAATGGGATCGCTGCTTCTGTTCATTTTGGGTGTGGCTGCGCCGTTTGCGGTAGCTCTGACCATGTTGTGGTTGGAGCAGGGCCGCCGGATGCGCATTCAAAATCTCCGCCGCGCACCGGGCGGTCTTCCAGCGACCGTTCGCTCGTCGACTACATCGCCTGCTCCTGCCGCCACGGTTGCTTCCGAACCTGCGCGCGCCGCACCGCAGCCGATTGCGGGCTTGAGCGCACGCGATGCGGCGATCGTGAAGCAGGCCGTAGACGAATGGGGTGCCGAAGGGTTGGTTGCGGCGCTTGAGCGGCTCAAGGGCCGTTTGGCTGCGGTCGCCGAGATGGAAATGATCTGGGCCGATCCGCATTCGCCGCTTGCGCAAGATCAAAACGAGATGTTGCACCGCGCGCTTTGGGTGTTCGAGCCCGAGTATGTCGTGAGCGAAGGTCGCTACGACGTCGACACGCGTTATGGTGCCGTGGCGAAGCCTTCGGTCGGCGGCAGCCTCTTGCCGGGACATCACATCAAGGAGGGCGATCCGGTCCTCGTGCTTGAGCTTAAGAACGCGCGGGCGACGATTGGGGCGGATCAGCAGCAGCAGGCTTGGGCGAACGTGCGCGATCTCATCCGCGCTGGCGCGCTGAAAGAGCGCGATCAGGTCGACGTGTTTGTGGTCGGTGGATCGGTCGACGAACTCGACGGTAATCCGCGGCTCGAGGGGCGTTATCGCAATGTGCGCATCACGTCGTTCGACTACGGCCAGTTCGTCACGCGGGCAAAGCGGCTGACGTTCGGTCTGTACGACGAACTGAAAGACAGCGCGCCGTTTCTGCGGGAGCATCGGGGCGAGATCGCATCGGCGCAGCGCGCGGCGGCTGAGCAAGCTGCATCTGATGCCTCGGCACCCGTACAAGACGTGGAGCCGACTCCACCGGCAACCTCGCAAGAGGATATGGTGCGCCACGAAGAGTTCCAAGATTCGCCGCGGCGGGGCGAGTATGCGGAAGAGCCGCAAGCTGTGCAGCAGGCGCCAACGCCTGTCGCGCGGGTGCCTGCTCCTGTTGGACGTCAACGCGCGGCGCAGTGAGCGCGTTTCTAATCTTTCCTTTTGTAAGCGCTCATTTGTCCGAGGCTGCGGATCTTTGGATTGCGGCTTGGACGCGTGTCATGCCTGCAATCGACTTTGAGGATCGGCGGGCGTGGTTCGTGGACCGTGTCGTTGCCATGCAGGAGCGTGGCGTCGACATTCTATGTGCGTTTAACGCTTTCGACGGCCGGATGGCCGGGTTCGTCACTCATGAACGGCCGGGGCACATCGACCAGCTCTGCGTCGCGGCGGACGCCTGGGGCTCGGGTGCGGCAACTGCGCTCCTTAACGCGGTGAAACGATTGAGTGGCGGGTCGCTGAGCCTTGACGTCAATCAGGACAATGGGCGCGCCGTTCGTTTCTACGAACGCGAGGGATTCCGTCGCGTGGGCACTGGACTAAGCCCCTTATCGGGTCATGCGACTTGGCGTTACGAATGGGTTGAACCTTCCTGCGTCGGTTAAAATCGCGTTTACAATCAGCACCTTAGACGGCGCGATTTATCTTCAGATTAATCGGGACGCGGTAAGCATAGCTCTGGCTGGGCTGGAACCGGCCGGAGGACGCTCGTGGTCGGGAATCCGCAGAAAGTTGCGCAGTGTATGGCTGAGGCTCACCTGCCGTGGGGCGAGAACGCGCCGCTGCGCACGCGGGTCGATGAGTACGTCGAACGTATGCGCGACGGGCACGTTGTGGCCGGCCGCGTGCCGGGGCCTGCTTCGCTTGAGATGTGGAGCAACGACTACCTGGGTCTCGGCGGGCATCATGAGATCGTGAAGGCGCAGGTCGACCTGCTGGAAAGCCATTCCGAAGGTGTCTTCATGTCGGCGGTGTTCTTGGGCGCCACCAGTTTGCAGCGCCGGTTTGAGCAACAAATGGCCGCCTATCTTGGTGCCGACTCCGCGGTGCTTTGCCAATCGGGCTGGAGCGCGAATACCGGTCTGGTGCAGGCATTGGTCGACGAACGCACGCCCGTTTATCTGGATCAATTCGCGCACGCTTCCTTGTGGGAAGGTGCGCATATGGCGGGCGCTGCGACGCATGCGTTCCGGCACAATCAGGCTGCGCATTTGGAGCGCCAGGTGAAGTTGCGCGGCCCGGGTCTGATCCTAGTCGATGCGATTTACTCCGCCTATGGAACAGTTTGCCCGCTGGCGGAGATCGCAGCGGTGAGCGAGCGCCTGGGATGCATTCTGGCGGTCGATGAGTCGCATTCAATCGGCGTCTACGGACCGCACGGCGAGGGCCTTGTGCATACACTTGGCCTGACCGAGAAGGTTCAATACCGCACGTTCAGTCTCTCGAAGGCGTTCGCGACCCGTGCCGGCATGGTGGCCGGACCGCAGCGGGTTATGTCCTATTTCCCTTACGAAGCGCGACCGGCGATCTTTTCGTCTGCAGTGCTGTTGCATGAAGTTGCAGGGCTCGCCGCGACGCTGAAAGTCGTTCAGGAAGAAGATTGGCGGCGTCAGCAGCTTTGGTACAACACACGCTTTCTGCGCCGCGGTCTACGCCGCTTGGGCTATGCCGTCGACCAGAGTACCTCGCAGATCGTGGCGCTTCACAGCGGTAACGACGCACAGACGCGTGCCTTGCGTGATGCCTTGGAAGACCGCGACGTGTTTGGCGCCGTGTTTTGCGCGCCGGCCACGCCGAAGAATCACGGGGTCATACGTTTATCGGTGAACGCGCGGTTGCGGGAGGACGACCTGTCCCGCGTGATCGAAGCGTTTGCGGCGATAGCGCGAGACAAGGCGGTCGATCCGTGGCCTCGGAATTTGATCGAAGAGCACGGCGCGGCGGATGAGAGCGAGCGGTTGATCGATAGCGCGGTCATGTCGTTGCGCTCAGCGGCAAAGGACTTACGCCGCGCGGCTGATCGTTGGTGGGAGCGGGATCACAAATCATGAGAACGAAAAAGTCCGCCAGCGCAGTCCGCGAATCCGACGGCACGCTCGCTTACAATTACTGTCAATGGCTCTACAAATACCGCTGGCAGGTCGTCGCGTTCTATGTGGTGGTCGCCATTGTCGCTGGGTGGCAGGCGCTCGAGCTGCGCTCGACGATGGACAACCGTGTGTTTTTCGGGCCGGAGAATCCTGAACTCAAGCTGCTAACGACTCTCGAGAAGGACTACACGCAGACAAACGACGTTCTGGTTGCGATTGAGTCCGACAGCGGCGATATGTTCACGCGCGAGGGGCTGAGCGCCATGCTCGTGCTCACGGACAAGCTTTGGAAAGCGCCATTCGCGACACGCGTCGATTCGCTCACGAACTTCCAGTATTCGCATGGCAACAGCGATGAAGTTGCGATCGGCGACTTGGTTCCGAAGGGCTTTTCCTTCGAACCGGCGGAACTCTCCAGGGTGCGCGGTATTGCGCTCAGCGATCCGTTGCTGAAGGGTCTGCTCGTTTCGCACAAAGGGGACGTCGCGGGCGTTCGCGTCAATTTTCAATTTCCGCGTGACGACCCGGCTAGCGTCGAGGAAATCGCGACCTATCTCAGCGATCTTCAAGCCGATTTCCTGGTGAAGCATCCGGGCGTGAAGCTCTATTTCACCGGCAACGTGATGGTGATGCAGGCGTTCGGCGAGGCGCAGCAACGCGACATCATGTATCTCGTACCGCTGATGCTCGTCGCGATGACGTTCATCCTATATCTGTTACTTCGCTCGTGGGCGGCGACGCTCATCGCGATGTCGGTGGCGGGCCTCTCGATGCTGATTTCGATGGGGTCGGCTGGCGCAATGGGTATCGTGCTTAGCGCCGGGACTGCGCCGGCACCCTTTATCGTTTTGACCGTGGCGTTGGCCTACGGCGTCCACCTTATTGCCGAATACGTCGACGGCTGCCGACTTGGCGCATCGAACCGTGTGTCCGCATTGGGTACGGTCGAGTCCAACATCTTTCCGATTTTCTTGACCAGTCTGACGACCGCGATCGGCTTCCTTAGCATGAACGCGTCGGACGCGCCGCCGTTCCACGATCTGGGCAATATCTCCGCGATTGGCGTTGCGGTGGGTTTCATCCTGTCGTTCAGTTTGACGCCGGCCCTGCTTCAGATTTTTTCCATTCCGGTGGATCCCAAGACCAGCGTCACTCACATCGCGTTGAAAGAAACGGCGAAATTCGTCAACGCAAAGCCCGGACACGTGCTGACCGCGATGGCAACCGTCGTGCTGGTGCTGGCCGTCGGCATTCTTCATATGCGTCAGTCGGAGAACTGGGTGCAGTACTTCGACGAGACGTTCCAATTCCGCCGCGATACGGACGCGGTGCTGCAGAAGCTCACCGGTTTCGACGTTCTTGAGTTCTCGATCTCGGCGAAGGCCTATGGCGGTGTCGAGAGCCCGGCTTATCTGGCAAAGATGGAGGACTTCACGGCGTGGCTGCGCAAGCAGCCTGAGGTTCTCAACGTTGTTGCGATCAGTGACATCGTCAAGCGGGTCAATCGTAACGTTCACGGCGACGAAATTGCCTATGACCGGCTGCCGACGGCCCGCGCCGAGGTTGCCCAATATCTGTTGCTCTATGAAATGTCGTTGCCGCACGGCTTGAGTCTAACAGACCGCATCACGGCGTCGCGCAACGCTTCGCGGGTCACCGTCGTCGTCGGCAAGAACGGCGAGAACTTGCCGTCAGACGTGTTGATTCCGTTGTCGGAGCGTTTCGAGAATTGGCTGCGCGTCAACGGCGGACCTGGTATGGCCGCGGAAGGCACGGGCCTGTCTTTGATGTTCGCGCACCTTTCGGAGCGCAACATTTCGTTGATGATCGGGGGCACCTCAGTTGCCATTGTGTTGGTCTCGATAATCCTGATCTTGGGGTTGCGCAGCTTCAAGCTCGCGGTTGTCTCTATGGTCGGCGACTTTGTGCCGGCGGTGATGGCGCTGGGGCTTTGGGGTTATCTGGTCGCCGAGATGAACGTGGCCGTGTCGATCGTCGCCGCGATGACGTTCGGCATCGTGGTGGACGATACGATCCACTATTTATCGAAATACGCCCGGGCACGTCGCATTTTGGGCATGACGCCCGATCAGGCGGTCGAATACGCGTTCACATCGACGGGTAAGGCGATGATCTTCACCATGACGGTGATGTGCTTCGGCTTCACGGTGCTCAGCTTCTCGTCGTTCGGCGTGAATGCGACGCTCGGCATGCTCACCGTTATTACGTTTGGCTTTGCGTTGTTGTCGGACTTTTTGATCTTAGCGCCGCTGCTGTTGATCTGCGACCGCCATTACAAGATGTTCGCGTGGCATCCTGTGCGCCGCATCTCCGGCGTGACGGAGAACGAGCCGCTCCGCCAGCGCGTCGATGCCTATTTCGAGCGCATGGTGACCGAAGACGGCCATTTGGTCGCCGGGCGGCCGCCGGGTGCTGGCGACGTGCAGTTGTGGAGCAACGACTATTTGGGACTTGGCGGGCACCCTGAAATCGTGAAGGCGCAAGCCGACATGCTGAAGACGCACAGTGAAGGCGTCTTTATGTCGGCCGTGTTCTTGAACGAAACCAGCCTGCAGCGCCAGTTTGAGCGCGAGATGGCCTCGTTCCTGGGCGCGGAGGCGACGGTGCTTTGTCAGTCGGGCTGGAGCGCGAATACGGGGTTGGTGCAAGCGCTCGTCGACGAGCGTACGCCAGTTTATCTCGATCAGTATGCCCACGCGTCGTTGTGGGATGGCGCGCGGATGGCACGGGCGAAAGTCCACCCGTTCCGCCACAACGATCCGGTGCACCTTGAGAAAATGATCAAACGGTATGGGCCCGGTCTCATTCTGGTCGATTCCGTCTACTCGGCATTCGGTACGGTCTGTCCGCTTGAGGCGATCGTCGCCGCGGCGGAGCGCGAGAGCTGCATCGTCGTCGTCGACGAGTCGCATGCGGTCGGCGTCTATGGTGGACAAGGGGAAGGTTTGGTCCATGCGCTGGGACTTGCGGAGCGTGTGCACTATCGGACGTTGAGCTTGTCCAAGGCATTTGCAACACGGGCCGGCATGGTGGCCGGGCCGACGCGGGTGATGAACTATTTCCCCTATGAGGCAAAGCCCGCGATCTTCTCTTCCGCAGTTCTGCTGCACGAAGTGGCAGGTTTGTCGGCAACCCTGAAAGTGATCAAGGAAGAGGCTTGGCGGCGCACCCAGCTCTGGCACAACACCGCTTATCTGCGCCGCGGGTTGCAGGGCTTGGGTTACGCCGTCAACCAAAGCGACACGCAGATTGTTGCGTTGCAGTCGGGCACAGACGCGCAAACGCGCGCGCTGCGTGACGAACTTGAAGTTCGCGGCGTGTTCGGCGCTGTGTTCTGCTCGCCTGCAACACCAAAAAATCAGGGCATAATCCGCCTGTCCGTGAATGCTCGGTTGAGCGAAGGCGAGCTCGACCGCGTCATTCGTGCGTGTGCGGAAATTGCGCGGTGCAAGCCGATCAAACCCTGGCCGAAGGATCTGTTGGTGGCGGACAGAGCGGCGGTCGAAGAGAAATCAGATTCTGTTGTGTGGACGGGCCGTGGCGGGCCACTGCCGGCCGCGGGAAATTGAGGAGAACACCCATGTTCAACCAAAGGCTTTGGAGCGTTTGCGCGCTGCTAGTGGTGGCTTCGGTGCTGTCAGCAGACGCTGCGCCGCAATTGTCCGCCGATCCGAAGACAAGGGGCCGGGAGATCACGGCGGAATCTATTCGGCGCGACGCCGGCTTCGGCGACACGCGCTCCGAGATGACGATGTTCTTGATGAGCGACGGCGTGGAAGTAAGCCGGCGCACGCTGCGCATGAACGTGCTTGAAGAGACGAGTGACCAGCTTGGCGACAAGTCGGTCATCTTCTTCGAGACACCGAAGGACGTTCAAGGCACGGTCTTGCTTACGCACACCAAGATTTTAACGCCCGACGATCAATGGATTTATATCCCGGCGATTTCGCGCGTGAAGCGGATCGCTTCGGCCAATAAGTCGGGTCCGTTCTTGGGCAGTGAGTTCGCGTATGAGGATCTGACGGCGCAGGAACTCGGCAAGTACGACTATCTTTGGCTTCGCGATGAGGCTTGCCCGGCTCCGGAGGCCGCCCGCCAATGCTACGTCGTTCAGCGTCGACCGCTTTACGAGAACTCAGGCTACAAACGCCAGATATCGTGGATTGACGCGACAGATTTTCAGTTCCGCAAGATCGAATTCTACAATCAGGAAGACCGACTGCTGAAGACGCTGACGCTGTCGGCCTATCAGCTGCACGACGGGCGCTACTGGCGGCCGCATCAACTGCTGATGATCAATCATCAAACGGGTCGATCGACGAAACTCGAGGTGAGTGCGTTGAAACTTAGGACCGGATTAACCGAGACCGACTTTACTGAGCAAGCGATGGAGCGGCTCAGGTAAGATTTCATTTACGTGTTGGGGCAGGGAAGAGAAAGAACAACCAAACTTCTCCTGCTTCTGACGGCGGCGGTGGGCGTTCCTGCGGCCTACGCCGGCGATGCGGGCACGCTGACTATGCGCGGCAGCATCGGCACTGAGCTCAGGGTCTTCACGATGCGCCCCAGCTATGCGCAGCAGGATCGCGATCGACTTCAGGGATCGGTGATGGCGAACGCCAAGATCTCTTGGGCGTCCGCCGACAACGATGTCGTGATTGACGTGTCGCCGTTTTTGCGCCTGGACGGCACGGACGACGAGCGCTCCCATGGCGATTTGCGCGAGGCTGCAGTCAACGTTTATTCGGAGCACCTGGACCTTAGGCTCGGTGTCAGCAAGGTCTATTGGGGCGTGACGGAGTCGCGCAATATCGTGGACATCGTAAATCAAGCCGACCTGGTGGAGGCGATCGACGAGGACGAAAAGCTCGGCCAGCCGATGATTATGCTGCGCGGGCATGTGGCGGATTTCGAAGCTACGGCCTTGGTTTTGCCGGCATTTCGGCCGCGAACGTTCCCAGGCCCTGAAGGCCGCTTGCGCCCGGCACTCGCGATCGATGAACACCGCGCACAGTACGAATCGGGCGAACGGACGGGCAGGGTGGATGTTGCCGGCCGCCTGAAGGGACGGATCGACGACATAGACGTCGGCCTTTCCTATTTCAGTGGCACAAGCCGCGAGCCTCGGTTCGTGTTCGACGGTACAGCGCTAGTGCCGGTCTATGACGTCATCGATCAGGCCGGGTTGGACGTTCAAGCGACGCTGGATACCACCCTGCTGAAGCTTGAGGCGATCACGCGGGACGGTCATCGCGGGACGGACGCACGGCGGTTTTCGGCGGTCGTGCTGGGGCTCGAGCATACGCTTTCGCAGGTTGCTGGTACACAGTGGGATTTGGGTCTGATCCTTGAGTTCGATTGGGACGACCGGCCATCCTCGGCACCACCCACGATCTACGACAATGACTTCTTTGCCGGTGCACGCTTTGCTTTCAACGACGATGGTGACAGTTCGGCGCTGCTCGGGGCGCTCGTCGACATGGAAAAAGGCTCTGTTTACGCAACGATCGAGGCATCCACTCGGATTTACGAATCTTTACGATTGGAGATTGAAGGCGCGCTGATCTTGCGGGCGGATGATGCGGACACAGTGCTCAGGCAGTATCGGAACGACTCGTTCATTAGTGTTCGCTTAATGCAGTATTTATAGCGCCGGTTAGCCCAGTTTTAAGCGCGGAACCGATAGTCTCCGGCTCACGGCCTTGGGAACCGCGATGCCTAACCAGAAGACGTCTCGAGCTGAATACGACAGTTCGACGCCTGTCGGCGATGCCGGCAAGGCTGCGACATCGCTTGGCCGTTGGACGCAGGCGGAGAGGGCGTCGCTTGAGCGGTCGTACAAATCGGTCGAGCCCATCATTTTTGCCGTCGCTGCATTCGGCGTGTGTGGCATGCCGCTTTACTACGTCATTTGGCAGTTCTTGTTCCCTCAGGCCTATGAGAGTTTAGAGCTGCGTTTGGTGGGTAGTCTGCTGTGCGGACTTACCTGCTCGATCATGCTGTGGCCGCGGCGCTATCGCGATGCTTTCGGGCCCGCGCTCTGGTTTGCAACGGTTACATACTGTCTGCCGTTTTTTTTCACATTCATGCTTCTCAAGAACGGCGGGTCGCCGGTTTGGCTGGTCACTTGGCTGCTGGGCTTTGCGCTGCTCGCGTTCGTGGTCGAATTCGGCGGACTGATGGCTCTGCTTACGGGTGGCGTGTTCGCTGCGGTTTCAGCCTATTTCCTGAGCGGCGGTACGTTCGCGTCGCTCGCAAACTTGGTCGAGCAAATACCGGTATTCCTATTCACGATAATTGCAGGCACAGTTGCCATCTATCGCCAGCACGTCGTGCGCCAGACGCTGACGCGGGCGCGCGACGCCGCGGAAGCCGCTAACCGGGCGAAGTCCGAATTTCTGGCGATGATGAGCCATGAAATCCGCACGCCGATGAACGGCGTATTGGGGATGACGGGCGTGCTGCTCGACACCGGCTTGACGCAAGACCAGCGACGCTACGTTAAGACGATCCGTGAGTCGGGCGAGGGGCTGCTTCATATCATCAACGACGTGCTCGACTTTTCGAAGCTTGAAGCCGAGGCCGTCGAGATCGAGGATATTCCCTTCGACGTGCATGCGTTGCTCTCGTACGCGGTTGACATCGTGACGCCGCGCGCAAATGCGAAAGCCGTGCGACTGGATCTTGCAATAGATGAGGATGTGCCGCGGTTCATTAAGGCCGATGCGGGGCGAGTGCGGCAGGTCGTGCTGAATCTGCTCGGCAATGGCGTCAAATTTACCGACCAAGGCCAGGTGCGGCTCGTTGCGACGGTGATGCGCGGCACCATGCTGCGGTTCGAGGTGCAAGATACCGGGATCGGCATCGCGCCCGATCAGATGCCAAAGCTGTTTCACAGCTTCACCCAGGCCGATGTTTCGATTTCGCGCCGGTTCGGCGGGTCGGGATTGGGGCTTGCCATTGCGCGCAAACTTGTCGCTCGCATGGGCGGTAAGATAGGCGTCGAAAGCACTCTTGGCAAAGGGTCGACGTTTTGGTTCGAAATGCCGTTGTGCAGGGCATCGGATATTGAAATCGAAGCACTGTCATCCGGTGTCGTCGACGAGGGGTTCATCGAGAGCCAGCGGTTCCTCAAAGCGCTGAAGCGCCCGGTACGCGTACTCGTCGCAGAAGACAATGCGACAAACCAGGTGGTCGTGAAGGCAGTGCTTGCAAAGTTCGGGATCACGCCCGATCTCGTCGGCAACGGCGCGGAGGCTGTCGAAGCGGTCAGACGCGTTCGTTACGACGTCGTGTTGATGGACGTTCACATGCCGGAGATGGACGGCCTTGAGGCTGCGCGTACGATCCGCATGCTGAAGGGCGAGGTGGGCAGGACGCCAATCATCGCCTTGACCGCGAATGCACTCGCCAGCGATTTCAATGAGTGCCGCGCGGCGGGTATGAATTCTTTCGTTTCAAAGCCGTTCAAGACCGAGGAACTGCTCAGCGCGATCGCGAACGTGGTCAGGGGCCTCGAAAGCACGCGCGCAGAGGCGGCGGTGGCTGTGATCGAAGCGCAGACGGTGAATTGGGCGACGCTTGAGACGTTCCGCAAATCGACATCGGACGAAGTGTTTCGCGAGTTGATGGATACTTATCTCAGCGACACGTCGGCAAAGCTGAAACAGCTGCACGAGTTGGCGAAGACCGCGCCGGCCTCCAAAGACGCGGTGCGGATCGTGCATGCGTTCAAGAGTTCCAGTGCGATGACGGGGGCAGATGCGCTATCGCAAATGGCAGCGGCGCTGGAGCATGATCTGCATGTGGGAACGGCAGAACTCAAGGCCGCCGATGCAGACAAGATGAGCGACCTGTTCCGGCGTTACCGCGACGCTGTGACCGCTCGCGGCTTAGCGTCCTAGTTTGCCGACCATTTTCGCGCGATCGCCTCGTTCTCTTCCTTTGCGTCCATCGTTGCCTTGACGCCGAGGCGAGCGAGTGCGGCGTCGATCACCGGATTGCGGGGGGCGCCGGCGGTTTGATACGTGTTCTCGAACTCGCGTACTGGCATGCTCGCGAACGCTTCAATGCACCATTCATCTTCGTGCACGTCGCGGCATGCGATAATGCGGGCGGCCATTTCTTTATCGCGCACGTGCAACTCGCGGCAGGTGCGGCCGTCGTTTGCGACGAAGCTGACGACCGGGTGGATGTTCAAATCGCCAGCACTCACCAAGCTGCCCGAACGCGCGCTGACCGCTGCTTCCTCTAGCGGCCCTGAAATCGCGACCCCATCGTCGACATGGCGCAGCCAGCCGACGGGTTGCGACAGCGTGATTGTGCCCGCCATCCAGACGGCGAGCGCTGCGGCGACGGCGGCCCCAGCCGGCATCCACCATTGCTGGCTGGGTGTCTTTGTGGGCAACCGCACGACCGTTGACCGCGGTTGGAGCAGGTTCGCCATGCGCTCCGGCACTTCGAGTGTCGGTGCTACGGCTGCACGCAACAGTGCGTCTGTCGACCGCATCTCCTCCAAGCGCTCGCGGAGTGCCGCGTCTTGCTCTAGCGCTGCAAGCACATACGCGGCGCGCTCTTCGTCAAGTTCGCCGTCTGCGAAGGCCATCAAGGTGTTGTCGTCGATCAAAGTCATGTTCTGTTCGCTTGCAACGGTTCTGTTGTCGTTTGACCTTGTTCAATCATTTTGCGCAGCGCATCGCGACCACGCGACAAGCGGCTCATGAGCGTGCCGATCGGGATCTCGAGCTGATCGGCGGCCTCGCGATACGAGCGCCCGTCGAGCACAACGAGCGCCAGCGCAAGACGCTGGTCTTCCGGTAGGCGCGCGAAGCAGGCCCGGGTCTTGGTCAGCATCAACATGGTCTCTGCCACGTTGGGGCCGTCGATCGTTTCGTCTGTCCCCGCACTATTCAACGCCTGTTTTCGTTCGTCGGTCTTGCGCCGGCGCAATTCGTCGCGCCAAATGTTTTGCATGATCTTGAAGGTCCAACTTTCCAGGCTCGTCCCAGGTTGCCACTGGTCGGCCTTGGTTAAGACCCTCTCGACCGCCGCTTGTACGATATCGTCCCCTTGTTCAGGCGACCCCGCCAAGGCGATCCCGAAGCGCCTAAGGCGCGGCAGGAGCGCCGCTAGGTCGCGCCGAAGATCCTCGTGGTGACTAGGCATACTCGCGAGCTTCCATAAAACGTTCGGGAGGGCCGGGTTATTCCCCACGTCTAGAGGAATTTTGTCCGCGACTTTGGGGGGCCGTTCAACCTAGAATTCGCGACTTCGCTAAGGACGGGGCGTTTTAACTGTGTTGGTTCGTTGGCATATCCCATTTCTGCGCCTTTTTCTGTGCGGATTGCTGAGCCTGTCAGCGCCATTCGCACGGGCGAGTAGCGGGCACGGCGGTGGTGACGATGGCCACGATTCCACAGACAACAGCGGCCCAGGCTCCGGCGACCGCGCCGACGTCGATACGTCGGGTGGCGGCTAGGGTGGCGGTGGCGACAACTCTGGGCCTTCAGATGGTGACTCTTCATCGGGCGATGAGGGACCGTCAGACAACTCCGGTCCCTCGGGCGGCGATGACTCGGGCGGCGATCAATCGTCCGACAATTCAGGTCCTTCAGATAGTTCCGGGCCGTCCGCGAATTCTGGCAGTGGCGACGGCGGCGAGGGCGAGGGCGATAGTTCGAATGCCACCCAGTCGGTCCGATCCGGGAATATTGAGCACGAAGACCGCGTCTCGATTTCGCGAAACGATGCCGGTGAATCCGTGCGCACGGGCGAGGCGATTTTGCTTACCACCCGTAGCGACTTGGCCGG
This sequence comes from Micropepsaceae bacterium, assembly GCA_044220975.1. Classification (GTDB taxonomy): domain Bacteria; phylum Pseudomonadota; class Alphaproteobacteria; order Micropepsales; family Micropepsaceae; genus SZUA-430. Next base: position 35,724 of record JBGAPZ010000030.1, on the reverse strand, counting down.
GCGTCTGATCGGCGAAGGGTTTCGGTTGGTCGAGAGTTTTCGTGTGGAAACGATCGGTGCTTCGGCGCTTCGCGTTGCCGTCCCGTCGGGAATGAGCGAGCGGAAAGCATTCGAGACGCTGCAGAGCTTCGATCCGAAGGCGCTCGTGACGTTCAACCACGTCTATGTGCCGTCGGGTGCCATGACCTTGCCTGCGACGCCGGGGCAGGCGGTCGGCGTGCGACCACCACGCGTGCGAGCGAAAGTCGGGCTAGTCGATGCTGCGGTCAACGCGAAGCATCCGATGCTAAAGCAAGTGGTGGTGAACGCACGATCGTTCGACTCCGGCGACGAGGCGCCGCCTGGTGCGCATGGGACGGCCGTCGCTTCGCTGATCGCTGAGGCCGCGCCGGGAGCCACCGTGTTTGCGGCGAACGTCTTCACAGTCTCAACAGATGGGCGAGAAATTGCCACTGCCGATGCGATTGTGCGCGGCCTCGACTGGCTCGCCGGTATGCATATTGCCGTCATCAATTTGAGTTTGACGGGGCCTGCCAATCCGATCCTTGAGGCGATGATCCAACGGCTTAATGCCACCGGCCACATACTCGTTGCTGCGGTTGGAAACGAGGGGCCGCGGGGCGCGCCGCAGTATCCGGCAGCCTATGACCATGTCGTGGGCGTGACGGCGGTGGACCGAAAGAACAACGTCTATCTCTACGCCAACCACGGGGACTACGTCGATTTCGCGGCGCCGGGTGTGGATAGGCGCGTGGCGGATATGTCGGGTTCGACCGACACCGTTTCGGGTACGTCTTATGCGTCGCCAATCGTGGCCGCAAAGCTTGCGCAGTCGATGGATGATCCCAACGTCGCACGCGCAGCCCAGGCGGTCCACGCGCTTGAGGCGGAGGCGCGCGATCTCGGTGCGCCGGGCCGCGATCCGGTGTTTGGCTACGGTCTGATCACGGACTAACGCGCGCTCAAGCGTCGCGCGAAGCTTTCACCAGCTTGTCGAAGTCAACGCGCGCGATAGGTTCGAGTTCTTTCGACAGCCGGCCCGCTTGTTCGGAAGCTTCGACCAAGAAGTCGAAGCCGCCGTCGCGCAGGCGCAGCTGCTGCGCAAGCTTTGCTTCTAGATGTTCGCGCCGGGCGACCGGAATGTCGGGGTTTGTTTGCAACTCCGTTTGAATATCAGTTGCGTCGGTCGCCGACTCCAACGCGCCTTCGACGCCCATCATCGTACGCAGGAGGGCCGTGTGGATGCGCGCGCGCAATGCAGGATCGCGCAGTTCGAACAAGCGCTCGCGATTGCGGTCGTACACGTCAAGTTCGCGCCGGATCATGCGTAGCAGGCGCATCGTCACCGGGCCGAACGGATCGCCGATGCCGCGTGCGCGCTTGGCGGTTCCGACCGTCACGCCCAGAAGCGACATGATCTCGCCGAAGAAGAGCGCGGCTTGACGCTCGCGCCGGCCGAGGTCGACGCGGTGCTCGATTTGCGTGCCGATGAAACCACCCGCGGTCGCCAGCACGGCGCCGGCTACGACGGCCGTGAGCGTGTCGAGATTGGAGAGAAAGTCGAAGTGTTCGGCGCGAATGACCATTTGAGGCGGTCCTTAGGGTTTCTATATCTAGGGCGTCGAGCCGCGGGCGCGAAGACTTGCCCGAGGTGCAGGCTTGGGTTTATGAAGGCGCCCCGTATTGGGGGATCGTCTAACGGTAGGACTGCAGACTCTGACTCTGCCTGTCTAGGTTCGAATCCTAGTCCCCCAACCAGCCGTTTTTTGCGGTTTTCTGCCCCAAGGGCCGCTCGTTCGTGTCCGCGTTTGCCTGTTACCCGAACGAAGCCGTTTTATGCGTATGTTGTGCCGCGCGGAAGCTTTGGTGGGGGCGCGCGCGTTTCACCGTGCAGTTCGCCTTGCTACGATCTTGAGGGTGGCGAGTGGGCTGAGTGCGAGGTTAGCTGGGTCGATAAAACACCCCAACTTCATAGCCGACACAAGCCGCGATAGCGCTGACGGCAGTTCCCCAACACATATCGATGAGCGTCAATCGCCACTGCCAAAACGATAGGGTGGCTTGGTTGGTAAGGTCGTACGTGGCGTACGCAGCCAGACCGAACACGGCCCCAAAGGTCAATGCCTTGAAGAGGCCGCCGCTTTCCACCGCGGGGAGGACGACAAGCACGACGAGGGCGGTCGTGAAGATCAAGTAGAAGGCGATCGCCGGGGGGAGGTCGAGACCTGGCTTCATGTGGTTAGACAAGACTTCGGTATAGATTCGGGGTCCCATCGTGGCTAGCCAGATGGCGTCGAGCCCCACAAACGTAACCAGTGTCGAAAGCCAAACAAAGATGAGTGCCATAGGTACCTGAACGGATTGGAATGGTCCTGTTTGTGGTACGGGGACAGCGTGCGGATGGTTCAATCGCCCGACACTAAATTGAGTTACGCTGCTGCAAGTTTGAGCGCCAGTTCGAGTGTTCGGTCGTGACCGGCAGCGATGTCAGCGGGCGTTTCGGTAACGGCAATGTCTGGGATCAGACCAGCGTCGGGTTGAGGGGTGGCCGGGAAAGTACCGATCAAAGGAAGGTCCGCTTCCAGCCCCGAGTTCGGTAGCCGAAGGAAGAAGAACGCGCCGCCGTTAATTCCGCGGCGATTCCCGCCGGTAGGGGCGCCGATCAGCGTGCCCAGGCGGTTCGATTGGACAAGGTCGGCGAATTGAAATGTTGCTGAGCTGTTCGACGCATCGACCAGGACGAACAATTTTCCTTTGAATCGCGGACCTTTAGGTTTGATCGGTGCTCTGGTCTCGCCATCTTTTTCGATCAAGCGGTAGAAACCACTGCCAACCGGTTGCGCGTCGTTGCCCCAGTCTTTGAACGAGGGGTCCCAGGTGTCGAGATACGGAGAAAGGTTGGCCGGTGCGCGCCGGTATCTGAGGCGGCGCTCATAGCCCTTCTGCGGCAAGACTGAATCAATGCAGCGTGCAATGATCTCGTCGCCGCAGTCGTTGCCGCCTTCGTTGCCGCGTATGTCGACGATCAAGGCGCGCGTGCCGCGCTGCGCGATCTCCTCGAACGCGCGGTCGAGGAAGCCTGTCCAATCCCACTTCGTATTGTACATAACCCAGTCGGGCATTGTGAGGCGCGCGACGTTTCCGCGCTCAAACGTGAGCGTGAATTTTGAGGCGTTGGCGGCTTGTTCGGCTTGGGCCGATTGCGCGCGACGTTGCGCGAGGTCGATCGGCTGCAGGCGCAATGTCCGGGGTGATCCCGAGCTGGGCGTCTGGGCCGTGACGACGAAGGGTTCGCCCGGCTTGTTGCGGGTCAAGCCGAAAAAGACGTCGAAGGTTTCGTACTTGTCGCGGCCTTGAACATCGAGTTGGGCGGTGCGCTTTGCGTCGTTGCCGCCGTCTGCACGGGCGTAGGCTGTGAGCTCTTGCAGGATCTGGCCGACTGGTCGGCCGTCGATCGCGACCACTTCCGTGCCGCGCGGGAGTTCGCCCTGGGTGGTGACGATCATACGTCCGCCCAACCACCGGAAATGAAATGGCAGCTTGTCGCGCGACGCAAATAGAGCGGCGGCGACCGGATCGGTTTGGTTGAAGAAGTTCGCGTAGGTGTGGCCGCAGCGAACGCTCGCCAAAAAGCGCGAAAGCGAGAGGTAGGCTTCGCTCAGCGACTGATCGCGCGACCAGGCCTGGGCCAGCGCATCAAAGCGCGCGGCCATTTCCGCAGGCGTTGCGTACCGGTAGAGGCCAGGGTGCAAGGCCTCATACGCTTGCCGCAAAATGGCGACATCGGCGCCAAGGGTGCCAGCCTTCAGTTGGGCCGATGCGCGCGCATGCATGACCGCGGTAAGTGCGAGCGCGCCGGCGCCAGCTAGTACTGCCCGTCGTGTCGTCATGCGGTCCCCCGGATTGTCGAGGATTACGCGGCAAAACGGCCGTCGGATCACAGGCATGATTGATCCGGGACCAGAGGTGAGCCGTAGTGTCCTCCTATGGCAAAAAAAGACAGCGTTCCGCCCTCGATCGTCTGGTTTCGGCAAGACCTTCGGCTTTCGGATAACCCGGCGCTCGAGGCCGCGGTGGCCACGAAGCGGCCGGTCGTGCCGCTCTATGTGTTGGACGACGAGACGGCCGGGGCTTGGAAGGTGGGCGGTGCGTCGCGCTGGTGGCTGCACAAGAGTTTGGAGGCGCTTTCAGCCGACCTGGCGCAGCGTGGGTCTCGGTTGGTGCTGAAACGGGGCCGCGCGGATCAGGTGTTGCCGGACATCGTCGCCGAGTTGGGGGCGCAGGCGGTTTATTGGAACCGGGCCTATGAACCCTTTGCGATCGCACGCGACGCGTCGCTGAAAGAGGCTTTGAAGGCCGCACAAGTGACTGTCGCCAGTTTCAATGGTTCGCTGCTTAAGGAACCGTGGGAGGTGAAGACGGGTAGCGACGGGCCGTTCAAGGTGTTCACGCCGTTTTGGCGTGCTGCGCTTTCGACGATCGATCCTGTTTCTCCGCTTGCTGCGCCGAAGTCATTACCGCCGCCCACGACTTGGCCGCGGTCGGATGCGCTCGGCGAGTGGCGATTGCTGCCGACGCGGCCAAATTGGGCGCGTGGGTTCGAGCCGGTGTGGACGCCCGGCGAAGCGGGCGCGAAGGCAAGGCTCGCACACTTCATCGATGATGCGTTGGTGCGCTACGCGGACGGTCGAGACCGGCCTGGTGAAGAGAACACGTCGCGGCTCTCACCGCATTTGCATTGGGGCGAGATCAGTCCGCGCCAAGTGTGGCACGCGATGCAGACCGCCAAACAATCGCGCGGCGCAGAGGGGAGTGTGGACAAGTTCTTGTCGGAAATCGGTTGGCGCGAATTTTCCTACCATCTGCTTTATGGCCGGCGTTCGACGCGTTCGATTGGGACGACAATGCGGCCGCGTTTCGCGCGTGGTCGAAAGGGGAGACGGGGTATCCGATCGTCGATGCCGGGATGCGCCAGCTCTGGGCGACGGGCACTATGCACAATCGCGTGCGCATGGTCGCTGCATCGTTTTTGATCAAGCATCTGATGATCCGCTGGCAGCGGGGCGCGGCTTGGTTTTGGGACACGTTGGTGGACGCCGACCTCGCCAGCAACTCCGCCAGCTGGCAGTGGGTGGCCGGTTCTGGGGCCGATGCGGCGCCATACTTCCGGGTGTTCAATCCGGTGCTGCAGGGCGAGAAGTTCGATCCGGAGGGCGTCTATGTACGGCGCTGGCTGCCCGAGCTTGCGGCCTGCGAGACGCGCTTCGTGCACTGCCCGTGGCAGGCGCCCAATGCACGCGCACTTGGCTATCCGCCGCCAATCGTGGAGCACGACCGCGCGCGAGCGCGGGCGCTGGCTGCGTTTGCGAAGATTTCCGGCCGCCCGGCCTGACGGCCGAGCGGCGCTGAGGTGTTCTCAGACGAACGTAAAGTCGTCTGCGCCCATTGAAGCGAGGGTCGTGTTGACGAGGACGATGTCGGTCGTTGCGAAGTCGATGAGGACATCGGCGCCGGACTGGGTCATGACGGCTTGGACTTGGCTGAAGGTCGTGATGCCCGAGATCGTGAGCTGGATCGTGTCGTCGCCGAAGTCGTCGAAGTCGGCAATGGTATCGACACCACCGTTGTCGGTGAAAACAAAGATGTCGTTTGCCGCTCCGCCGTCCAGATAGTCGTTGCCGCCGCGGCCGGCGAGCGTGTCGGCCCCGCCTTGACCGAACAAGCGGTTGGCATTGGCATCGCCCGAGAGGCTGTCGCCGAAGCCGGACCCGGAGACGCCCTCGATACCCGAATAGGTATCTCCGGCGGCGTCGCCGCCGGAGAACGTGAAGCTTGCTAGGTCGGCAGTCACGGCCGCCAACGAGGCGCCATACGCCACGATGTCGTTCGTACCGTTGCCCCCAAAGATTTGATCGCCACCGGCGCCACCGTCGAGCCAGTCGTCGCCATCGCCGCCGTCGATAAGGTCATTGCCGCCGCGGCCCTGAATGAAGTCGTTGCCGCCTTGGCCAAAGAGGCGGTTGGCATTGGCGTCGCCAAACAGCTGGTCGGCGAAGCTCGATCCCGAAACGCCTTCGACACCGGAATACGTGTCGCCTGCAGCATCACCGCCAGTGAATGTGAAGGCCGCGAGGTCGGCGTTTACCGCTGCGTTGGATGCGCCGTAGGCCACGATATCGTTCGTGCCGTTGCCGCCAAAGATCTGGTCAGCGCCCGCGCCACCGTCGAGCCAGTCGTCGCCATCGCCGCCGTCGATAAGGTCGTTGCCGCCGCGGCCCTGTATGAAGTCGTTGCCGCCTTGGCCAAAGAGGCGGTTGGCGTTGGCGTCGCCAAACAGCTGGTCGGCGAAGCTCGATCCCGAAACACCTTCGACACCGGAGTACGTGTCGCCTGCAGCATCACCGCCCGTGAATGTGAAGGCCGCGAGGTCGGCGTTCACCGCTGCGTTGGATGCGCCGTAGGCCACGATGTCGTTCGTGCCATTGCCGCCAAAAATTTGGTCAGCGCCCGCGCCACCGTCGAGCCAGTCGTCGCCATCGCCGCCGTCGATGAGGTCGTTGCCGCCGCGGCCCTGTATGAAGTCGTTGCCGCCTTGGCCAAACAATCGGTTCGCATTGCCGCCTTGGCCAAACAATAGGTGTTCGCTTGAAGGTCAAGATTTACGGTCTGATCATTGCCGTCGCCGAACAGCTGATCGGCAAAGGAGGAGCCGGAGAGGCCTTCAACATTCGAAAGAACGTCGCCCGCGGCATCACCACCCGAATAGGTGTTCGCTTGAAGGTCAAGATTTACGGCTGCATTTGACCCGCCGTAGGCAGCAATATCGAGAGCACCGTTCCCGCCGTTGATCGTGTCGCCGCCGGTGCCACCGTCGAGCCAGTCGTCGCCGTCGCCGCCTTGGATGTTGTCGGCACCGCCACGGCCTTGAATGAAGTCCGCGCCGCCGTTGCCGAAGAGACGGTTCGCGTTCGCATCGCCGAAGAGTTGGTCGTTAAGTGCAGAGCCAGATAGACCCTCAACATTGGTCAGCGTGTCGCCTACTGCATCGCCGCCGGTCGCAGTGTTCGCTTGCAGGTCGACGCTCACCCCCGAGCTGGAATTATCGTAGGCAGCCATGTCGTCGCCGAGGCCGCCGTCGATGGCATCGCCGCCGCCATTGCCCGTAAAGATGTTGTTCGCATCGTTGCCGCGCAATGTGTCGCCCGCGCTGCCGCCGACTGCATTTTCGATAAGCACGCCATAAGCAATCGACAAGTTGTTGAGCGCGCCAAGGCTCGAGAATGTTCCTTCGCGCAAATCGATCGACAGCGGAGTCGTCCGCGCCGCGCCGCTGATCGTGTCGACGCCGCCCGCGTCCCAGATTGTTTGCACGAGTCCATTGGGACCTGTGTAGACGTCGTCGCCGGTACGCGTCGTCATATTGGCGCCGAAACGGTACTGAAGCGCCGCGATGTCATAGAGCATCGGGTGATCTGAAAAGGCGCTGTTGTCGGGGTTGGCGTTGTACGACATCACTGTGTAGCGGCTGTTGTCTTCCAAGAGCGGAAGGAATGGTCCGGGCGTCGTTCCGCCCGCCGCGTCGTAGTTTCCGGGATGTTTGAGCGTCAATGCATGCCCGATTTCGTGCAGAATTAGATTGCGATTTGTCAGCAGATTCTGATCGTCATCGTAGACGACGGATGCGTCGATGGACTTTGACGTGACCTGCCCCAGGCCGTTGACGAAATAGGAATAGTTGAAAAACGAGATTCCGCCGAGGCCCGGTCCCAATTCCGCATGACCGAAGTTGATGTCAGGATCGGCCTGTCCAGTGACTTCGACAAATCTGACATTGAGGATTTCCGCGTACTCCGCCAGTGCCGACCGCACAGCGTCCTTTTCTGCTGAGCTGAACGAGCTCCAGTTCGAATAGGTCCAGCTGCCGACGAGATCGGGTGGCGGCCCGCTTTCGAATTGGTAGGTGAATGTGACGGGGGCTTGAGCTGTCGTGTTCCAGATAGTCACCGGTGCTTGAAGCGGCCATAGCAGCGTGTCAATCCGGTCCTGCGGTGGTACGCCTTCGACGGTAGGCGTTTCAGTGGCCTGGCTTTGATCGAATGCGCTTGGAGTGGGCATCTGGTCTGGGCTTGAGGCCTGTGGGTTCGAATGGCCGCCTGAGGCAGGCAAGCCGCCGTCGTTGCCGCGATGAGCGAGTGGCCGCCCATGGGTTTCGCTGCCGGTGGCCGTTTCGAGCGCATCGGCGTCGAGAGTTAGAGAGTTATAGTGTTGGGTGAAGAGCGTGGATTTTAAGGAAAAGAGTCTCATCAGGACCATTCTCTCTTGTTTGACCTTGTTCTTGTTAGAGTATTGGGCTCGCGAAAATTGGTGCGGTCAATCCGAGTGGGGCGCGAACCGTTTGGACTGTCGCCCAGCCGCAACGATGACTGGCGGGCGCATGAGCTGGTGACGCGAGTGGTGAAAGCTATCGCTCGCCTCACCGTAGAATGCAGCCGTTCGCGCCGCCCATGAAGTGCGGCGAGTCAATTGCCCACCCGAGGCGCCAGCCACAACCGCCGCTAGACGAACGTAAAGTCGTCTGCGCCCATTGAAGCGAGGGTCGTGTTGACGAGGACGATGTCGGTCGTTGCGAAGTCGATGAGGACATCGGCGCCGGACTGGGTCATGACGGCTTGGACTTGGCTGAAGGTCGTGATGCCCGAGATCGTGAGCTGGATCGTGTCGTCGCCGAAGTCGTCGAAGTCGGCAATGGTATCGACACCACCGTTGTCGGTAAAAACAAAGATGTCGTTTGCCGCTCCGCCGTCCAGATAGTCGTTGCCGCCGCGGCCGGCGAGCGTGTCGGCTCCGCCTTGACCGAACAAGCGGTTGGCATTGGCATCGCCCGTGGAGGCTGTCGCCGCCGAAGCCGGACCGGAGACGCCCTCGATACCCGAATAGGTATCTCCGGCGTCGCCGCCGGAGAACGTGAAGCTTGCCAGGTCGGCAGTCACGGCCGCCAACGAGGCGCCATACGCCACGATGTCGTTCGTACCGTTGCCCCAAAGATTTGATCGCCACCGGCGCCACCGTCGAGCCAGTCGTCGCCATCGCCGCCGTCGATAAGGTCATTGCCGCCGCGGTCCTGAATGAAGTCGTTGCCGCCTTGGCCAAAGAGGCGGTTGGCATTGGCGTCGCCAAACAGCTGGTCGGCGAAGCTCGATCCCGAAACGCCTCGACACCGGAATACGTGTCGCCTGCAGCATCACCGCCAGTGAATGTGAAGGCCGCAGGTCGGCGTTTACCGCTGCGTTGGATGCGCCGTAGGCCACGATATCGTTCGTGCCGTTGCCGCCAAAGATCTGGTCAGCGCCCGCGCCACCGTCGAGCCAGTCGTCGCCATCGCCGCCGTCGATAAGGTCGTTGCCGCCGCGGCCCTGTATGAAGTCGTTGCCGCCTTGGCCAAAGAGGCGGTTGGCGTTGGCGTCGCCAAACAGCTGGTCGGCAAGCTCGATCCCGAAACACCTTCGACACCGGAGTACGTGTCGCCTGCAGCATCACCGCCGGTGAATGTGAAGGCCGCGAGGTCGGCGTTCACCGCTGCGTTGGATGCGCCGTAGGCCACGATGTCGTTCGTGCCATTGCCGCCAAAATTTGGTCAGCGCCCGCGCCACCGTCGAGCCAGTCGTCGCCATCGCCGCCGTCGATGAGGTCGTTGCCGCCGCGGCCCTGTATGAAGTCGTTGCCGCCTTGGCCGAACAATCGGTTCGCATTGCCGTCGCCGAACAGCTGATCGGCAAAGGAGGAGCCGGAGAGGCCTTCAACATTCGAAAGAACGTCGCCCGCGGCATCACCACCCGAATAGGTGTTCGCTTGAAGGTCAAGATTTACGGCTGCATTTGACCCACCATACGCCGCGATATCGAGAGCACCGTTCCCGCCGTTGATCGTGTCGCCGCCGGTGCCGCCGTCGAGCCAGTCGTCGCCGTCGCCGCCTTGGATGTTGTCGGCACCGCCACGGCCTTGAATGAAGTCCGCGCCCCCGTTGCCGAAGAGACGGTTCGCGTTCGCGTCGCCGAAGAGTTGGTCGTTCTGGTTCGAACCCGACGCGCTCTCGATTCCACTGATTGTGTCGCCGGCCGCGTCGCCACCCGAAACCGTACCCGCCTGTAGGTCGACGTTCACGCCGGCCGCCGAGGTTTCGTACAGAACGATATCGTCCGTACCGGTGCCGCCGCTCATCGTGTCGACGCCAAGGCCGCCGACCAGGGTGTCGTTGCCCGCACCGCCGCTCAGTACGTTGACGCCCGTTCGTCCTTCAAGCCGGTTGTCGGCGCCGTTGCCGGTGAGCGTGTCGTTGCCGCTGCCGCCGACCGCGTTCTCGATCGTGACGCCCAGCGCAATGGCGACGTTCGCGATTGCGCTATTGATCGAGGAAAAGCGGCCTTCGTTCAAGTCGATGATGGCGTCGACGCTGGAGCCTGAAGCGTCGATCGTGTCGATGCCGCCGCCGTCCCAAATTGTGAATGCGCGGATAGGGTTCGTGTTGAAGTCGTAGATGCCGCCGGCGTTCGAGTTGTAGCCGTAGATTGTATTGCCGGCACGCGTGGAATTATTGGCGCCGTAAATTTGTTGCACGGCATAGATGTCAAACATCATCGGCGCTTGCGGATAGCCAAAGAATTGCGCACCGGTGTTCGCTTCATCGAAGTAGCTCATCACGCTGTATTGGTTTGAATCTTCCGTGAACTGAGCGTTGTTTGCGTAGGTGATCGATTGGCCAGGGCCGGCGTTGTAAGCGCCCGGATGCGAAAGGCCGATCGCGTGGCCGATCTCGTGAACGATGGCGTTGAAAGCATAGCTGCCAGGCGAAATGACGGATCCGGTGGGAATCGAATTGGTGTTCAGCCAAACGTCGCCGGCTGCGGCCGTGCTTGCCGTGGAACCCGGATAGTAGGCGAAGGCGCCGGCGCCGTCGTCGCCGTCCGTGTAATTCCCGAACAGCATCGTCGCGTTGTCGGTGTTGCCGCCGGGGTTCACTTCGACAAAGGTGATGCCTGAAATCTCTGACCATGCTTGCAGCGCGGCGTGGACAGCGTCAATTTGGGTCTGCGTGAGAGGCGTAAACGTGGAGATGTCGCTGGCGCCGGCGGAGTAGGTCGCGGGAGATAGGCGAAACGCATAGGTCACGACGGCGCCTGCACCCGGAACGTTGGCCCATGTCCGATCAGCGTCGATGGCGCCCGCACCCATCGGAATATCGAACGTCGGCCGAGTGCCTTGGGTGAACGCAATGCCATATTGTCCGGTACCGGTGTCCCCAAACGACCCAGCCGATATGTAATATCTGCCCGTGCTGGTCGCCGTGTACGTGAACACGGAGTTGTTGTTCGGCATACTGTCGTCGTCGTTGACAAGTTCGGTGGTGCCGTTGGTGTCCATGAGACGCAGGAACGGATCGACGACGTTGAATACGCCGGTCCCTGTCATCGCAAACGAATAGGTTTGTCCCGCCACAAGGTCGACCGCGTAAAAGTCGCGATCGGCGTTGAAGGCGAGATTGCCCTGCGCGGTCTGACCGCTCTGCAGCACATAGAACGTCGAGCTGTCGTTTGCGGCGTCGATCGATTCAATGACGGTGGAAGGGGTCCTGCCGTGCTGAATCCGGGATCTGGCTGCGGCGCGGCCGGTGGCGCGTCCGCACCGCCGTCGTCAACGCGCGTGAAAGCGTCAAAGAGTTCGCCACCGCCCTTTGACTGCGGTTCGTTGGCTTGCGTCCAGTTGAAGGTTGCTTCAGTGCCGCCCGCATGGTGTCCAAAGCCAGCGATGGCGTCAGCAATGCTGACTTTGAGGTTGACGACGTCGGCTTCGTTCGGGGTGCCACACCACGAAAACCGGAAAGATGCGAGCTGTTTCCGGGTAAGCCGTCGTCCCATGCCGTGACGACGTCCATCACGCGGGCCAACACATCGTGCGCGTCGCCGGCTGGATTTGCGAAGTTGAATGTGGTCGTGAGCGAGGCTTTCCCTTGTGCGCGGCGCATTGCGTAGCCTTGCGCTGGAGCGTGGGTTGCCTGTACGTATGTCTAACGAAGCGCGATGGACCGTCCTACCCGGGCCGTATGCTTTCCACCTGTTCGCGCGAAATTTTTTGGTAGAATTTCGCGTTCTGCTGCGTATCGGCGGGCATTTGGTTCGCGCCCGGGGTATTGAAGTTATTAGCGGCATCACACGAACGCGAAATCGTCTGCGCCCATGGACGCCAGGGTCGTGTTGGTCAACACAATGTCGGTGGTGGGCGAAATCGATGAGGACATCAGCGCCTTGCTGGGTCATGACGGCCTGCACCTGGCCGAACGTCGTAATGCCCGTGATGGAAAGCTGCCCAATGTCGCCGAAATCGTCGAAGTCCGCGATCGTATCGGCGCCCGCATTGTTGCCGAAGACGAAGACGTCGTTGCCGGCGCCGCCGTCGAGATAGTCATTGCCGCCGCGGCCCGTGATCGTGTCGGCGCCGCCTTGGCCGAAGAGCCGGTTTGCATTCGCGTCACCGACAGAACGTCGGCGAAGCTCGATCCCGAGACAATTCCTCGATCAGCTGGTAGGTGTCGCCGGTCGCGCATCGCCGCCGGTGAAGGTGAACAGCGAGGTCGAACTGTGACGGCCGCGAGCCTTGTCGCACGTAGCGACCACGTCAAAACCGTTGCCGCCGAGGAAGATGATCGAGCACCGAGACCACCGTCCAGGCCGTCGTCGCCGTCGCGCCGCCGTCGATCAACGTCGTTGCCGCCGCGGCCCTGGATGAAGTCGTTGCCGCCTTGGCCAACAGACGGTTCGCGCTCGCGTCGCCGAAGAGTTGATCGCCGAAGCTCGAGCCCGAGACGCCTTCGACCAGCGAATACGTGTCGCCCGCGGCATCGCCACCCGTGAACGTGGAATGCCGCGAGGTCCGCGCGTTCACCGCCGCGCGACGCGCCGTAGGCCACGATGTCGTTGCCGTTGCCGCCGAAGATTTGGTCTGCACCGGCCCGCCGTCGAGCCAGTCGTCGCTGCGTCGCCGCCGTCGATCGCATCGTTGCCGCCGCGGCCCTGGATGAAGTCGTTGCCGCCTTGACCGAACAGACGGTTTGCGTTGCCGTCGCCGAACAGTTGATCGCCGAAGCTGGAGCCCGACACGCCTTCGATCAGCGAGTAGGTGTCGCCGGCCGCACCGCCACCAGGTGAACGAACAGCAGGTCGGCGTTCATGGCTGCATTCGAAGCGCCGTAGGCCACGATGTCGTTGCCGTTGCCGCCGAAGATTTGGTCAGCGCCCGCGCCGCCATCGAAGCCAGTCGTCCACGCCGTCGCCGCCGTCGATGATGTCGTTGCCGCCGCGGCCTTGAATGAAGTCGGCACCGCCTGGCCAAAGAGCCAGTTGGCATTGCCGTCACCGAACAGCTGGTCGGCGAAGCTCGAGCCCGAAACACCTTCGACGTTCGAGAGAACGTCGCCGGCCGCATCGCCGCCTGAGTAAACGTTCGCTTGCAGGTCAAGATTGACGGCTGCCGCCGACGATCCGTATGCGGCCACGTCCAGCAAGCCGTTTCCACCGTTTATCGTGTCGCCCCCGGCGCCGCCGTCAAGCCAGTCGTCGCCGTCGCCGCCGTCGATGTTGTCTGCGCCACCGCGGCCGTGGATGAAGTCCGCCCCGCCGTTCCCGATCAAGCGATTTGCGTTTGCATCGCCGAACAGTTGATCGTTGAACGACGACCCCGAGACGCTTTCTATGCCGGAAAACGTGTCACCGGTCGCATGGCCGCCGCTGGCAGTTAGAGCGAACAGGTCGACACTTACGCCGGCCGAGGAGTCGTCATAACGAGCGAGGTCATCCGTTCCAGCGCCACCGTCAAGCGAGTCGGCTCCGGCACCCCCGTCGAGCCAATCGTTGCCGTCACCGCCTTGCAGCGTGTCGTTGCCGTCCCCGGCGAAGAGGTAGTCGTCTCCAGCGTCGCCTTCGAGGATGTCACTGCCCCCTCCAGCGTTGATTATGTCGCTGCCGCCACCGCCGGACAACCAGCCGTCGGCGTGCATTGTATCGTCGAACGAAGATCCAATGAGTTTCTCGATGGAACTCAGCACGTCGGTGACGCTGTTGCCGACGCGAACGGCGGTCGGTGACTGTACAAAAATAGACGCGGTGCTGTTTGCATACGAAACGGTGTCGAAGCCGTCTCCGCCGTTAAGTTGATTACCAACGTCGCCGGCGCTTCCGATCAGGAAATCGTCTCCATCACCACCATGGAGCGTGTCTCCCTCGCCGCGACCATCGAGAAAGTCATTGCCTGCGCCGCCCGTCAGAACGTTGCTGACGCCGTCGCCGTAGAGTGTATCGGCAAAAGCGCTGCCGACTAGGTTTTCGATCGTGCTCAGAACGTCGCCGTCCGCATCGCCGCCCGAAGCCGTGTGATTCTGCAGATCGATCGCAACGCCGCTCGCCGAGGTGTCGTAGGTCGCGGTGTCGAAGGTGCCGTCCCCGCCTTGAATTGTGTCTGCGCCTGCACCTCCGCGAATCGTGTCGGTACCGGCTCCTCCTTGCAGCGTATCCGCCCCGGCGCCTCCGATAAGCGTGTCGTTGTCTGCGTCGCCAAAGATCGTGTCGTCGCCGTCGCCGCCCGACAGCACATCGAACCCGTCGCCACCATGGATTTCATTGGCGTTGGAATCACCGGAAATCGTGTCGGCGAACTTCGTGCCAAAAGCTCGCTCAAACTCAAGGAACGCGCCAACTCCGCTCGATCCGCCAAAGCCATCGTCGCTGATCGTGCCCGACGCCATGTCGACAACGACGCCGTGCGTTTGGACGACAATTTCGGCGAGTCCGTCGCCATTGCTGTCGGGGACGAGCTTGCCGGTGTCGGCTGCAAAATTGATCGTGTCGACTCCGTCGCCGCCACTCGCAAGCGACGGAACGCCGGCGATCCAGAATGTATCGTCGCCGCCTAGACCATAGGCCTGATCGCCGACGCCGATGAAAAATTCGTTGGCTTGATTGTTGCCGTTGAAGTAGTCGGCGAAAGACGTACCGATCCCAAACGACTCGATCTCCGTCATTGTCTCCGCGTTGCCGAAGCCGTCGTTGGCAATGGTTTGCGTCGTCAGGTCGGCCGAAGCGCCTTGTGTCGCATTCAACGCATAAAAGCTGATGCGGTCGTTACCTGCGCCGCCGTCAAGTGAATCGACGCCCGCGCCGCCGTTCAACGTGTCATCACCGCCGCCGCCGGCGAGCGTGTCGTTGGCGGCAAGCCCGGTCAGCGTGTTGGCGTTGGCATCACCGGTCATCACATCGCCGAATGCCGAACCGGTTACGTTTTCGATTGAGACGAACGTATCACCAGTCGCATCGCCACCGGCGTTGGTGCCCGCTTGAAGATTGATAGTCACGGCGGACAGCGAGTCTTCGTAAGAAGCCGTGTCGCTGCCCGCGCCGCCATCAAGACGGTCGGCGCCGGCGCCGCCGGCGAGGATATCGTTTCCGGCATCGCCATAGAGTGAGTTGTCGCCGGCGCCCGTCCTTAGCGTATCGTCGTCGTTGCCGCCATGCAGGTCGCCGGTAATGGTGCCCAGGCGGCCGTCATAGGTGTCGGCGTGCTCTCCCATGTCCACCCAACCGATGATCTCGCCGTTGTTCAGGAGGACATCGTAGCCCAGGGCGAGAAAAACGTTGCCGTCGAGGAGTCCATTGTTGGTGATATTTACGGCGGCTGTCAGGCTCAGATCGGCGCCGCTGAATGAGATCTCGTAGAGAGCGTACTCGCCGCGAATGACGCCATCGTTGACGATCGGGCCCATATTGAATCCGGCGTAGCCGATGCCCATGCTCTGCGCGATTAGAGCGGTACTCGGATTTGCATCGATCGCTTCGATCAGACCCGTGTTGTGGATAGTGGTTGTACCATGCTCGAGCCAGACTGCGATGGTGCCCTGCGCTTGCGTTGTGTCCGTGGACGTAGCTCTGATAGTGCCCGCGTTGTCCAACGTTCCGCCGTTGAAGAGTCTCACGCCGGTTGCGCCGAGGGCGGCTGTGGCCGTGATCAGGCCGGTGGAGGTGTTGGTGACGAATTTGCCGTTGCCTGCGAACGTCGCGGAGGCATTCGTATATGCGATGGCGATTATTGCGCCGACTGCTTCGACGGTGCCGCTGTTGTAAAGACTTGGGCCCCATGACGGGGCGTAGATCGCGTATACTTTTAACGTGTTCGGAGCGATCGCGCTGATCAGACCGGTGTTTTCAATGATGGCCCCGTTCCATGTTGTCGACGCGTGGAAAAACAGAAACGAGTAGAAGTAGTTGGTGGTCATACGGACTTCGGTATCGTAAAATCTCAGCTCCCCGTTGTTGTAGAGCGAGGGCGGCGTATCTCCCGTGTTGACGATGCCGAATTCGATGCGCGAAGGGAGCAGATCAGGCGTGTCGTATTCGTAGTTCAACACGCTTCCGGCAGGAATTGTCCAATTCTGCGAAACAAATGTCGGCATGCTTCCCCCTTTCGCTCCATCCGGTGCTCATAGCGGCCCCTGATGTGCGACAAACAAATGAACGCGCCAGGTCCGTCGTGGCGCTCGTTCCTTGGTCGTGCATTATCGCTGTTGGGCAACTGGACTGATCAGACCCGCGACTGCACTTTGGGCGGTGCCCCTGCGCAGCGCCATGGCAGGCTTCGCGCGCGAAGCGATTTCGCGACACTGTAGCAGCCGGGGCGGTGCTTTTCGCAGGCCAGGCGTTCCCGTGAGGAAAGAATTCGCCTGTGAGGCGAGGGTGCGGGGCGAACCCCGCGCCTTTGATTGATCGGTATCCGCACGCCGGCGCTCACACTCGTCGCGTCGTAGTCATCGGAGCCGATGCCGTCGTAGCTGCCGGAGACTTATGCCGTCGGTGGACTTGATGCCGATACCCAAGCGATGTCCTGCGACTTTTCTCTTGCTTTTGTTCGTTATTTGTTCTATACGTTAGCGTATTTCGGCAGCTAACGGGTCGATGATCATCGGTGATCGACGTGGGACGCCGGGCGTATCGGCTAAACCCGAGATTTGGTGGCGTTCAAGCGCATTTGCTGCACCTAACTTTAGGGTACATGGGGTTGTTCGCTCAAATTCTGGTCTGGGTATTCCGCCCGCGTTCAAGCGAGCTGCCGCGCAGTCTACCCGAGGTCCGCCGACACAATGATCGAGCCGGTAATTATCGACGTGTCCGCGGTTGCCGAACAGGAATCCGGTTGCGCATCGGGCGGCTGTCGATTGAATAAGTCATGCCTCGCATGACGATCGTCATGCTCTCTCCCGTCACGGCTTACGGTTTCGCGAGTCGTGGTAAAACAAAAATGGGTGCAGGCTTTCCTGCACCCATTGTCATTCCATCATTGCGCCAATCCTAGTTGCATTCAGGCGGTGCACCGTACTGGCTGCAAATGCGGGACTGTTCGGCTTGGACTGCCTGGAACAGCGAGAACAAGGCGCTGTCCGGATCTTGCTTGCGATGACGGTCCTTAAGCGTTGCGTCGGCGCCGAAATAGTACGTCAGGCCGCCGGTGTAGGTTTGGATGTCACCGTCGGTGAATGCGCCGTCGACGCGGAATGCGAGGCCGGGCAGCGCCGAGAAGCCAGGACGCCATTCGGCGCCTACTCGGCCCGTTTCGGTGTCGTCCGCGAACGCGCCGCCGGCGGCCAGCGTGAAGTCGTCGGTGATGTACCAGCGCAGTTCGATGTCGGCGAAGGCGCCGTCGAGCGATGCCGCATTGCTGAACTGGTAGCCCGCTTTCGCCAAGATCGTGAGCTGGTTCATGTAGATTTCGGCTTCCGCACCAAGGCGCGTCGCGTCGAGATCAAGCGAGTCTTCCGCGGCATAGGCTGCGAAGATGCCGAGCAGGTAGCTGGACGGATCGCGCGTGAAGATGTGGCCTGCGACGCCGTACGAAGTGTCGGAGTCGTTGCCGCTTGCGCCGGCTTCGCCTTGGAAGCCCCATGCCTCGCCGAGCGGGGCGGTGAGCGCGCCGCCGAAGAACCATCCATCATCACCATCGGTGCTGGTGGTGGCGGCGGTGACTTTGACGTTGGTCGGATTGACCGCCGGTTCGGCAGCTGCCGCAGCATTTGCACCGAAGCCGAACAATGTTGCGATCGCGATCGGCTTCCAGTAGCGGCGGACAGCGCGCATTGCCTTCGTCGACCAGCCAACAACGGAGCCATGGTCGATCGGCACGAGTGCAGCGTTCGGCAAGCCGAAGCCCACGCGCACGGCGGGGCACTCCGACATGCGTCCGGCGAAGACGGATCCCAAGGCTTCAAGAATCTGACGTTCTACCAGCGCCAGTTCTGCGACCTTTAGCTTTTCCGTACCGCCGAAATGCTTGCCGTCCAGCGTTACGAACAGTGTGCGTGTGCGCGGTGCGAAGAAAATGCCGCCGACCGCATCGGTCAAAAACGTCCGAACTTTCGCGCTTGCGACAACCAGGGTCTGAGCCCGCGCAATGGCTTGCGTCGGGTCGTAAACAATTTCTCCGCCGCCAAAGTTGGCGATAAGCCGTTCTAGGCTGCGTGGCGCGGTCAGATCGCGGGCCGTGTGAAATTGCACCCGCACGCGCGACACACCGGCGTTTACCAACGCGGCCAAAATCTCGGCTTTCGCACTCGATCTGTTCGCAACCGCGCCGACGTGAACGTTCATAACGCTGCGGTCTTGCTGCCAGATCGCAGCAATGATTGGGACCTGAATCCCCTGAAATACGTCAACGAATTGACGGTTCGCCTGATAAGCGACCATACCCATGCCCCCCAATGCATCCCCGGGTAGCATTTACCCCCGGATACAACGCACAGACAAAGAAATTGCGGCCACTTAGCGCCCGAAGTTGTCGTTTTGGATCAGAGAGTCGCTCTGAGAGCACAGGGTGATCCGTCAGGCGCGCGAAGCCGCTGGGATCGCTGAATTGCGGCTGCGTTAAGGCAAACGGTGGCTGGAAACCAAGGCACGAGGTTTTGGGTAAAGCGGTCGAAATGCCGCTTTCTTCGTGTCTGCACTTGGTCTTCAAAGGCTGATGCCGAAGAGAGGAACGACTGCGGTGGGGGCCGCACGCCCAAGTTCCGTTCGCGAGGTTCTCGCGCAGGAGCGAAGCGTCGTGCTGTCGATACTGGGCTTCGGCCTGGCCATCAATCTGCTGGGCCTGACCTCTTCGCTTTACATGCTGCAGATCTACGATCGCGTGCTGTCGTCCTATAGCATCGAGACGTTGGTCGTGCTTTCGATGATCGCGGCCGTTGCTCTTCTTTCTCTGGGAGCGCTGGAGGCGTTACGCAGTTCGTCGCTTCAGCGGCTTGGCGCACGGGTCGCGCACCGGCTGGGCCCGCATGTGTTTCAGATTCAATTACGTGGTTCGGCGGGGCGCGATGCGCCGGCGCTGCAGCCGCTGCGCGACGTGGATTCGATCCGCAATTTGGTCGGCGGACCCGTTACGGCGTCGCTGCTCGATCTGCCGTGGAGCCCGGTCTATTTCATTCTGCTCTATTTGCTCCATCCGATCCTGTTCATCGTTGCTGCCGTGGCGAGCGTGTTGATCGGCGGCGTCGCGTTCATGAACGACAGACTCAACGCGGCAGCGTCCGCGACGGCGGCGAAGGAGAATTTGAAGGCGTTGCAGTTTGCCGAAGTTGCCGCGCGAAACGGCGAGCCACTGGTTGCGATGGGCGCTGCTGAGTCTGTTTCTTCGCATTGGCTTGGTGCGTCAAGAAACGCCATGCAGCACAGTTTGGCGGCGACGGAGCGCGAAGCGGGGTTTCATGCGCTCGCGCGCTTCTTGAGAAATGCGCTGCAGATTGCGCTACTTGGGACCGGCGCGGCGCTGACGATCGCCGGCGAAATGTCGGGTGGCGGGTTGATCGCCGGTTCGATCCTGGGGGCGCGTGCGCTGCAGCCGGTCGAGGCCGTCGTCGGAGCGTGGAAGTCGGTGCTGAGCGCGCGTGAGGCCTGGGGCCGGCTCGATGCGTGGCTGGAATCGCTGGCGAAGAGTCCGGCGACCATGCCGCTTCCGCGGCCGGCCGGGATGTTGAGCGCCGACAACGCGGCGCTCGTGCCGCCAGGCGGCCAACGGCCTATTCTCAGCCGGATTTCCTTCGAGATCGC
Source organism: Micropepsaceae bacterium (assembly GCA_044220975.1). Classification (GTDB taxonomy): domain Bacteria; phylum Pseudomonadota; class Alphaproteobacteria; order Micropepsales; family Micropepsaceae; genus SZUA-430. Next base: position 15,595 of record JBGAPZ010000030.1, on the reverse strand, counting down.
GCCTGGCGAGCAAATGGCGATCGTCGGGCCGAGTGGTTCGGGGAAGTCGACGCTTGTCCGCGCGATTATGGGCCTTATCCCTTGTGCCGCGGGAAGCATACGTATCGATGGGTCCGATGTTTCGGTGTGGCAGCAGACGGATCTCGGGCAGTGGATTGGATACTTGCCTCAGGCGCCGCTCGCGATGGCGGGTACGGTCGCACAGAATATCTCACGCTTCGAGGATGCATCGAGCGAAGCGATTATCGCGGCTGCCGAGGCCGCGAACGTGCACGAAATGATTCAAGCTTTGCCGAAGGGCTATGACACCGAATTGGGGCCGGCGGGGCTTCGTCTGTCCGGCGGACAAATGCAGCGCATTGCGCTGGCATCGGCTCTGTTCGGCGACCGGCCCGTGATTGTTCTGGACGAACCTGAAGCACATCTCGACAGCGAGGGCGAGGCGCAGCTTCGCACCACGTTGCAGCGACTGCGCGAACGCAAGGCGACGGTGATCGTGGTCTCTCACCGGCCGGCCGCCGTCACGCTAACGGATAAGCTTTTGGTTCTGCGGGACGGCCGGGCCGAGTTCGGTCCGCGCGAGGAAATCATGGGCAAGATCATGCGCTCGGCGACGCCGGGCGTGCGTGGCTAGCGGGGCGCGCCGATGCAAGTGCGGGACGCGCTCAGTACGGTTCGTGAGTGGCTCAACGGTCCTTCGACCGCGGAGCCGTTTCAAACCACTGGCGTTCGCCGGTGGAGTGCGGTCGTTCTCGTTGGCTTCTTGGTTGTGCTGGCGATTTGGGCGGCGTTCGTGCCGCTGGACAGTGCTGTGATTGCAAACGGTTTCATCGCCGTCGAAGGAAAGCGCAAGAAGATCCAGCATCTGGAAGGCGGTATCGTCGAGCGTGTGGACGTCCGTGATGGCGACAGCGTGAAGGCGGGGCAGGTTCTTGCGGTCTTGAATCAAGCTGAGTCTTCGGCCGCGCTGGGCGTGCTTTTGTCGGAACTCGACGCTGTGGTCGCGCTCGAAGCCAGACTTCAAGCGGAACTCGCGGGCGCGCCGTCTGTTACGTTTCCGGCGGAATTGTTGGCGCGAAAGGACACGTCGTCGGCAAAGTCCGCGATGGCCGGGCAGACGTCTGTCTTCGAGCAGCGCTGGCAGTCGCTTGAGGGTCAGGTCGGCGTGTTGAAAAATCGCCGGTCGCAGTATCTTGAAGTGGTCAGCGGTTTGGAGGCTCAGCTTGCAGCCGTCGACGGCCAGACTTCGCTTATCACGCAGGAGACTGCGGCGACCGAGAAGCTTTTTGATCAAGGGCTATCAACGCTGCCGAAGGTTTTGGCGCTGAAGCGCGCGGCAAAGTCGCTTGCGGGCCAGCGCGGCGAACTCGCTGCAACAATTGCGCAAAACAAGCTCAAGGCGTCGGAGACCGACATGCAGGTCTTGGAGCTGAAGAACGACCGGCTCGACAAGATCACGTCCGAGTTGCGCGACACCGAACGGCGGCGGTTCGAACTTGACGACCGACTGAAAGCGGCAAGAGCGGTCGACAGCCGCATGACGATTACCGCGCCGTCGGCTGGCGTCGTCGTGGCTTCAACAATTCATTCCCCTGGGCAGGTTGTGCGCCCGGGCGATACCGTGATGGAGATCGTTCCGCAGGACGACCGGCTGGTCGTCGAGGTGCAACTCAAACCGGACGATGCGGACAACGTCCGCTCCGGCATTCCTGCCAAGGTTCGGCTGATCCATTTCAAGCACAAGTTTCAGCCGGTGGTTGACGGAAAGGTGATTTCTGTTTCCGCCGATCGCTTGGTCGATGCCCGTACCGGGGTCGCGTACTACCAAGCGGAAATCGAAGTGGATCGCGGCGCAATTGCCGGGGTGTTGGGGAATGAGAAACTGCAACCCGGTCTACCTGCCGAGGTGATGATCAGTCTCGGGTCGCATACGGCGTTGGAGTATCTCTTCGCGCCGTTGAACCGGCGCCTGCAACGCGCCATGCGCGAAGAGTAGACCACAGCATTCCCCGGCAAGTTGTTTGCCGATGGAACCGGCTGCATCAGTTCAGATGAATGCGGAGCATTGGAACTCTCCACTGAACACACATTCAGCTTTTTGGTGATACCAAAAGGATACGCCGCGACTCCTTTACTCCTGCCAACGTTGGCAAAAACTTGACTGTGCGTAGTCCTCGCGCGCGTTAGTTAAGCAAGAAAGAGGTCGTGGGGACCTCGGGGTAGGGGGAATACATGTTCGCGATGCGGACGGCTGCACCTGTGCGGCCTGTTAGGAAAATCACAGTTTTGACCGCGGCGTTGATGGCAACGGCGTCGGTCTTTGCAACGAGCGGGCCTGCTTCCGCGGCGACTTGCAACGCAACAAGCCAGGCGACGTACGACACGTGCGTTGCGACGGCGGCGACAGGCGACACGATCGTTGTGACCGCGGCTGTCTCGCACAACGTTGCTGTGGCGAATCCCGGCGTGACGATCCAAGTCAACTCTGGCGCGTCGATTACCGACGGCGGCGCTTCGTTCGGCGCAGGCACGACGAGATTGGTGATCAACGGGACGGGCACGGTGTCGACGACCGGCATCGATACTTTCGCGTCGCTTGCCGGCAACGGCACGTTAAACACTCCTTCGCTCCAAGCGGTCGTCTTTGGCGACGCGACGAACACGAGCTTTTCCGGCACGTGGGTCGCCCCCGACCTCAACACCGCTCTTGTGAAGCAGGGTACAGGCACGCTGACGATCGACGGGATGACGGCCGCGAACGGCGACTTCTTGGAGAACCAGGGTACGATCCTGCAATCGAGCGGGAATACGAACATCAAGTCGATCGCGGTCGGCACGGGTACAGGCAACACCGCGACCATGAACGTCACGGGCGGCACGCTGACGTTCACGGGCACCGGCCTCGTCGGTGTCCCGTGTAACTCGCAGTGTCCGGCGCTACGTATCGGCGATTTCAGCGGTACCGGCTTCTTCAACCAGTCCGGCGGCGTCGTGAATATTGGTGCAGCTGGCGTTGCCGGCAGCATGAACATCGGCAACCAAGGCGGCACCGGCACTTACAACATGTCGGGCGGTACGCTGAACTTGGGCGTGTTCGGCGACGTGAACACTGCCGGTCTCTACGCCATTGGCCGCAGCACAACGGATACGCGCAATAGCGTCGGCACGTTCAACATCACCGGCGGTTTGGTGGCCGTTAATGCGGGTGAATTGATCAACGGTGACCGCGATGGGCCTGGCGCATTGGCCACCACCTTGAGCACGATCAATCTGTCGGGCGGTACGCTCCGCGTACGGAACGGCGCGAACCTTTGGCTCTCCGGGTTCAACAATGCCAACGCCGTCGACAGCCGTTTCAACTTGAGCGGCACTGGCGTTCTCGAGATCGGTGATGGCCGCTTGCAGGACAACTACGGCGGCGGCGGTGGCGCCTACGAGTTCAACCTGAACGGTGGCACGATCCGCGTGATCGATAGTGCGCTGGTGACGTCCGTCAATGCGATCCTGTTGGGTGCCTCAGCCACGACGGGCACGCAGCTCGACACGAACGGGATCGGCGCGACGTGGAACGGCGTTCTCTCGGGAACGGGATGGATCGTGAAGACTGGCGCCGGCACGCTAAACCTCGGCGGTGTCAACACTTACACCGGTGGCACCGGGTTCAACGGTGGTGTCGTGTTCGTCGATGCCTTCTCGGATCTGGGCGCGGCGACGGCGGGGATGTCGTTTAACGGCGGTACGCTGCGGCTTGGTGCGAATGGTGTTTTGAGTGGGCGGACTGGCGGCACCAATATGATGGCCTTCGGCGGCACGATCGACACCAACGGTTTCTCGACGCTCTACGACGGCAGCATCACTGGCACCGGCACACTCACGAAGGCGGGTCTGGGCACGCTCGATCTTGGTGGCAACAACAACGCGCACTCCGGCGGGATCAATGTGACCGGCGGTGTGCTGAACGCCTTTGCCGGTAACGCGATCGGCAACACGGACAATGTCGCGCTGTCGGCGGGAACGATCCTGCAAGTGTACGGAGTCGGCCCTGTCAACGAGACAATCGGCGGGTTGAGCGGCACCGGTACAGTGAACCTCTTCCAGGCGACCCTGACGACCGGCAACAACAGCGTCGATTCAACGTTTACCGGCAACATCAATGAAGGCGGCGCCGTCAGCAGCATGACGAAAGTGGGGACGGGCGTGTTCACGATCAACGGGAACACGAACTACACGGGCCTCACGACGGTGAACGGCGGCACGCTGCGCGTGAACGGAACGATGGCCGACAGCCTGTTGATCAACGCGCTCGGTACGTTTGGCGGCAATGCGACAGTGAATGGCAACGTGACGAACAACGGTCACATCGCGCCGGGCAACTCGCCCGGCACGGTTACCATCGTCGGCAACTACGTGGCCGGCGTTGGCGCCATGTTCGACATGGAAGTGCAATTCGCGAATGCGAACGTGCCTGTCAACGGCACGACGCATGACTTCATCTCGATCGGCGGCAATGCGACCGGGACAACATTGATCAACGTCACGCCGTTCGCGCCTTCAGTTCCGGCTCGGGCCACGACCGGCAACGGCATCGAACTGGTGCGGGTTGCGGGCGCGGTCGCTGGCAACCAGTTCCAGTTGGCTGGACCAGTGGTGCAGGGCGCCTATGAGTACGTCTTGACCTATCGTCCGAACTTCTCCGGCTTGAACGACGGTTGGTTCCTGACCTCGCGCACCGGTGAGAACATGTACGGCGAAGCCGCGATGTTCACGACCGGCCAAGCCGTCATCGATGCGTGCTTCCGCAGCGAAGACGCGCTTGCCTTCGACGGCAATGGCCATTCCGGCCGCGGCTGGGCTCGGGCGAAGACTGGTAGCATCGAGACAGGCGCAGACACCGGCCTCGACAGCGAGATGAGCTACAACTGCGGTCAAGGCGGCTTGGACGTCATGGTCGCCGACAATGTGCGCCTCGGTGTTGCGGCGGGTTATGCGTCGACGGACACCAACGTCGTCACACCGACGGGGATCGCGGACATGAACGGCGATGCGATGATGGCGCAGGCTTACGCGTCCATGCATCACGGCAACTTCTTCGCCAACCTGTCGGCGGGCTATGTTGCGATGGACTTCCAGTTCGACGGCGCGGCTTCGGCCATGCTTGAAGGCGACGTCGAAGGCTTCTTCGGCGGCCTGCAATTGGGTGCGAACTGGGCCATGGGCGACGTTTGGCAGTTGGGAGCGATCGGCGAGATCAACTACGACGGTCTCGATTGCGACAACAGCTGCTTGCTCGCGGGTACAGTCGCCGACACGTCTGATTGGAGCGCACGGGGTACGCTGCGTCTCGACGGACGCCTCTACGACGGGCAGTTCCTGCCGTTCCTCGCCGTGTCGGTCTCTGACCGCTTCGGTGATCTGACGGTCACGAACGGCGCGGCGTCAGTGACCGCCGACACCGCATCGAGCCTGCTGGGCGCGAAGCTCGGTGCGACGATCATGATGGACGAGCAGTGGGCTCTGTTCCTCAACGGCGGTCTGACTGAAGGCCTCGACAACGACGTCAGCGGTTGGGACGGAACAGGCGGCCTGAAGGTCACCTGGTAATCGCTTGCCTCAAGGCAATGAAATGAAGCGCCCCGGCAGCGATGCCGGGGCGCTCTTTTGTTGGTCGCGTGACTCACGAATTGAGGATCGCCCATATCCCAACCAGGCGAGTTGACCGCCTCGGGGTTTGCTTTCGGGTCAGCGCAACGTTGCAGGCTCATCACTGTGGAACCCTGAAATTCGCTACGCCGGCCATTTTTGACAAGTGTGCGCGCCATTTCTGGCAAGGTTGGCCCGAAGCCAGTTTTTGCTGGGTTGGGGGGACATGATGACCGAAGCAAGCGCTGCGGCGCATTCTTTTGGCGCGACCAAGAAGGCATTCGTTACGGCGCTGATGGCGTCCGCATCTCTTGCGTTACTTAGCGGAAATGCTGCTGCGGCGACCTGCACGGCCGCAAATGACGCGCAATACGACGCTTGCATGTTGAGCGCTGCGACGGGCGACACCGTTTTGGTAACCGGAGCGGTGACGCACAACGTTGCGTCGACGAACGCGATTACGATTCAAGTGGCGTCAACGGGTGTGCTCACCGACGCCGGCGGCTCTTTCGGCGGCGGCACGAACAACCTCATCATCGATGCCGGCGGCTCTGTTACACTCTCCAACAACCCCTTCTTCAGGTCGCTGAATGGCGCCGGCACGCTGATCACAACAGGTGGTTCAAGCGTGACGTTCGACAGCACCACGCCCAGCGCGTTCTCAGGTAGCTTCGCGCCGACGGTGGTCGGTTCGGGTTACTATTACAACGGCACATCGACGTTCAACATCAGCGGTTTGAACGGGCAAAACGCGTATTTTGCACCTCCTTCCGGCACCATCGTGCAGTCTTCCGGCACGAGCAGCCTCGGATATGTGCAGATCTACAACACGGCCAATATGAACATCACGGGTGGGACGCTAAACATCGGCACCCCTGGTTCCGGCGGTTACTTTCTCTTCGGAACCAATGGGACCAACGTGGTGAACCAATCCGGCGGGACGGTCAACGCAGGGAACGCTACAAGCGCCGCCAATTTGTACATCGGATACGTCAACGGCAACGGTACCTACAATCTCTCAGGCGGCACGCTGAATCTCGGCGCTGTCGGGGGCCCCACCACATCGCACCAGATCGGTTTTGGTGCGGCTTTCGGGAACACCACCGGTACGCTGAACATCACCGGGGGCACGGTCAATCTCAATGCCGGAAATGAACTCGTCAATGGCGACAGCTTTACGGTTACGGCGAACCTAGGCTCCAGCACGATCAATCTTTCTGCCGGCACACTGAGCGTGAAGCCCACATCGGTTCTCTATCTCTCCGCGTTAGATACGGGATCGGCAATCGACAGCACGTTCAACTTGAGCGGTACCGGCGTTCTGGAGGTTGGCGACAGCGGCCTGCAGTCGGGCTACGCTGGCGGCACGGGTGCATATGCGTTCAATTTGAACGGCGGCACTATTCGCGTGATCGGCAGTGCCTTGACGACGAGCGTCAACGCTACGCTGCTGGGCGCTTCGGCGACGACCGGCACGCAGCTCGACACGAACGGCATCGGCGCGACGTGGAATGGCGTTCTGTCGGGAACAGGCTGGATCGTGAAGACTGGCGCCGGCACGCTGAACCTCGGCGGTATCAACACTTACACCGGCGGTACCGGGTTCAACGGTGGTGTCGTGTTCGTCGATGCCTTCTCGGATCTGGGTGCGGCGACGGCGGGGATGTCGTTTAGCGGCGGTACGCTGCGGCTTGGTGCGAACAACGTTTTGGCTGCGCGCACTGGCGCCACGAACATGCTCGCCTTCGGCGGCACGATCGATACCAATGGATTCTCTACCTCCTACGACGGCAATATCACCGGTACCGGGACGCTGACCAAGGCGGGCGCGGGCTTCATCGACTTAGGCGGCAACAACAATGCACACTCGGGCGGTTTTGCGATCACCGGAGGGACAGTGTGGGGCCTCAACGGCAACGCGATCGGCGATACGGACACGGTCGCGATGTCGGCGGGTACGACGTTTAACCTGTACGGCTTTGCTCCTATCAATGAGACGATCGGTGCGTTGGCAGGCACGGGTACCGTCAACCTGGCAGCACTCAACGCCAACGCCGTGACTCTGACTACGGGCAACAACAACGTCGGCTCGATCTTCAACGGCAACATCAATCAGGTCGCCGCGACGGGTAGCCTGGTGAAGGTGGGGACGGGCGTGTTCACGATCAACGGGAACACGAACTATACCGGACTAACGACGGTGAACGGCGGCACGCTGCGCGTGAACGGCACGATGGCCGACAGCCTGTTGATCAACGCGCTCGGTACGTTTGGCGGCAATGCGACAGTCAACGGCAACGTCACGAACAACGGTCACATCGCGCCGGGCAATTCGCCTGGCACGGTCGCCATTGTCGGCAACTACGTGGCCGGCGCTGGTGCTGTCTTCGACATGGAAGTGCAGTTCGCGAACGCCGGCGCACCGGTGAACGGGGTCACGCACGACCGCGTTACGATCGGCGGTACCGCGACAGGCGCGGTCACGTTGCTCAACGTCGTTCCGTTCGCCCCGTCGTCTCCAGCAGCGGCGACGACCGGTAACGGCGTCGAACTCGTGCGGGTCGTGGGAGTGCCCGCCAGCGGTGCGCAGTTCCAACTGGCCGCTCCGGTAGTGCAGGACGCTTATCAGTACATTCTAACCTACCGTCCGAACTTCTCGGGCACGGACGACGGCTGGTTCCTGGTTTCGACGACCGGCGAGAACATGTACGGCGAGGCGGCGATGTTCACGACCGGTCAGGCCGTGATCGATGCCTGCTTCCGCAGCGAAGACGCGCTTGCCTTCGACGGCAACGGCCATTCCGGCCGCGGCTGGGCTCGTGCAAAGACGGGCAGCGTCGAGACTGGCGCCGATACGGGCCTCGACAGCGACATGAACTACAACTGCGGCTCTGCGGGCGTTGACGTCCGCGTCGCCGAATCCGTCCGGCTTGGCGTGTCCGCGGGCTATGCGTCCACGGACACCAACGTCTCGACTCCGACGGGAATCGGCGACATGAACGGCGATGCCATGGAAGCGCAGGTCTATGCTTCGCTCCATCATGGCAACTTCTTCGCCAATCTGTCCGTCGGCTATGTCGCCATGGACTTCCAGTTCGACGGTGCCGCTTCGGCGATCCGCGAAGGCGACGTCGAAGGCGTGATCGGCGGCTTGCAGGTCGGCGCACAATGGATGGTGGGCGACATGTGGCAACTGGGGGCGATCGGCGAGATCAACTACGACGGCCTCGACTGCGACGACCAGTGTCTCGTAGCCGGTACCATCGCCGATACGACGGATTGGAGCGGACGAGGCACGTTGCGCCTCGACGGCCGCCTCTATGACGGGCAGTTGTTGCCGTACGTTGCATTGTCGTACTCAGATCGCGGCGAGTTGACCGTCACGAACGGATCGGCCGCCGTCACCGCCGACACCGCCTCGAGCCTGCTGGGCGCGAAGCTTGGTGCGACGATCATGATGGACGAGCAATGGGCGCTGTTCGTGAACGGCGGTCTGACCGAAGGCCTCGATAACGATGTCAGCGGTTGGGACGGAACGGGCGGCCTGAAGGTCACCTGGTAGTCGCGACATCTAAACAAATGTAACGCCCCGGCTTTAACCGGGGCGTTTTCTATTGGTCGCGTAGCGAGCGAACTGGGGATCGTCCTATGTCCCAACCAGGCGAGTTAACCGCGTCGAAGCTTGCTCCAACGGCTCAGCACAGTGTTGCAGGCTCACATGATATGCTGGTGCCGCCTGTATCTCATGGTCTCCCCATGCGGTTGGGCCGGCCCGTCGGTTTCAGCGTTCGCGCGCTGACGGCGGGCCACTTCGTTTTGGGCGAAGAAGATGCCCGTCACAGGCGAACTAGTCGGCGACGGGCTCTATTCGGGGCGTTGCTGGCGTGGTGCGCTGGCGAACACAAGGGCACCGCCGGTCGGGGCCGAGATAACCAAGCGATCGTTTTGGTAAGCGTAAGAGCGCGCCGCACCCAGCGTGTTGAGATAGTCGCTTTCCTGCTGCATCAGCCCGTTCGCCACGCACGCCATCTTGGTAGAGATCAGCGCGCCGACTTTCAGCGTACCGTTGCCGTATTCGACGGGGCCGGAATAGATGTTGCAGCCGCTGCGCCCGGAGACGCGCGCTTCGTTGAAGCTTAACGTTACGCGACCGGGTTCGATGACCGGCTTGCCGTTGATCGTCTCCGCAACCCAGTCAACTTCCGTCAGCTTGCTTTCATCCCGCGGGGCTGGCGTTTCGCAAGCCGTGATCGTCATTGCGAGAGCGAAGCTTATCAAGAGAGCGCGCATGATCCGTGTCCTCAGCGTTTGAGCAACGAGCCCAACACGCCGCGCACGAGTGCGCGGCCTATGCTGCTGCCGATAGTAGACGTGACTGAGCGGGCAGCGCTTTTCGCGATCGCTTCGCCCATCGTCTGGCGTTGATAGCCGCTGGACCGCGGGCGCGGCTCATCACGCGGGGTCTGCGGCATTGGGTAGGAGGAACTGCGCTTGCGTTCGGGCGCCTGCTCGGCCGGTTTCGACGTTCCAAAGCCCCAACCCCAGCCACCGGATTTTTGCGCCGGCGGCTGGACCGTCGATGCTTGGGATGCGGTTTCCCTGCCCTCAGCTTTCGCCATCAGCTTTTCGTATGCGGATTCGCGGTCGATCGCTTGATCGTAGGCGCCCTTGAGCGGGCTTGCGGTCATGACCGCGGAGCGTTCCGCTGGCGTGATCGATCCCATGCGGCAAGTCGGCGGCGTGATGAGTACACGGTCGACGATCGAGGGAATGCCTTTGGCGTCGAGGGTCGAGATCAACGCTTCGCCCACCTCCAATTCTTGGACGACATCGGCTGCGTTGAATTTCGGGTTCTCGCGGAAATTGTCGGCCACCGCTTTGACTGACTTGCGATCCTTCGGTGTGAAGGCGCGCAGAGCGTGTTGGATCTTGTTACCGAGTTGGCCCAACACATCGTCCGGGATGTCGAGCGGCGACTGCGTGACGAAATAGACGCCGACGCCTTTCGAGCGGATCAGCCGGACGACCTGTTCGACTTTGTCGACCAGCGCTTTCGGTTGATCGTCGAACAGCAAATGCGCTTCGTCGAAGAAAAAGACGAGCTTCGGCTTGTCGAGGTCACCGACTTCGGGCATCGCCTCATACAGTTCGGACAGCAGCCACAGCAGGAACGTGGCGTAGAGCATGGGGCTGCCGAACAGCTTCTCAGCAGCCAGCACATGGATCGCGCCGCGTCCGGTGTCGTCGTTGATCAACAAATCGGCGAGTTTCAAAGCGGGTTCGCCGAAGAATGCGTCGCCGCCCTGGTTTTCGAGCGTGAGCAGCGTTCGCTGGATCGCGCCGACCGACGCCGGGGCGATATTGCCGAATTGGACTGAGTATTTGTCGGCATTCTCCGCCACGTGCACCAGCATCGCGCGGAGATCTTTCAGGTCCAACAACAACATGCCCTGCTCGTCGGCGACGCGGAACACGATGTTGAGCACGCCTTCTTGCGTGTCGTTCAGCTGCAGCATGCGGGCGAGGAGCGTGGGGCCCATTTCAGACACGGTTGCGCGCAAGGGGTGGCCGAGTTCGCCGAACAGATCCCAGAACACGACGGGAAAGTCGGCGGGCTTCCATTCGGTGTTGCCGATCTTCTGGAGACGTTCGGTGATGAAAGGCTTTACCTCCGCCGGTTGGCAGAAACCCGCGAGGTCGCCTTTTATGTCGGGCACGAACACGGGAACGCCGGCGTTCGAAAAACCTTCGGCGAGCACACGCAACGTCGATGTTTTCCCCGTGCCGGTCGCACCGGCAATTAGGCCGTGGCGGTTCGCGCTCGATAGCAGCAAGCTCTGCGGGGCATCGCCTTTGCCGAGAAAGATCTGACCGGGTTGTGACATGGGGTTTTCTGATCCTTGGGGGTAGGAGGCAACGACTATACGGCGGGCGGCGGATCTTTATGCTCGGATTTATGCGGTACGGGCGGATGCGCCGAAATGCGGTCGAGTAGGGCGAGGAAAACTGCAGACGCGATGAAGACGAGGTGAATGATGACCTTCCACATGATATCGCTGTCAGTGAATTGCTCGCGATCCAAGAAGACTTGAAGAAGCTTCACTGCCGAAATCGTCAGTAGTGCAGTCGCGACTTTCACTTTCAACGAGCCGGGGTCGAGGCGGCGCAGCCATTCCGGCGAATCGTCCAGCGAGTCGTCGCCGAAGCGGCCGACGAAATTTTCGTAGGAGCTCAGCATGACCATGACGATCAGGCCCGACACCAGCGCGCCGTCGATGAGTTCCAAGATCGGCATGACCATCGAGAATTCGCCGTTCGCCTTCTCCGGTGGGAACAGCGCCATTTCTGCGACATGGATCACTTCGAAGATGAAGCTGACCGCGTAGATCGCGAGCGCGACGGCAAGTCCGACGTAAAAGATCACCAGCAGGTAGCGGCTATAGAGAATGATGCGCTCGACCGTGGTTTGGATTCTGTCCATCGGGTTGGTCGCGGCGCTGGCTAGAAACTGCTTTAGTCTTTCGGACATGTTCAAGATTGTTCCGTGTCACCGCGGCCGGGTGTGTTCATCCAAACGATCAGGTAGCGCACCGGAATGACCCATGCCATGCCGGCAACGGCATAGAACACGAATTCGAGGATCGATCCCGCGTTCGGCAAGATGGCGACCGCCGCGCGCATCACCAAAAGCACATAGATTGCTATGATGGCGATCAGCAGGAATACGCCGAGTAATTTCTTCCAACGCATACTCATGGGGCCGTCATTAGCAATATCGGGGGGATGCGGGCAAATGGCGTGAAATCGGCGCTTGTGGGGGCGGTGCGATTCGACGCTAACGTGCCGCAGCGGACGGGCTTGCCGGACGGCTGGCTGCGCCATATCAGCCTCAGTCCATGACCGTCGCGACAATGACCGATCGTTCACCCACGCCGCGTCAAGTCGCGGCGCGGCGGCAGCTTGCGATTTGGCTTTTTGCGGTGGCGGGTCTGATTGCGCTGATGGTCATCGTTGGCGGCTTAACGCGGCTTACCGACTCTGGGCTCTCGATCACGTCGTGGAAGCCGATCCATGGAGCTTTGCCACCGCTGTCGGACGCGCAGTGGCAGGAGGAGTTCGACGCTTACAAGCAGATCCCGCAGTATCAGCAGTTGAACAAAGGCATGACTGTCGACGCGTTCAAGTCGATCTTTTGGTGGGAGTGGTCGCACCGGAATTTGGGCCGGATCATCGGGTTCGCGTTTCTCGTGCCGTTCTTGGTGTTCTTGGCGCGCGGTCAGATCGAGCGTTCCTTGATTCCACGGCTTGCGGTGTTGTTCGTGCTGGGCGGACTGCAGGGTGCGCTTGGGTGGTTCATGGTGGCGAGCGGTTTGACGGAGCGCGTCAGCGTCAGCCAGTACCGATTGGTGGCGCATCTGGGGCTTGCACTTGTCATCTATGCGGCGATTGTCTGGACGGCCTTGCCGCTCTGGCGCAGCCGTTGGCCGATGCGCGCCGCGAAGCATCCATTGCTTGGCGCCGCGCTCGTCGTCCTTGGGATGACGTTTCTGCAAATATTGCTCGGCGGATTCGTTGCGGGCTTGGATGCGGGGCTCACGTACAACACGTGGCCGCTGATGGACGGCAGGTTTATTCCGGACGGTGCGTATCCTTCTTGGCTCGCGCCGTTTGAAGACGTCACGACGGTGCAGTTCAATCACCGTGTGATGGCTTATTTTCTGACGGTGTCGGTGTTTGCGATCTGGATTGCGGGCAGGCGGCGCGGTCTGTCCGGTCTTGCGGCGACCACATCGAACGTGTTGCTCGCCGCGGTTGCGTTTCAAGTTCTTATCGGCATTTGGACGCTTGTCGAAGTCGTGCCGATCGCGTTGGCGGCGATGCATCAATTCGGAGCCTTGGCGCTGCTCACGGCCGGTCTCGTGCATGCCTTCGCGCTCGGGATAGCGAGAGAAACGTGAAAGAAAAGAAGCGCTACAAGCTCTATGCGACGAACGGTTGCGGCTCGATGATCGCGGAGATCGCTTTCGGTATTGCGAAAGTGCCGTTCGAAATCGTCGATGTTGCGTGGGAAGATACGGGCTGGAAGAGCAAGGCGCTCAAGAAGCTCAATCCGCTGGGCCAAGTGCCGACGCTTGTGCTGCCGAGCGGCGAGGTGATGACCGAGACGGCGGCAATCGTGATGCATATCGCCGATACTGTGTCCGGTTTCGAGTTGGTTCCGCCTGCGGGCCATCTTTCGCGAGTTGCCTATCTACGCTGGCAGATTTTTCTCGTATCGGCGGTCTATCCGACATTCACGTACGGCGACGTGACGGAGCGCTGGGTCGGCGACACGCTTGATCATGGCGCCGGCAAGCCTTTGCGGGCTAGCACGCTCGAGCATCGCAAGGCGCTGTGGCGCTTCGTCGAGAAGCATGTGGACGGTCCTTGGTTTTTGGGGGACACATTCTCCGCCCTCGATGTCTATCTGTGGGCGATGACGCTTTGGCGTCCGGGACGCGACTGGTTCAAGGCCGAGTGTCCCGCGCTGCACAAAATCGCCTTGCGACTGGACGATCATCCCGTGGTCAAGAAAGTGGCTGCACGCAACAAGCTTTAGTGTGGCGTTCACACGCGCGTGAAACCCCTTTGGTTTGCCGATTTATGACCTTAGAGTGCCGCCGACTTTGATGGGGAACCCTATGCGCCGTTTGCTTCTTTCTGTCGCCGTTGCCGCACTTGCGGTTGGGGCATCTGCCTTTGCCGCAGAGTCCGTGCCTGCGTACATCGCTGCCGCGGTTGCCGACAAGGACCGTCCAAAGGACGACACGGATCGCGATGCCGACCGCCATCCGGCCGAGATCATGACGATGACCGGCGTGAAGCCGGGCGGTCGCGTCGTGGACGTCGGGCCAGGGCGGACCGGGTATTACACGAAGATCCTGAGCCGCATCGTCGGTGAGGGCGGCAAAGTCTACATGTTCAATCCGACATGGGTCGCGGAGAAGTTTCCCACCGTCAAAGATGCACCGGCCGCGTTCGTGCAAGCGGGCTACAAGAACGTCGAAGGTTCGGTCCAGCCGATGGCCGAGATCAAGTTCGACGCGCCGGTCGACGTGATCTTCATGAGCCAGCTCTATCACGATCAAGTCTGGCAGAAGATCGACATCGCCAGAATGAACGCTGCGATATTTGCGGCGTTGAAGCCCGGCGGCGTCTTCTTCGTCATCGACCACGTGGGACCCGACGTGAGGACAGCCGAACAAATCGACAAAGTGCACCGGATCGAACCGGCGCTTGTGAAGGAACAGGTGCTGGCTGCCGGTTTTAAGCTGGAAGCGGAAAGCGACATCCTCAAGAACGCGGCCGACCCGCACACGGCGAACGTGTTCGACCCATCGATCCGGGGCAAGACGGATCAGTTCGTCTTCAAGTTCGTGAAGCCGAAGTAGTTTTACTCTGCTGCGATCGCGTGCCTCTGTCGTTGCCAGACGAGTGGGAACCAGGGGTCGCAGAGTTCGGTGCCGTCCGCCCAATCGAGCGGGCGGTGCGGCTGGGCGACAGCGCCGGGGCGATTGCGATAGCGTACCTGCTCGCTGACATAGCGCAGTGACGCAGCGCGACGCGTCCGGGTCGTCGATGCGTTGCCGTGCGAGCCGTGTACAGTTCGCAGGTGGTGGATCACCACGTCGCCCGGTTCGACATCGAAATAGACGATGTCGTAGTCGTCTTCGTTGTTGTCGATGTCGGGTAGCTCGTCACCCTCGGCGTTGGGCATCGTCAAGCGGGACATAAACGTATTCGGCTTGAACGTTTTGCTCCAAAGATGCGACCCGCGCACATAGCCGAGGACGCCGCTATTGCGATCGGCGGCGTCGACCGGAGCCCAGACGACGCAGCCCTGATCGCCCTCGATGTTGAAGTAGCCAAGATCTTGGTGGAATGCGGTGCGATCGACCGCGCCAGGCTCCTTCAC
>JBGAPZ010000085.1:0-5969 GCA_044220975.1 Micropepsaceae bacterium | reverse complement strand
ATTAGGGCTCCTATCACTTGCGGTTTCAGGATTCTTGCACGACCGGCTGACCGGTCTGCGATCCAGTCGATTGATGGTCGGGCTTGCAAGGTACCGACACACGAGAAGGTGCTTTGCCGCTGTTCGTTGTGCGGTAGCAACGCTGCGGCTGAGGTTCGCCAGTGGTGGTCGCGCACGCAGCAAGCAACAACGCCGCGCCAATGACGGCAACAATGGTAATCGTCTTCATTTGAAGTCTCCTCGCGAGCACGTTCGCTCGCTCACACGGTTTCTCAACAACGAAGCCAGAACGCTGCCGCGACAGCGGCATCGACCAGCCAAAGGCGGTTGCGAGAAAGCGCTAGATCAGGAGGCGGCCGGTTCGCGCAAAGATATCGCTGTAGTCGACGATCTCTGCGTGACGGCATCGAGGAACAAGAGACGGAGGCGACGCAACCTTCGCGGCCATTGTCGGCGATGGATTGATCGCAACAAGAACAGGTACGAACTTAGGGAAACCGCCGACGTCGTGCTTTTGCACGACAGCCGACCAAGCCGCCTGCGAAACGCAGCCTGTTTGCTGTACTGCGGATGTGCAGACGCCACCGGCACAGGCAGCCTTCATCGCGCAGCACGGCGGCGTGGGGGCCTCGACGCCCGCGTTCCCTCGCGACATGGCCATGCAGCTGTCGGCAAACGCGCTGCCAATCAGGCTCACCACGAATAGGAACAGAACTGCGGAGGCGAATTTTCTCATTGGGTATCTGGGTCCGCACCAAACTCGGTGCCCATCGACACTACGATCCTGCACCGTTCGCTTATTGCATTTAAGCTTCGTAAACGACGAGGCGCGCACGCGATCATCACGCTGATTTGATGTTGCATTGCAACCAAGTCCGAACTCCGAACATCCTCGAATCGCGCTCCATCGGCCGCAGGAGGCAGTACAGGCAGCGGTGGCTACCAGCGACGGTCACTGAACTCGCTTGCGCTAAGCAGTCTCAATCACAGTGAGGCGATCACGCTCTTGAGCTTCGCACGGACCCGCTCAGCTGCCGCCTTGAGGCGCGAGTTATCGATAGCCTGCATGGAGGCGACCGGATCGATTGCAGCGACCTCAGTTCGTCCACCGCCGAGGTCTTGAACGACCACATTACAGGGAAGCATCGTCCCGACCTTGTCTTCAATTTGCAGCGCTTCATGCGCCAGCCCGGGATTGCATGCGCCGAGAATGCGGTACTCGCGAAACTCGACGTTGAGCTTGTTTTTCAGCGTCTGCCTCACGTCGATCTCGGTGATGATGCCAAACCCTTCATTTTTCAAAGCGTTGGTTGCGTGTCGCACGGTCTCGGCGAAAGCCATTTCGAGTGTCTTCGCGAAGTAGTAACTCATAACGCGATCTCCTTCTGTCCAAGTGCGCTCCCAAGCCGCGTCCCGTTGCTCGCTGGAGCGCCTCCTTGTTGGGGCCTACGCATCTAGGAGGCTTGGGCCCGCACTATTTCTGCTTCTTTGGCTTTTGCGGCAGTCGCGCCTGAATGTAGGCGATCACCGCCCAACTATCTTCCTTCGACAGACTGTCTTTGAAGCTTGGCATGGCGCTTCCCAAGGGAACCCCGCCTTCGGCCACTGTCCAATACATAAACCCGTCCCACTTCACCATCGGCATTTGCGAGAGCCAGGCGAGATTGCCGGGCGGCGGCGAAAGGTCTCGCCCCGCCTCGCCATCACCTTGACCAGTTTCTCCGTGACATGATTGACAGTTTTGAGCGTAAACCTGAGCGCCCTGATTGATCGTCGCGGCTGTTCGGGGCAGCGGATTGTTGAGTGTGTTGTAAGGTGCCGGAACCCCCCACATCATGGCCAAGTGATGGCGCGGCATCGCAGAATTTCTGGGCCACATTCCGTGGCCCATGGGCCAGTGTGGTCCGCCGCAGCACGACCACCACGGAGTTTGCGCTGGTTGCGCGATCGCGTTTGCAGCCACATCGCTCACAACTAGCATTGCCACGAGAAAGGCTGCTTTTGTTGAGGGTTTCATCTGATCACTCCGCTGCTGCCCGTTCATCTGCTCAAAGAATGACGCGGAACACGCGGAGTGATCCTTGATCTGTGTCAAGGCGTGACGCCAGCAGGTGACCGAAATCGGCGGCGATCCATCATGCTAGAGCTTTCGGTCAGCGCGCCCCTCTGGACGTTCGCGACCGGGTAATCGCGCGAGTTGAGGGCGGAGCTTCGCGGCGGGAGTTGCACTCGCAGTTAAGCTGCTAGAAAACGTCCACGACGCAGCCAGTTTTTATCCTCGCTCGATCTTGATCCCGTCGACAACGCTTTGAGAGGCGATGCCCCTTTGCGGACCCCAATCGCGGTGCACACTATACCGAACGCAAGAGGCGGTCGAAATCTTTACTGAAGCTATTGGGGTTGTACTTCCCCGCGTAGCGACCATCGGCCTATCGCTGCTGATGGTCAGCGGAAAGACAATGACTATGCGAATGGTCGGCCAAGACTCTCACGACGCGACACTCGGCGACGCGGCCATGCCGGCACTGGCGGATCATGCGGCGCAACTCTTCGCGCAGCGCTTCAAGCCGTGCGATCTTGGCGTCGACGTCGGCCAAGACATCGCGCGCGACATGATCGACCCGCTCGCACGATTGATCCGGCTTATCGACGAGCCCGAGCAACTCCCGAATTGCGTCGAGCGGAAAGCCGAGTTCGCGTGCATGGCGGATGAAGGCAAGGCGATCGGCGTGCGCTTTCGTGTATCGCCGCTGCCCACCCTCCGTGCGGGCGGGTGTCGGCATCAGGCCCTCCACTTCGTAGAATCGAATCGTCTGGACTTTCGTTGCAGCGCGTTTCGCGAGCACACCGATGCTGAGGTCTTCCGCCATTTTTTACCTCTTGAAGCTCTAGCGACTATAGCATGTAGGCTGCGTGCCGTCGTCGGATTCTCTGTCGGCCGAACCAAGCGCGCGCGAGTCATCATGTCCGTTCGACATCAAGCCGAATTGAGCACTCTTAGGATGCGCGTCGAAGGCATGGATTGCGCGGCGTGCGCACTCAAGATCGAGAAAGCGTTGAATCGCATGCCGGGCGCGAGCGAGATAACGGTCAATTTCGGAACCGGCGCGCTGGCGCTAAAGCTCGACGAGAACCGTACGTCACGAATCGCGATCGAGAAGAAAATCAAGGCCTTGGGCTATACGCCGGCCGTATCGAGCGAAGCTCCACATTCGCGCGGGATGCACGACGATCACGACGATGATGAACCTGTCGGCCGTGACTGGTGGCGGACCCGCAAAGGCCAACTGGTTCTCGGGATCGGTGCGCTGGTGGCTGTCGCCTTTGTGGTCTCCGTTTTGGCGCCCGTGACCTCGTTCTGGGCCTATACGGTCGCTGCAGTCGTTGGGGTCGCTCCATTCGCGCGGAGGGCGGCGACCGGCGCGCTATCGGGCTCGCCGTTCAGCATTGAAACCTTGATGTCGGTCGCGATTGTCGGCGCCATCGCCATCGGTGCGGCCGAAGAATCCGCCGCTGTCGTGTTCTTGTTCGCTGTAGGCGAGCTTCTTGAAAACGTGGCGGCCGGACGAGCACGCGCGGGCATCACCGCATTGTTGAATGTCGTTCCCCGTGTGGTCTTCGTCGAAGAGAACGGCAAAGTCCGTGAAGTGCCGGCGGATCAACTCGCCGTCGGCAACATCGTGGTCGTTCGGCCAGGCGATCGCGTGCCGTCAGATGGTCAAGTGATCGACGGGCGCTCCGAGATCGATGAAGCACCGGTCACTGGCGAATCCGTACCGGTTGTCAAGTCGATCGGCGATTCCGTCTTCGCGGGAACCATCAACGCGAGCGCTAGCCTGCGCGTTCAAATCACCCGCACGGCGGCGGATAATACCATCGCGCGCATCATTCATCTTGTCGAGCAAGCCCAGGGGTCGAAGGCGCCGACTGCGCGCTTCATCGATCGCTTTGCGGCCTCGTATACACCCATAGCGATGGTCGGCTCCGCCCTCGTCGTGATCGTCCCGCCGCTGCTCTTCGGCGCAGAGTGGTCGACGTGGATCTATCGCGGCCTTGCCACGCTTCTTATCGCCTGCCCGTGCGCGTTGGTGATTTCGACACCGGCGGCGATTGCGTCGGGCCTGGCGGCGGGCGCCAAGCGAGGACTGTTGATCAAAGGCGGCGCGGCGCTCGAGATCCTGGGCCGAGTGAAAACGATCGCCTTCGACAAGACCGGCACGCTGACCGCGGGTACGCCGAGAGTGACCGACGTGATTTCATTCGGGCAATTACAAGGCGAAACCGAAGACACCGTTCTGGCAAACGCCGCGGCGGTGGAGCAAGGGTCAAGCCATCCGCTTGGTCGCGCCATCATTGCGGCGGCCCAAGCGCGCAACCTGGCCATCCCGCAGATATTCGGCGGCAGCTCCGCGGTGCCTGGCAAAGCGGTGACCGCGCGCTTGAAGCAAGGCTTTGTCTCCGTCGGTTCGCCCCGTTACGCCGCCGAGGCCGGTTCTCTTTCCAAGGAACAGGAAACTCAAGTTCAGGCGGTCGAAGGTGCAGGCAAAACCGTCGTGGTCGTGCTTTTCGCTAAACGTGCCGCGGGACTAATCGCATTGCGGGACGAACCACGTGAAGACGCGCGCGAGGCAATTCGTCAATTAAAGCAGCTTGGCATCGCACCATTGATGCTCACCGGCGACAACAAGCGCACTGGCGACGCAATCGGATCTTCGCTCGGCCTTGACGTGAAAGCTGAACTGCTGCCGGACGCAAAGCTTGCGATGATCGAGGAGTTGAAGCGCAGCGGTCCCGTCGCGATGATCGGCGATGGCATCAACGACGCGCCGGCGCTAGCCGCCGCATCCGTTGGCGTCGCGATGGACGGAGGCACGGATGTAGCGCTTGAGACGGCCGATGCCGCTTTGCTCAAAAGCCGCGTTCAGGGCGTCGTCGAAATGATTCTGTTGTCGCGGGCGACACTCGCCAACATTTGGCAGAACATCACAATCGCGCTAGGCCTGAAAGCCGTCTTTCTCGCAACGACGTTGACGGGCACGACGCCGCTTTGGATGGCCATCCTCGCCGACACGGGCGCCACCGTACTCGTCACCGCAAATGCGCTGCGGCTTTTGCGGGTACGGATCGGTTCTGCCGAGCGCAGCCGATGAAGACCTGCACGAGCGCAGCGATTGTCGCGCCACTCGCATTCGTTTGTTTGGCAACGGCAGCTCTTGCGGACTTCGCGCAAGGTCGCGCGGCGTATCTGCGCGGCGACTACGGTACGGCCTTACAGCAGTTCCGCCCGCTTGCAACTGCCGGAAATCCGGCGGCGCAAATCGGCGTCGGCTGGATCTACGACAATGGGCTCGGCGTGCCGCATGACGATGAGGAAGCCGCCAAATGGTACCGACTGGCCGCTGAGCAAAGCTGCGCGCTTGCGCAGCAATACATCGGCCTCATGTATGCCGAGGGTCAGGGTGTGCCCAAAGACCTCTCAGAAGCCGCGAAGTGGTTTCGGAGCGGCGCCGCGCGATCAGATGCCGGTAGCCAGTACAATCTTGGGGTCATGTATCGCGACGGCAAAGGCGTGCGTCGCGACCTCGTCAGGGCAATGCTGTGGTTCACATTGGCTGCGGCGGCAGACGCTGGGAACCCGCACGCGATTCAAGCCAAAGGCGCGAAGTCGGAATTGGCGCTGAAGGCAACGCCGCGGCAACTCTCCAAAGCTTCGAAGTTGGCTAGAGCTTGGAAAGCCACTCGCGACTTGGAAAGCGAGAAGCGCTGCGCGTTCGATGCCCCGTCGTGATCCGGCTTGATGCAGAGCATTTATGCGAAACCTCGATTGGAACCCAGACTTACGGTTTTTCGTCTCGGCTATGCGCCGCGTATTAAACGCCGCAGCTTTGACAATTCTGTGTCCGCATTCTCCTCATAATCTATCGTTCCGACGAAGCGCCCTTTGCGCGTCGAGCAGGAACACCGACGCC
>JBGAPZ010000029.1:0-48140 GCA_044220975.1 Micropepsaceae bacterium | reverse complement strand
TCACGCGATCTTCAACGCGAATGCCATCGCCGCGGCCGGCGAGCGCCTCACCTGCCTCGTAATGGGGACGAACGACCTCGTGAAGGAAATGCGCGCGCAGCACACGCCCGCCCGCGAGCCACTTCTGGCGAGCTTGACGCTGACCGTTCTCGCCGCGCGCGCGCACGGCCTGAGCGTTATCGACGGCGTATTCAACGAGATCGCCGACGGCGCGGGATTTGAGGCCGTCTGCAAACAAGGCAGGGCACTAGGCTTCGATGGCAAGACGCTCATCCACCCGTCTCAGATTGAAGCGTGCAATCGCATCTTCGCACCCGACCCTGTCGAAGTTGCCCGGGCTCGCGCCGTCCTGGCCGCATTCGACATGCCCGAGAACAAGGGGAAGGGAGCCATCTCGCTCGACGGCAGAATGGTTGAGCTTTTGCACGCCGAAATCGCGAAAGAAACCGTCGCTTTGGCCGACGCAATTGCAACTCTGGAAAGGTGAACGGGCGTTTTGCCCTCTTCGCGCCCAGATGGTAATGTCTCAATAAGGTTGGGCCGGGTCTCGTCGTTGGGGCTCGGCTTCGCGTTTTTTTGAGCAGCCGGTGGTCGTCCGGCAAGCAGGCAAAACAGGAGTTGGGGTCTCATGGCCAAACGCATTCTCACCGCCCTCGGCGCAGTCGTCCTCGTGGCAGCTTTCACCCTCCAGGCTTTCGCCGTCGGACTTCCATCCGATCGTCGGACCACGAAGAAGCTAGAGATGCAAAAGGTTCCCTTCCAAGCCGAAGAGGCGGTGAAGGAAAAAAATTACGATCGCGCCATCGAGCTTTATTCGAAGGCGATCAACTCCGGCGCATTCCTCGATGAACCGCAGACGATGGGTCGCCTCTATTTCGGTCGCGGCGGCGCGTATCATGCGAAAGGCGATTGCACCAACGCGGTCGTTGACTACGCAAAAGCGACTGAGTTCGCTTCAAAGGGCGACTATTTTTACTCGCTCGCCGGCTGCCACTTGATCCTGCAGCAAAACGATCTCGCATTGGCCGATCTCGACAAGGCTATCAAGATCGACCCCGACGCCATGAACTATCGCAGCGCACGGTGCAAACTCCTCTTCAACACGAAGGACTTTGCCGGCGCTATTCCAGATTGCGAGAAGGCGCTGAGTGCGACGCCGACCGACAAGGACCTGCTGGTCGCGACGGCACAAGCGGCGGAGCAAACCGGTAATCGCCAGCGCGCGGCTGAGCTTTACCGCCAACTTCTGACCGTCGATCCGGGCAATGCGATCGCGACGGAGGGCTTGGCTCGCGTCGGCTGATCCGCTCGGGCCGGATGTTCTAAATTGTTACTGGCGGGTTCGCGTTTGAATGGGCTGACCCGCACTTGCGTTGACAAGGAGTGATGTTGTGAAGCGTTTGTTGATTGGTCTTGTGACTGTTGCTCTTTCGGCGTCGGCGGCCATAGCGGCTGCACCGGCGCCCACGCCGACGCCCGGCGCGCAGCCGGACAATGCTCCGCCGGTCCGTTACGACTGGCAGGGCAATCACAAAAAGGCGACCGAAGCGCTGAACAAGCGCGACTTTGCGACGGCCATCAAACTCTTCACTGAGATCTTGGACTCAGGCCGTCTGCCGAAAACGTGGCTCGCGCCGACGCTCTATTTCCGCGGCAAGGCTTACCGGTCGTCGCGCCAATACGATAAGGCGATCGCCGACTATGAGGCCGCGGTTAAGGCAGATCCGAAGATGGATGTTGCCTACTTCGAAATGGGCATGGCGCTCCAATCGAAGGACCAGCATGCGAAAGCAGCCGCCGCTTTCGGCCAAGCGATCGCGATCAAGGGCAACAACGCGGACTACTACTACGGCCGCTGCGTGTCCTATAGCTGGACCGGCAACTTCTCGGCCGCGATCTCCGATTGCGAAACCGCGTCGCGCCTGCGCCCCGGCAACGCCGACTGGCTGGGCACGCTCGGCCGCCTCTATGAAGACGGCGGACAGAAACAGCGCGCGATCGAAACGTATCGCCGTGCGATTGCGATAAACCCGAACCAGGCCGAAGCACGCGACGGCCTGAAGCAATTGGTGAAATAACAACACGATGGCGGCCGGCGCGGGAAACTTCTTCGAAGACTTTCGCGCCGGCCAACAGCTACACCATGCGCCGCCGCGCACGCTGACCGCAGGCGACGCAGCGCTCTACACGGGCCTCTACGGCGCAAGGTTCGCCGCACAAAGCTCTGCTGAATTCGCCCGCGGCTTAGGCTTCACCGAAAGCCCGATTGACGATCTCTTGGTCTTTCACACCGTGTTCGGCAAGACGGTGCCCGAAGTCTCGCTGAACGCCATCGCGAACTTGGGCTACGCCGATTGCCGCTTCCTGAAGCCCGTCTTTTCCGGCGATACGCTCGGCGCGCGCACGGAAGTTCTGGGCAGCCGCGAAAACGCAAACCGCGAATCCGGTATCGTCTATGTGCGCTCGACCGGCTTCAACCAACGCGGCGAAGACGTGCTCACGTTCGCGCGGTGGGTCATGGTGCGCAAACGGTCGAAAGACGCGGAGGTTCCGCCTGCGCAGGTTCCAACCTTGCCCCAGGTCGTCGAACCCGCAAGCCTTGCACTGCCTGCCAAGAAGGCGTTGCCGTCGGACCGGCGGCGCGATACCGGCGGGACGACGCTCTTCGATGACTTCGCGAAAGGCCAGCGTTTCGACCACGCCGACGGCACGACGGTCGAAGAGGCGGAACACATGATGGCGACCCGCCTCTATCACAACACCGCGCGCGTTCACTTCAATGCACACACCGAACGGCAAGGCCGCTTCGGCAAACGCATCGTCTATGGCGGCCACGTCATTTCGGTCGCCCGCGCTCTCAGCTACAACGGCCTGGAGAACGCGCTGTTCGTGACCGCTATCAACGCCGGCCGCCACGTCGCTCCCTGCTTTGCCGGCGACACGATCTACGCCTGGAGCGAAGTGGTGGAAAAAGCCCATGCCGGCGCAAGCAGCGACTGGGGCTTCTTGAGACTGCGCACCGTCGCGACTAAGGATCGTCCCTGCGCCGACTTCCCGGACAAACTAGCGGACGGCACCTATGACCCCACCGTCATTCTCGATCTCGACTATTGGGTCGCCGTCCCGCGCGGCTGAAGGGCAGGGCGGCAATGACTGAGTTCACGATTGGCGCCCGCATCAAAAGCATCAGCTACGCGCTCGCGGGGATCGCGACGATGCTGCGGACCCAGCACAACGCCTGGCTCCACTTGGCGGCGACGGTCGCCGTGGTTCTGCTCGCGTTCTGGTTCGCGCTGCCGGCGTCCGAGTGGATGGCCCTGATCCTTGCGATCGTCATTGTCTGGAGTGCCGAGGCGCTGAACACCGCCTTTGAACGTCTGTGCGATGTCGCCCATCCGGATTTCCATCCGCTCGTCAAACAGGCGAAAGACGTGGCTGCCGCCGCCGTTCTGATTGCAGCCGCGGGGGCCACAGCGGTCGGCCTCCTGATTTTCGGCCCGCGCCTGCTCGCGTTGCTCTAGCGCTGGAGGCAGACGCGCGGCGGTGCTACACAGCCCGCCAAACGCGGAGAGCAAAACTATGGTGCGGGAACTAACGCATTTCGTGGCAGGCCGCCACGTCAAGGGAACTTCGGGTCGTTTCAACGACGTCTACAACCCGGCGACCGGCGAAGTGCAGGCAAAGGCGCCGCTCGCAACCACGGCCGAGATGCGTGCCGCCGTCGAAGCGGCGCAAAAGGCCTTCCCCGAATGGGCGGCGCAGAATCCGCAAAAACGCGCCCGCGTGATGTTCAACTTTAAGGCGCTCGTCGAAAAGCACATGGACGAGCTGGCAGCCATGCTCTCCGCTGAGCACGGCAAGGTCATCGCCGACTCGAAAGGCGACATCCAGCGCGGCCTCGAAGTCATCGAATTCGCCTGCGGCATCCCGCATCTGATGAAGGGCGAATACACCGAAAGCGCCGGCACAGGAATCGACGTCTATTCGATGCGCCAACCGTTGGGCGTCGTCGCGGGCATCACGCCGTTCAACTTCCCGGCCATGATCCCGATGTGGATGTTCGGCGTCGCGATCGCGGCCGGCAACACGTTCGTCTGCAAGCCCAGCGAAAAAGATCCAAGCGTCCCGCTCCGCCTTGCCGAGCTCTTCCTGGAAGCAGGTGCACCCGCAGGCGTCCTCAACGTCGTGCACGGCGACAAGGAAGCGGTGGACGCCATCCTCAAGGATCCGGACATCAAAGCCGTCTCGTTCGTGGGTTCGACCGCGATCGCCGAATACGTCTACCAAACCGGCACTGCGCATGGGAAACGCGTGCAAGCAATGGGCGGCGCGAAGAACCACGCGATCATCATGCCCGACGCCGACCTCGACCAAGTCGTCGACGACTTGATCGGCGCGGGCTACGGCTCGGCCGGCGAACGCTGCATGGCCATCGCGGTGGCGGTTCCCGTCACCGACAAGCTCGGCGACGAACTCGTGCGCCGCCTGAAGCCGCGTGTCGAAGAACTGAAGGTCTCACTCCCCACGGACCCGGCCGCGAACTACGGCCCGCTCGTCACGCGTGAACACCGCGAAAAGGTGAAAGGTTACATCGAACTGGGCGTGAAAGAAGGCGCCGAACTCGTCGTCGATGGCCGCAATTTCAGAATGCAGGGGTACGAAGACGGCTTCTTCCTTGGCGGCAGCTTGTTCGACCACGTGAAGCCGACGATGCGCACGTACCAAGAAGAAATCTTCGGTCCGGTTCTGCAGATTGCCCGCGCGAAAACGTTCGAAGAAGCCTCAAGCCTCCCGTCGAAACACCAATACGGTAACGGCGTTGCGATCTATACGCGCGACGGTGACGCCGCGCGCGAGTTCGCAAGCAAGGTGCAAGTCGGCATGGTCGGCATCAACGTGCCGATCCCGGTCCCGCTCGCCTACCACACGTTCGGCGGTTGGAAGCGCTCCGCGTTCGGCGACGTCAACCAGCACGGCCCCGAAGGTGTGCGCTTCTTCACGAAGATCAAAACCGTAACCGCACGCTGGCCCAAAGGCGGCGTGCGCGAAGGTTCAAGCTTCGTCATCCCGACTATGAGGTAAGCATGCTGCGTTCCGCCGCGTTCCTGATCGCCGCAATTCTTGCGGCGATGCCGGCTTTTGCGCAGCCGAGCTACGACTGCACCAAAGCGCGAAGCGCCGCGGAAAAAATGGTCTGCGAAGTCCCGAACCTTCAGTGGACCGATCGCCAGCTTGCACGCCTCTACAAACTCGCGCTCGCGCAAAGCGGCAATGCACGAAACGACGTAGTCCAAAGCCAGCGCGCGTTCATCGTTCGCCGCGACGCGTGCGGCGAGAGCATCGAGTGTCTGGACATCGCCTACAAAGCGCAATTCAAAGCCCTGGCCCCGCGCGTCAATGTGTATGAAGCCTATGGCGAGTACGAACCCGAAGGGATGGGCGGTTCGATGCGCATCGTCCGCTTCGGCTACGATGCCGCCATCGCAATTTTGACTGTCGGCGGCGGCGGCCACACCTGCGTGTTCGAAACCGACAGCGCACCCTTGGGCGGCAAAGGCGTCATCCGTTATGCCGAGAAGGCTCCGAATTCGTGTCGCATGACCGTGGCCCCCGACGGCGACGGTGTCATGGTCGTCCAGACCAAGAACTGCAGCGACTATTGCGGCATGCGCGCGATCCTCGATGGTCGTTACAAGCGCGTGCAATAGAACGGCGCGATGCACCCAACAGAACGCTACCGCGCGCTTGTCGCGGAACGAAAACTGACCGGCGACGCCGCGCAGGAGCGGGTATCGGCCGCGCTGGAAATGCTTGCCACCAAGCTTGAGGCCTACACCCCCGGCCGCAAATCGCTGTTCGGCCTCGGTCGCGCGCAACCAGCCCCACGCGGCCTCTACATCCACGGTCCCGTCGGCCGCGGCAAGTCGATGCTGATGGATCTGTTCTATGACAGCGTCGCCTTCGCGCCGAAGCGCCGCGTCCACTTCCACGACTTCATGGCCGATGTTCACGTTTCGATGCGACATTGGCGCGAGAAAGACCCCGGCAACGAGGTTGCCCGAGTCGCCGCCGACATTCGCGCGAAAGCGGTGTTGCTCTGCTTCGACGAATTCCAAGTGTCCGACATCGCCGACGCGATGATCCTGGCTCGCCTGTTCGAAGCGTTGTTCGAACGGCATCAATCGCCAACTGTTCCTGCCCGCGATCGATTTGATCGAGACCCGGATGGAGGTGATGTGCCTCGACGGCCCGATCGACTATCGCCTGGCCCATCTAGAACGCGCGCGCGTCTATTTCACGCCGTTGAACGCCGATGCCAACCGCGCCCTCGACGCGATCTGGCACGATCTGACAGGGACAGCGCACGGCACGCATGGCGAAATCGAAGTGCTGGGCCGCAAGCTTCAAATCCCCGAACAGGCGCGCGGCGCCGCCCGCTTCACGTTCGACGAACTGTGCGTGGCGGCCTTAGGGCCCCAAGATTACCTGGCCCTCGCCGACACCTTCCACGCGATCGTGCTGAGTGGCGTGCCGAAGCTCACGCCCGACCAGCGTAACGAGGCGAAGCGCTTCATGACGCTGATCGACGCCCTGTACGAGCGCCACGCGAAGTTGATTTGCTCGGCCGCCGCCGCGCCGCCCGAACTATACCCGGCAGGCGACGGCGCGTTCGAGTTCGAGCGTACCGCATCGCGGCTCGTAGAAATGCAAACGCCCGAGTATCTCGGGCGCTCACACAAACCAAAATCGAACGAAACCTAAGAGCAGCTATTCCTGCTGCATCGGGATCAGTGGCGAAGGCGCCGCCGCCGCTGCGTCGGGCTGCGAGAAGGCAGTGCCGCTCGCCGGTTCTTGCGTCGCCGCCGTGTGTGCAGGAACGTCGCCGGGCGTCTGTACCGGCGCGCTGCCCGTGTAGGCCGCATCTTCCACCGGCTCATATGCATCCGTCGGTGCTGGCGGCTTACGCGGTGCGCCCGTTGCGGGCTTCGTCGTCGCAAGCGCGGTCACGGCGGGCTTCTCCACGACAGGCTTGTCCGCGGGCTTATCGACCGCAGGCTTCGCGCGTGGCTTCGTTGCTTCGCCGGCCAGCGGGTCGACCTGCGCAACGCGCGTCGGTGTCGCCGGGAACGATGGCCGCACCGGCACATCGGTAATGATCATTTGCGGCGAGCGCGGCGTCACTGACGGGCGGGTCGCAACTTTCGTCGGCATCAAAGGTGCCGCCGTCTCGACGAATTGCGGCATATCCGAAGGCATCGCCGCTGCTGTTTCGATCGGCATCGCGGTCGATGCGCTCATCACTGGGCGCAAACGCAACACGACGACGGGCTCGCCGTTGATAAGCTTCGACGTCACCGGCGTACCGTTGCTGGCGGCGATCAGCGGACCGCCTTCGCCGGCACCCATCGGGTCAGGCGTCGCTTCCGCAAACGTCGTTGCGTCGAGCGCGGGCTGATCGCTGACGACCGGCGCCGGTTGCGCCGTCTGCTTCACGTCTTTTGCGGGTTTCGGTGCGGCCGCGTTCACGACCGAGCGCGGATTGTGCGCCGTTTGGCTGGCCGTTTCGCCGTCCACGAAGTCGGAAGAGTTCGTCGGCATGAAGGCCAGCGCTTCGGAAGACAGCGTGGTGGTAGCGAGCGCAGCCACATCGATCTGCTGCTGAGCGTTCGCACGGGCCAGCTGACGTTCGCTTTCCTCTTCAGCCTTTGCTGTTTTGATTTCGGCCCAAACGCGGTCCGTCGTCGCCTCGCCTTCGCCGGCGCCCAGATTGACGGGCATATATTTCGGCGCCGCATAGACGACAGTGCCGTCCGCTTCGATGCGGTCGACGAAGATGCCGTGGAAATCCTTCAGCGTGGCGGCAGAGCCGGGCTCCTCGCAGATGTCGCGATCGTCGCGCACCAAACCTTCGGAGAAGCGGCAGTCCTTACCTGTCACCAGCGACACTGCATGTTCGCCGAGGTCCGCCCCGGTGAAGATGGTCGATGCAAAGCCGGCGAAGGAAGAGATCGAACTGAGCGAAACCCCGGCGATCGTACCGGCACATCCGCCCAAAATGGTCGTCGAAGCGAGCACTGCAGTAAGCGCGACCAAACGCATGAATCTTACTCCACATGGTCGACAGAACCGGGCCTCGCCTTCCCCCGAAACACGTGGGGCCGATCCGTCAAAAATTTGAACTGGCAGGCACTGCTACAATCTTGTCGCACCGTACATGCGAAAATCATTTGAATCAATATTTGAGTTGACAGTGTTGCATAAATCACATGTGCACGCAGCGCTTGTGCGCTTGCGATTGAGTCGGGTGATGCGCTACGCGTCCCCGCATTAATCTGAACGCTCAACGCGTCGCGTTGGTGAATGGGTGAACGCCCCCACAACTTCCAAGAAAGACCTCACATGGCTCGGAATAAGATTGCTCTCATCGGCGGCGGACAGATCGGCGGTACGCTCGCGCATCTCATTGGATTGAAGGAGTTGGGCGACGTTGTTCTGTTCGACATCGTCGAAGGCCTGCCGCAGGGAAAGTCGCTAGATATCGCGCAATCCGCACCGGTTGACGGCTTCGACGCGCACTTCAAAGGCACGCAGTCCTACGCCGACATTGCGGGCGCCGACGTGGTGATCGTGACCGCTGGCGTCCCTCGCAAACCGGGCATGAGCCGCGACGACTTACTTAATATTAATCTCGGTGTGATGCGCGCCGTTGGTGAGGGATTGAAGGCCCACGCGCCGAACGCGTTCGTCATCTGCATCACGAACCCGCTCGATGCGATGGTGTGGGCTCTGCGCGAATTCTCCGGGCTCCCGCACCATAAAGTTGTAGGCATGGCTGGCGTTCTCGACAGTGCCCGCTTCCGGCACTTCCTCGCGGCCGAATTCAAGGTTTCGGTCGAAGACGTGACGGCATTCGTTCTCGGCGGCCACGGGGACACGATGGTCCCGCTCACGCGCTTCTCGACGGTGGCGGGCATCCCGCTCCCCGAACTCGTGAAGCTGGGCTGGCTCACGCAAGAACGCCTCGACCAAATCGTTCAGCGCACCCGCGACGGCGGTGCCGAGATCGTGGGTTTGCTCAAAACGGGCTCGGCCTTCTATGCCCCGGCGACCTCCGCAATCGCGATGGCCGAAAGCTATCTCAAAGACAAGAAGCGTATTCTCCCGTGCGCCGCGCATCTGAAGGGCGAGTTCGGCTTGAAAGATCTCTATGTCGGTGTCCCGTGCGTCATCGGCGCGGGCGGCGTCGAGAAAGTGATCTCTCTGAATCTCACGGCAGACGAAAACGCGATGCTGCAAAAATCCGTCGACGCCGTCCGCGGCCTCATCGACGCCTGTAAGAAACTCGAACCGAAGCTCGGCTGAAAACGGAGGAGCGTGGGAAGAAGCCCATGATCATTCCCACGCTCACCACCGATCGGCTGATCCTGCGGGCCTATCGCGAAGACGACGCGACAGCGATCGCGGCGCTCCACGGCGACCCGGAGGTCGTCCGTTATCTGACGCCGAACGGCGAGCCGCAGCCTTCGCTCGCCGATGCTTGGGACCACGTCGCCAAACACCTCGGCCACTGGTTCCTCAAAGGCTACGGCAAATGGGCGGTGGACGAGCGCGCTTCGGGCCGCTTCGTCGGCCGCGTCGGTCTCTATGATCCCCCTTACGATTGGGTCGGCCTTGAGCTGGGCTGGACATTCGCGCGCGACGCATGGGGCAAAGGTTACGCAACGGAAGCCGGCGCCGCCGCCATGCGCTGGGGTTTTGAGACATTGGGCGCCGACGAAATCGTCTCAGCCATCCATCCCGACAACGCCGCCTCGATCCGCGTCGCCGAACGCTTGGGCGAGCGTCACCTGCGCGACGGCACGCTGCACGGCAGACCTGCGCTGATCTACGGCATCGCGGCCTCTGAGTGGCGCCGTTTACGCTAACGACGTCTTGATTGTCGGCCGCGCCTGCGCTCCGATAGAGCCGCAAGTACCTCAGAAGTGCGTTCAACCAAAACCCATGTCGACGCGTAGCCAATGGCATGAGATCGAACTGCCGGTTCAGCCGGCAGCACTGTTCAATCTGCTTCTCGCGCCCAAAGCGATCCGCGGCCGGTGGAACAACGTCGCGGCCGTCGTCACCGAAGTCGATGGTGCTTGGGTGATCGCATGGGGCCAGCGCGAAAACGATCCGGACTACATAAGCGGCGCGCGCATCAAATCATTCCAAGCGCCGCAACGCGTAACCCTCGCTTTCGATTATTCTCGCGCGCGCACCGGCTTGCTCCCGTTCGCAAACGGGATGACAGCCGAACTCACGATCCAAGCGAAAGGCACGAGCTCACTGCTCCGCGTCACGCACGCGGGCTTTCCCGCCGACAACGACGACTACTTCAACGCTTGCGCCGATGGCTGGCGCGCAGCGCTGCAAGGCCTCGGCGCGAAGCTGATGCCACCTGCGCCGCAGCAGCCGGCAACGCGCCGCTAGCGCCCCTCGAACTTCGGCTCGCGCTTTTCGAAGAACGCTTTCACACCCTCGCGCACATCCGCGCTCGCATTCGACACCATCACCGAAAGCGCCGCATCGCCCAGCGACTGATCGAGCGTCAGATTGAGCGAGCGTACCATCATCGCTTTCGCAAGCCTGACTGCCAGCGGCGCGCGCTTCGCGAGCGCCCGTGCGAACGTCATCGTGGCCGCATCCAAATCCGCCGCCGGAACGACCTCGGTCACGAGCCCCAGCTCGTGCGCCGTCTTCGCGTCATAAACCTCGGCCATCATCGTCATCTTCAGCGCCCGGTCGAGCCCCATGGCGCGCGGAAACAACCACGCCCCGCCTTCGTCCGGCAAAAGCCCGAACTTGCCGGACGTATCGCCGAGCTTCGCCGTGTCGGCCGCAATCCGAAAATCGCAGCTGAGCGCAAGCGCAAGCCCGCCCGCGACCGCGGCCCCGTTGATCATCGCAATCACCGGCTTATCGAGCCGGTGCAGCGCCTGAATGACGCGATGCATCCCGTCGCGCATCTCGCGCGCATGGCTAAGCTGAGATTTCACCAGTTCATCGTGCGCATCGTCTGCGCCCGACACGTCGCCGCCGGCACAAAAACCCCGCCCCTCGCCCGTGATGATCAAAACGCGCAAGGCATCGTCGCGCAGGTAGGTCTCGATCGCCGCCACCATCTCTTCGCACAGCCGCGTCGTGTACGCGTTCATCTGCTTGGGTCGCGCCAAGGTCAACCGCGCAATCTGCGGCTCCACCCGTTCGAATTTGATCTCGCGATACGTCTCGGCCATTGCGCAGTTCCTCCGTTGTCCTAAGCTTGGCCCCGTCGCGCCATTTGAGGAAGCCCCCATGTCCACCTACGAAGACATTCTCTACGACGTGAAGGATGGCATCGCCGTCGTTACGTTGAACCGCCCCGACAAGTTGAACGCCTGGACCGCGGCCATGCAGGCGAGCGTCAAGCGTGCCATCGTTGACGCTTCGAACGACGACAAGGTTCGGGTCATCGTGGTCACAGGAGCTGGCCGCGGCTTCTGCGCCGGCGCCGACATGGGCGGTTTGCAGAAGATCAATCCAGAAAGTTGGGATCAGCGCGAACTCGCCCGCGCCGACAACAGCATCGATATTCCACGCTCGAACTTAGGCCCGGACGTTAGCACGCACTATACCGGCCGCTTCGGCTATCTGATGTCGATCCGAAAACCTGTCATCACCGCGATCAACGGACCGTGCGCCGGCATCGGCCTCGTCTTCACGCTCTATTGCGATATGCGCTTCGCAGCCGCGGACGCGAAGTTCACGACCGCGTTCGCGCAACGTGGCCTCATTGCGGAGCACGGCATCTCCTGGCTGTTGCCGCGCATCACGGGCACAGCGAACGCGCTCGACATTCTGTTCTCGGCCCGCAAATTCTCGGCCGACGAAGCGGCGCGCATTGGCCTCGTCAACCGCGTCTTCCCGCAAGAGAACTTCTTGCCCGCCGTTCTGACCTACGCGAAAGAACTCGCAACCACCGTCTCGCCCCGTTCGATGGCGGTGATGAAAGCGCAAATCTGGAAGGCGTTGTTCCAAGATCTGACGGATGCAATCGCGATCGGCGACGCGGAGATGCAAAAAAGTTTCGCGACGGAAGATTTCAAAGAGGGTGTGGCCCACTTCGTCGAGAAACGCGCGGCAAGATTCACAGGTCGCTAGGAACCGCCCCATTCTCGCCAACCTTTCGCCACATTGGGCGGGCGCCATGTATGTCCCACCTGCGCAACGAGGGGAGTGGTTCGCGAAATGACTTGGCTCCTGTTCCTGATCTTCTTGGGCTACTACGCCTACCAGCAGTACTACTTGGGCGTCCCGGCTCCGCTCGAACAAGCAAACATCCAAACCACATTGCTGATGCTGTCGCTGACGGTGATCGGTCCGTTCTTCGTGTCCTATGCCCTGACGCGCGCGGCCTGGAATGAGCGGCCGCGTTCCGGCGGTCATGTTGGGCATCATCTCCGCGATAACGCTCTCGGTTGTCGGCGCCTGGGTTGCTTGGAAGTTTTTCGGCGGTGTCGGCGCGATGCGCGTTCCGATTGAGGATGCGCTGAAACTTGGCCTGAAACCGGGCCTATACCTCGCCACAATCCTCGCCATCGACAGCCTTCTCCGCCGTAAAGCGGCCCACTAAACGCTCGTGTGAGGATGGCCGCCTTTGTGGCGGCCGTCACCGTTTGTCGCACGACCCACCGTCATTCATCTGCGGTACAGTTGGGCAGGTCTGGAATATGACCGCGTGATGGATGGGAGACTGCTATGGCTGAAACGACGGGCAATTCGCGCTGGCGCCACTTTCTATTGATGCTGCCGTTCTTTCTAATCGGCATTGCGATCCCGGTTTATTTCTTCGGCTTCTCCGGCGACGGCCCGCCCAACCTGCAAACGACGGACTCGTACAATCCAGCGCCAACGATGGCGCCAGCACCGCCCGCCGACGGCAGCTATTCGTCGCCGGGCAATCAACGCTCGTATCGTGGAGAGGGCCGCCGCGGCATCGTCGGCTTCGCCCGCGATTCATTCGAAAGCGTGGTCGACAGTTACGTTTCGCCGAACCTTTCGCCCTGGGTGATCAAACTTGGTTTCCTCGGTGCATTGTTCATCGGCGGCTTCATCGTTTTGCGTCTCGTGCTGGCGTTGGTCGCAGGCGGGCTTGGCGGGCTCTTCGGCTTCCTGGTCCACAAGGCGGCTGGCCCAATGTTCATGGGCTTCCTCGCCGTCGGCTCGACGTGGGGCATCCACCAAACGATCGCCGAACAATTCGGCTTGCAGTGGGCGGCAGCGACCGTCTCGATCACCGCAGCCATCGCTGCCTTGTTCGCGCTCGCGGGCGTTCGCGTCCGCTAGCACCCTAAATCGCGTCAAAACGGCCGATCCGGATCGCCCCGTTCCCGTTGCGGGAACGGGGGGGCGTCGCTATACCAGCGAGCCCGATTTGGCCCGGCTTAGGCGCCGCAATTTCCCAAACGAAACGTCCGCTTTGGCAACGCGGATTCCTGTGCGCTGCGAACGCTTGAAGGCTCGACCTGTCCCATGAACATTCACGAATACCAAGCCAAAGCCGTCCTGAAGGAATTCGGCGTGCCAGTCCCGCGTGGCTTCCCGGCATTTTCGGTCGATGAAGCGGTCAAAGCCGCAAACGATCTCGGCGGACCGGTCTGGGTCGTAAAATCGCAAATTCATGCCGGCGGTCGCGGCAAAGGCGGCGGCGTCAAAGTCGCGAAGTCGATGGACATCGTTAAATCCGAAGCGGCGCGTATGTTGGGCATGACCTTGGTCACCCATCAAACGGGCCCCGCCGGGCGCGTCGTACGCCGCCTCTATATCGAAGAAGGCGCCGCCATCGCGCGCGAACTTTACTTCTCGATGCTGGTCGACCGCGAAACCTCGCGCATCGCCTTCATCGCCTCCACCGAAGGCGGCATGGACATCGAAGAAGTCGCCCACAAGACGCCGGAAAAAATCCTGACCATCTTCGTCGATCCGGCAACGGGCATCCAACCGTTCCACGGCCGCCGCATCGCCAAGGCGTTGAAGGTGACGGGCGATACGGCCAAGCAACTGGGCGCCCTGATCGACAAACTCTACAAAGCCTTCGTCGCCAAGGACATGAGCCTGCTTGAAGTGAACCCGCTCGTTATCACCGACAAGGGCGACGTCGTCTGTCTCGATGCGAAGATCAACTTCGACGACAACGCGCTCTACCGTCACAAAGAAATCGAAGCGCTGCACGACCCGAACGAAGAAGATCCGGCCGAGCTCGAAGCCAAGAAATACGACCTGAACTTCATCAAGCTCGACGGCTCGATCGGCTGCCTCGTGAACGGCGCCGGTCTCGCCATGGCGACGATGGACATCATCAAGCTCTATGGTTCATCGCCCGCCAACTTCCTCGACGTCGGCGGCGGCGCCTCCAAGGAGAAGGTGACGGCCGCCTTTAAAATTCTGCTCAAGGACCCCGCGGTGAAGGGCATCCTGGTCAACATCTTCGGCGGCATCATGCGTTGCGACATCATCGCCGAAGGCATAATCGCCGCCGCGAAGGAAACCAGCCTATCGATCCCGCTCGTCGCGCGTCTCTCCGGCACGAACGCCGATCTCGGCAAAAAGATTTTGGCCGAGTCGGGGTTGAAACTGATCCCGGCCGACGATCTCGCCGACGCCGCCGACAAGATCGTCAAAGCGATCAAAGGCGCGAAGTGAAGCCGTCTCTCAAGAAAAGTTCGTCGGTAGGAGTGGTGTGATGCGTATGCGTTCGATCGGCAGTGCCGTGCTTAGCCTGGCCGCGACGCTCGCGTCGGCTCACGCCGCCGCGTTCGATGTGTATCGCGGCGCCTGCCTCGACACCGGCGTCAACGTCGCGAACATTCGCGCCGCAGCCACGTCGCAAAAATGGAGCGCTCTCACCGAAGCTGAACGCGATCAACTTGCGCCCGGCAATCCGTCGACGGTCGAAGGTTGGGCTATCGCGAAGGACGGCGGACGCTATCTCGTCTCGATCGCAAGCGGCACGGCCAGCGGTGGCGCGGGCGACCGCTCCGGCTCTGCCGTCGTTTCGTGCAGCGTGCTGACGCCGAAGTCGGATGAGTCTGCTGCCGCAAAAGCCTACGCCGCCTACCTGAAGAACCCGCCTGGAACGGTCGAAAAGGTCGATGGCATCGCCACCTACACCTGGTCGATGCAGGACGCCTCGTCGCTCACGCTGCACTACCTCGTCGCCGGCGGCACGCTCCCCGGCCTCTCGCTCTCCGTCAGTTCAATCCGCAAATAGGACTTCGCATTTCTCATGGCCGTCCTCGTCGACAAGAACACGAAAGTCATCTGCCAGGGCTTCACCGGCAACCAAGGCACGTTCCATTCGGAGCAGGCGATCGCCTATGGCACCAAGATGGTGGGCGGGATCTCGCCCGGCAAAGGCGGCACGACTCATTTGAACTTGCCGGTATTCGACACGGTCGCCGAAGCGGTTGAGAAAACCGGTGCGACCGCGAGCGCGATCTACGTGCCGCCGCCGTTCGCGGCCGATGCAATCCTCGAAGCGATTGACGCAGGCGTGGCACTCGCCGTTTGCATCACCGAGGGCATCCCGGTGCTGGACATGGTGAAGGTTAAGCGCGCGCTGCAAGGTTCGAAGACCAGGCTCGTGGGCCCGAACTGCCCCGGCGTCATCACGCCGGGTGAGTGCAAAATCGGCATCATGCCGGGCCACATCCATAAGCGCGGCTCCGTCGGCATCGTGTCCCGCTCAGGGACCCTGACCTACGAAGCGGTCGCGCAGACGACCGCGGCGAACCTTGGCCAGACGACATGTGTGGGTATTGGCGGCGATCCGGTTAACGGCACGAACTTCATCGACGTGCTCGAGATGTTCCTTGCCGATCCGGAAACGACGTCAATCATTATGATCGGCGAAATCGGCGGCTCGGCCGAAGAAGATGCGGCCGACTTCCTGAAAAAGTCGAAGGTGAAAAAGCCGGTCGTGGGCTTCATCGCAGGCGTGACCGCACCGCCAGGCCGCCGTATGGGCCACGCGGGCGCAATTGTCTCCGGCGGCAAAGGTACCGCCGAAGGCAAGATCGAAGCGATGCGCGCTGCCGGCATCACGGTGGCAGACTCGCCCGCCGCATTGGGCACCACGCTGTCGCGCGTGTTGAAAGGTTAGTTGTTTTTTGCGTGCCGGACTTAGGCGCGCGAGTGTTGAGACGGATCAGATGGCAACCCCGCAAGCCAAAGGCGAACGAACGAACGAAGTCTTCGCCGAAACCGGATTTCTCTACGGCGCCAACGCCGCGTTCATCGAGCAGCAGCTCGCGCTTTACTTCGAAAACCCGAACGCCGTCGACGAAAGCTGGCGCGCGTTTTTCGCGGGCACCGTCTCGCGCGGTGACGCGAACCCCGGTGCCTCGTGGGCGCGCACTGACTTACCCGAACCGGCGGATGAGGTAACACGCGCTCTCGCGGCGTTACCGGCAAAATCGGAAGCGCGGGCCGGAAAGCCGGCGCGCGAACAGGTCGTTCATCAACTCCAACAGAAGATCGCAGCGATCGCGCCATCGCTGTCGGCCGACGAGGTTCGCCGCGCCGTCGTCGACACCGTGCGCGCCATTCAGATGATCCGTGCCTATCGGGTGCGGGGCCATCTCGAAGCCGATCTCGACCCGTTGAAGCTGACACCGCCCGCCCCGCACCCGGAACTCCATCCGGAGAGCTACGGTTTCGGTCCCAACGATCTCGATCGCCCGATCTTCATCGACGGCATGTTGGGCCTCGAATCCGCGACCGTGCGCCAGATGCTCGAAGTGCTGCGTAAGACCTACTGCGGCAAGATCGGCATTCAGTTCATGCACATTTCTGACCCTGATCAGAAAGCCTGGCTGCAGCAGCGCATGGAGGGCGCGGACAAGGAAATCACCTTCACGCTCGAGGGCAAGAAAGCGATCCTGCAAAAATTGATGGAAGGCGAAGGCTTCGAGCGCTTTTGCGCCGTCAAGTTCGTCGGCACGAAACGCTTTGGCCTCGACGGCGGTGAATCGCTGATCCCCGCGCTTGAGCAGATCATCAAAGTCGCCGGCAAACTCGGCGCAAAAGAAATCTCGTTCGGCATGCCGCATCGCGGACGCTTGAACGTGCTTGCGAACGTGATGGCAAAGCCCTATCGCGCGATCTTCCACGAATTCCAAGGCGGCTCGTCGAGTCCCGAAGACGTCGGAGGTTCGGGCGATGTGAAATATCACTTGGGCGCCTCTGCCGACCGTGAGTTCGACGGGAACAAAGTTCACCTCTCGCTCGCCGCAAACCCCTCGCATTTGGAAGCGGTAAACCCGGTCGTCCTCGGCAAAGCGCGCGCCAAGCAGCATCAGTTCAAAGACAAGGTCGACCGCACGACCGTGATCCCGGTCCTCATGCACGGCGACGCGGCGTTCGCGGGTCAGGGCATCGTTGCCGAATGCTTCGCGATGTCTGGCACGAAAGGTTTTCGCGCCGGCGGCACGATCCACGTCGTCGTGAACAATCAGATTGGCTTCACGACCGCGCCGATGCACTCGCGCTCGTCGCCCTATCCCTCGGATGTGGCCTTGATGGTGCAGGCGCCGATCTTCCACGTGAACGGCGACGATCCGGAGGCGGTTGTCTATGCTGCGCGCGTGGCGACCGAGTTCCGTCAGCAGTTCCACAAAGACGTCGTCATTGACATGTTCTGCTACCGCCGTTTCGGTCACAACGAAACGGACGAGCCGATGTTTACGCAGCCCTTGATGTACAAGGCCATCAAGGCGCATGCCTCCACGCTCGCACTCTACGAGCAGCGCCTGCTCGACGAAGGCTCGATTACGCCGGCCGAACGCGACGCCATGCGCCAAGCGTTCGACCAGCGCCTCCAAAATGCGCTGGAAGCGGCGGCCGCCTTCAAAGCGAACCGCGCCGACTGGCTCGACGGTGCCTGGGCTGGCTTCGGCCAAGCCGAAGGCGAAGAGCGTCGCGGCAACACGGCAGTTCCGCTCGATGATTTGAAACGCGTGGGCAAAGCGCTCACCCGCGCTCCCGACAATTTCAACCTGCACAAAACCGTTCAGCGCCTGCTGCTACAAAAGGCGCAGATGCTGGAAACCGGCGAGGGCATCGATTGGGCAACCGCTGAGGCGTTGGCCTTTGGCACGCTGCTCGATGAGGGCTTTCACGTCCGGCTTGAGGGGCAGGACTCCGTTCGCGGCACATTCAGCCAGCGTCACGCCGCCTTTGTCGATCAGGAAACGGAAGAGCGCTACCACCCGCTGCAAAACGTCTCGCAAACCCAAGGCGAGTTCGAGGCGATCGATTCGTTCCTCTCCGAGGCAGCGGCACTCGGTTTCGAATACGGTTATACGCTCGCCGAACCGAAGGCGCTCGTCTTGTGGGAAGCGCAGTTCGGCGACTTCGTGAACGGCGCGCAGGTCTTGATCGACCAGTTCATCGTCTCCGGCGAACGCAAATGGCTGCGCATGTCGGGCCTCGTGATGCTCTTGCCGCACGGCTACGAAGGGCAGGGGCCGGAACACTCGTCCGCGCGCCTCGAACGTTTCTTGCAGCTTTGCGCCGAAGACAACATTCAGGTCGCCAACATCTCGACGCCTGCGAACTATTTCCACGCACTACGCCGCCAGATCCACCGCAATTTCCGCAAGCCGTTGATCTTGATGACGCCGAAATCGCTTCTGCGTCACAAACGCTGCGTCTCAAGCTTGACCGACATGGCACAAGGCACGTCGTTTCACCGGCTGCTGCACGACGACGCGCAAACGAACCCGTCATCGTCCGCAATCAAGCTCGTGTCCGACGATAAGATCCGCCGCGTGATCTTGTGCTCCGGCAAGGTCTACTACGATATTCTGGAAGAGCGCGAAAAACGCGGCATCGACGACATCTATCTGTTGCGCGTCGAGCAGTTTTACCCGATACCCGCGCGCTCCATGGTCACCGAGCTTGGCCGGTTCCTCAAAGCCGACGTGGTCTGGGCGCAGGAAGAACCGAAGAACATGGGCGCTTGGACGTTCATGGAACCCAACATCGAATGGGTCCTCAATCGCATCGGTGCGAAGAACGCCCGCGCCCATTACGTCGGCCGCCCGGCGTCCGCCTCGCCCGCAGCAGGATTGGGCAGCCGCCACCAAGCCGAATTGAAAAGCCTCCTCGATGACGCGCTAACGTTGTCATGAACCGACGCATCCCCCGGAAGAAAGAAGCATGACCCTCGAAATCCGCGTGCCAGGCCTTGGCGAATCCGTGACAGAGGCGACCGTTGCCAAATGGCTGAAGAAGCCGGGCGAAGCCGTGCGCGCCGACGAACCGTTAGTCGAACTTGAGACCGACAAAGTGACGGTTGAAGTGCCGTCGCCGAGCGCCGGCGTCCTCTCCGAAATCCGCGTTCAGCCGGGCGCTACGATCGCCGTCGGCGGCGTGCTCGGCACGATCGGCGAGGGGGCAGGGGCTGTGTCGGCGCCGCCGCCGAAACCGCAACCGCTCCCGCAAGCAGCGCCGAAGCCCGCACCCGCACCCGCACCGCAGGCGCCGCGCGCGGCACCGATGGCGGCAGCGCCTGTTGCGCCATCCGCGCGTAAGCTCGCCGAAGAAGCAAACATCGCGCCGGCCGCGATCGCAGGCTCCGGCCGCGACGGCCGCGTGATGAAGGGCGACGTGCTTGCCGCTATCGAGGCGCGCTCGAACGAGCCGCGCCCGATCTACGTTCCGCCCGCGGGGGCCCGCCCGCAGGCAGCGCGCGAAGAGCGCGTGCCGATGTCGCGCCTGCGCCGCACGATCGCGCTACGTTTGAAGGAGGCGCAAAACACTGCAGCCCAGCTCACGACCTTCAACGAAGTCGACATGTCGGGCGTGATGCATCTCCGCGCGGCGCACAAAGAAACGTTCGAGAAGCGCTACGGCGTGCGCCTCGGCTTCATGAGCTTCTTCGTCAAAGCCTGCATCATCGCGTTGAAAGAGATCCCCTCCGTCAACGGTGAGATCGAAGGTGACGAGATCGTCTACAAGAATTTCTACGACATCGGTGTCGCGGTCGGCCTCGAACGCGGGCTCGTCGTTCCGGTGCTTCGCGGCGCCGACGAACTCTCGTTCGCCGACATCGAAAAGAAGATCAACGACTTCGGCGTGCGCGCCCGCGACAACAAGCTGAAGCTGGAAGAGCTGCAAGGCGGCACGTTCACGATCTCGAACGGCGGCGTCTACGGCTCGCTGATGTCGACGCCCATCTTGAATGTGCCCCAATCGGGCATTCTGGGCATGCATAAGATCGAACAACGCCCGGTGGCGATCGACGGCAAAGTCGAGATCCGCCCGATGATGTACATTGCGCTCTCCTACGACCACCGTCTGGTTGACGGCAAGGATGCAGTGACGTTTCTCGTCCGCGTGAAGGAATGCCTAGAGGCGCCCGAACGCCTCGTCCTGGAAGTTTGACATGACCGACACGTACGACGTCGTCGTTATCGGCGGCGGCCCCGGCGGATACAACGCCGCAATCCGCTTAGGGCAGCTGGGTAAGCGCACGCTCTGCGTTGAAAAACGCGGCAAGATGGGCGGCACCTGCCTGAACATCGGCTGCATCCCGTCGAAAGCGTTGCTGCGCGTTTCCGAACTCTACGACGAAACGAAGAACCATTACGCGAGCCTCGGCATCACCGCCTCGAACGTCGCCTACGACCTCGCCGCAATGATGTCCCACAAGGACAAGACCGTCGACGGCCTGACGAAGGGCGTTGAGTTCCTGTTCAAGAAGAACAAGGTCGAACACGTCTACGGCATGGGCATGCTCGCCGGCGGCAACCGCGTCGACATCAAAGCAAGCGACGGCACCACCCGCACAGTCGAAGCGAAAGCAATCGTCATCGCGACGGGGTCTGAGCCCACGCCGCTCCCCGGCGTGGCAGTGAACGAGAAGGACATCGTCTCCTCGACCGGCGCCTTGACGCTCGCCACCGTACCGAAGCGCATGCTTGTGATCGGCGCCGGCTACATCGGCCTCGAGATGGGTTCCGTATGGCGCCGGCTGGGCGCGCAAGTGACGGTCGTCGAGTTCCTCGACCGCATCACGCCGGGCCTCGACGGCGAAGTCGCAAAGAACTTCCAGCGCATCCTCGCTAAGCAGGGCATGACGTTCAAACTGGGCTCAAAAGTCGTTGGCGTCGAACGCAAGAACGGCGCGCTCCACGTCGCGATCGAACCCGCCGCAGGCGGCGCGCGAGAGACGATTGAAACCGACATCGTGCTCTCCTCCATCGGCCGCCGTCCGTACACCGAAGGTTTGGGCCTCGATAAAGTTGGCATCAAGCTCGACAACAAAGGCCGCATCCAGGTTGGCGCGCACTACGCCACAGCGGCTGCAGGCATCTACGCCATCGGCGACGTGATCGAAGGCCCGATGCTCGCGCACAAGGCGGAAGACGAAGCCGTCGCCGTGGCTGAACGGATCGCCGGCCAAGCGGGTCACGTGAACTATGACGCGATCCCGGCGGTCGTTTACACCGCTCCCGAAGTCGCAACCGTCGGCAAGACGGAAGAGGAATTGAAGGCAGCGAATGTCGCCTACAAGACCGGAAAGTTCCCGTTCACGGCGAACTCGCGTGCGCGCGCAAACGCGTCCACTGACGGCTTTGTGAAAATGCTTGCGGATGCGAAGACAGATCGGATCCTGGGCGTCCACATGATCGGTCCCGAAGTCGGCAACATGATCGCCGAAGCCGCCTTCGCGATTGAACTCGGCGCCTCGGCTGAGGACATCGCTCGCACCAGCCACGCGCACCCCACGCTAACCGAAGCCGTCCGCCAGGCGGCCCAGGCCGTAGGCGGCTGGACGATGCAAATGTAGGGATGCGGGCTGGCAACTCCGCCAGCCCTTCATCCTGCGTTCAGCCACAATTTCGCATATACTCCCCCTCGTAAAGGAGGCTCAGGGGCTAACGGCAATGTGGCAACCACGCTTATTCGGAACGGTGGTCGGCTGGCTCGCGATCGTCGCGGTCGCGATCTACTTCCTGCAAACCGACATGGTGCAGGTCGGCTTCTTCGGCGAAAGCTGCAAGACCTACGGCTTGTCGTCCTGGG
This sequence comes from Micropepsaceae bacterium, assembly GCA_044220975.1. Taxonomy (GTDB): domain Bacteria; phylum Pseudomonadota; class Alphaproteobacteria; order Micropepsales; family Micropepsaceae; genus SZUA-430. The sequence goes on along the minus strand of JBGAPZ010000029.1, from coordinate 26,030 downwards.
CCTGTGGCATCCTGCCGAACACTGCCGTCTGGCTCTCGAACACATTCGTCTATTTTATCGAGTATCCGTTCACCTATGACGCCTCCAGCGACTGGATCGGCGCCTCATCCGCCCTCATGTGGACCGGCTCCCCTGTCGCCTACGCCCTCGCCCTAGTCGCGACAAACTACTGGGTCTGGAAACTGAACCAGCTCTAGTTGACCTATTGGTGCAGTAAGCCTGGCATTCCGGTTTCAAGCAGATAAACGAATTCCAGTTCGTTTTCGGCGACCGGGTTCAGACCGATCATTAGGATTCCGTCCTTGAGCGAAACAAGGAAGAACCCTTGGGTTCGAGCATTTGAAAACTGCACAGTTCCGATCCCACACTTTGGTGGCCGCGTCGCGCTCGAACAAGACGGCACGAATTTTGTTTCGCGAATTTCGTATGGCTTCTCGTGAAGGAATGCATCAACATCGACAGCAAAGACAAAGAGATCGTCGAGCGAAATGCAGCGAACTTTCTTCGTAGAACAGTCCGCGTAACTGGCCGCAAAGGCACCGTCTCGCGGAGGCAACTCTCCCGCCGCTGCGCGCCGCGTCTGCTCAGCCTCACTGTAGCCGATTCCTGTTGTTTGTTTCGTGAAGACAAACTGCTCTTTGCCGTCGAGCGTTAGATATCGGGAGATGACGTCCCAGTCGCTCGCATGCGCTGAGCCAGCCAGTGTCAATGCTGCAACCGCAGCTATCATCGCAGTTGGTTTCATTCGAGCTCTCCTATGCGGAGAATACGCCGCCACGCGCGAAGAGGTAAGCATTCATCGCCGCGCCCGCGGGTGCGCACTTTCATACACCTTGAGCAGATGCGTTTCATCGACTGCCGTATAGCGCTGTGTCGTAGACAGCGATGCGTGGCCAAGCAGTTCCTGAATGGCGCGCAAGTCACCGCCGGCGGCAAGCAGATGCGTCGCAAACGCGTGGCGGAGCGCGTGCGGTGTTGCACTTTCTGGCAATCCCAACATCCGCCGCAAATGTTGCATCAAACCCTGCACGATACGCGGATGCAGCCGCTTGCCGCGCGCCCCGTAAAACACAGGATCGTCGCGCGTAGCTCCATATGGGCAAAGCTTCACGTAAGCCTCGATCGCTTCGCGCGCTTCCGGCAACACCGGCACGACGCGCTGCTTGTTGCCCTTGCCGGTGATGACCATCGCCTCCGGCAACGGCAGCGCGCCGCGGTTCAAACCCAGCGCCTCCGAAATACGCAAGCCCGCGCCATAGAGCAGCGTCAGCACCGCCACATTGCGCGCCGCGATCCACGGTTCGTTGCCCAAGATCTCCGCTTCGTCGAGCAACATCTGCGCGCCGTCGATTGACACAGGCTTCGGGACCGACATCGGCAGCTTCGGTGGCCGCACGCGCCGAACCGCGATGTTCTCAGCCAAGCCCTGCTTCTGCAAAAACATGAAGAACGTGCGCAGCGCCGACACCGCACGCGCCACCCCGCGCGGGCCTAACCCATCCGCACGCCGCGTGGCCAGCCAACCGCGCACATCGGCCGCCGACACGTCTTTCAGCGCAGCAAGATCGATGGTCTCGCCCCGATGCGCGCCAAGAAACCCTAAGAATCCGCCGACGTCATGCGTGTACGCCTCGACCGTCTTCGGCGACAGGCGGCGCACATGCATCATCTGCTCGCGCCAATTCTGAAACGCACCCGCGCCGTTCATGAAGACCACTCATGCTGAGGACGTGAGCATCGCGAAGAAGAATTAATGAACCACGAAGCACACAAAGCCGCTCATGGTGCTGAGGAGATGTCTGCGCGGCGCGAAGCGCCATTTGATGCGCTACGCGCGGGATTACATTGTTTTGTAGGCTGAGCGGCTTGGTGTGCTTCGTGGTTCAATCGTCTTTTCTTACTTCCGCGGCACCGTCTGCCCCGTCTTTGCCCAATCGGCCAAAAACGCGGCGAGCCCCTTGTCGGTCAGCGGATGCTCGATCAACTGCTTGAAGATGTTGGGGGGCAGCGTTGCGACATCCGCACCCGCTTTCGCCGCTTCCGTCACATGCATCGGATGACGCACTGACGCGGCCAAAATCTCGGTCTCCAGTCCGATATAGTTGTCATAGATCATCCGGATGTCGCGGATAAGCTGCATGCCGTCTTCGCCGACGTCGTCAAGGCGCCCGATGAACGGCGAGATGAATGTCGCGCCAGCCTTCGCGGCAAGCAGCGCTTGGTTCGCCGAAAAGCACAACGTCACGTTCACCATCGTGTCTTCTTCGCTGAGCGTCCGGCACGCGCGCAAACCCGCCCACGTCAGCGGCACCTTCACCGCAATGTTCTCTGCAATCTTCGCAAGCGCGCGGCCCTCGGCCAGCATTCCGTCGACGTCCGTCGCGGTCACTTCCGCGCTGACCGGCCCCTCGACCAGATCGCAAATCTCGCGAATCGCATCGACGAAATTGCGCCCCGATTTCGCAATCAGCGACGGATTCGTCGTGACCCCGTCCACAAGTCCCGTGGCGGCCCAGGTTTTGATTTCGCCCACATCCGCCGAATCGAGGAAGAATTTCATCGGTAACTTGACCTTCTGATCGCAATCGGGCGGACCATAGCGCATGGCGCTCCAAGCCGAAGCAGAAATTGCCGCGAAGCCTGTGGAAGGCGACGTCGTGGGCATCGTGGTTCCGCGGCCGCTGAAAGGCGCGCTCGACTACCGCGTGCCCGAAGGTATGCGCCTCGCGCGCGGCGATATTGTGGAAGTTCCACTCGGCCGCGGCGGCGACGCGACGCTGGGCGTCGTTTGGGGCGCCGGCGAAGGCACGTTCGAACGTGCAAGACTCAAAGAAATCACGCGCCGCTTCGACGTGCCGCCGCTGAAGGAAGAACTGCTGCAGTTCGCAGCCTGGATCGCGAACTACGTCGTCGCGCCATTGGGTGACGTGGTGAGCCTGCTCCTCCGCGCGCCTGACGCGCTCGAGCCTGAGAAAGATCGCAAGGCGATCCGGCTCGGGGCCCACAAACCGGAAAAACTTACGGACGCGCGCGCCCGCGTGCTTGAGATTGCGAGCGACGGCCTCGCACGCCGGCTCTCGGAACTCGCAGAAGCAGCCGGCGTTACAGCCGCCGTCGTCAACGGCCTTGTCAAACTGCGCGCACTCGAAGAAGTGACGATGCCGCCGTATCGTCCGGGCCCACCACCCGATCCGGCATTCTCAGGCCCCACGCTCTCCGCCGCGCAATCGAAAGCGGCGGCACACTTGATCAAAGCGGTGAATGCCCGACGCTTCGAAGCGATGCTGCTCGACGGCGTCACCGGCTCCGGCAAAACCGAGACGTACTTTGAAGGCGTTGCGGCGGCGCTGATGCAAAAGAAGCAGGCGTTGATCCTGCTGCCGGAAATTGCGCTGACCGTCCAATTCCTCGACCGTTTCGAAAAACGCTTCGGCGTCAGGCCGACCGAATGGCACTCCGACCTGACCCAGGCCCAGCGCCGGCGCAATTGGCGCGCCGTGATGATGGGTAACGCGCGCGTCGTCGTTGGCGCGCGATCAGCGCTCTTTCTGCCGTTCAGAGAACTCGGCCTCATCATTGTCGACGAAGAACACGACAGCGCCTTCAAGCAGGAGGAAGGCCTCATCTATCACGCGCGCGATATGGCGGTCGTTCGCGCGCGCATGGAAAATTGTCCGATCGCCCTCGCCTCCGCGACACCGTCGCTCGAAACCTGGGTCAACGCCGAAACGCACAAGTACGCGCATCTGCGTCTGCCCGAACGTCACGGCAAGGCGACGTTGCCGCAAGCAACGCTTATCGACATGCGCAAGGAAGAGACCCAGGCTGGCGACTTCCTCTCGCCCACGCTCGTGCAAGCGGTCGTCGACACGCTGGCGCAAGGCGAACAGGCGATGCTGTTCTTGAACCGGCGCGGCTTCGCCCCGCTCACGCTCTGCAAAGCCTGCGGCCACAAAATGGGCTGCCCGCGCTGCACGTCGTGGCTGGTCGAACATCGCTATCGCCGAAAGCTCGTCTGCCACCATTGCGGCTACGATCGTCAGATGCCGGGCTCATGCCCCGAGTGCAAAACATTGGGCGCCTTCATAGCCTGCGGCCCCGGGGTCGAGCGCGTGTCGGAAGAGGTGAAGCTGAAATTCCCGAACGCGCGCACGAACATTGCCTCCAGCGACACGATGTCGGGCCCGCGCCAAATCCAACTCGCAATCGAAGCAGTGGCAAACCACGAGGTCGACATTTTGATCGGCACGCAAATCGTCGCGAAGGGTCACAATTTCCCGTTGCTCACCCTCGTGGGCGTCGTCGATGCGGACTTAGGTCTCGAAGGCGCCGATCCCCGCGCACGCGAACGCACGTTCCAACTCTTGCACCAAGTCTCGGGCCGAGCGGGCAGGGCCGATCGCCCGGGCCGCGTGCTGATACAAACGAGTGACCCGAACCACCAAGTGCTGAAGGCAATCGCGTCCGGCGACCGCGACGCGTTTTACGCCGTCGAATGGGGCAAGCGCGAAACGGCAGGCCTGCCGCCGTTCGGCCGCATGGCGGCGCTCATACTTTCGGGCCGCAAAGAACAGGCTGTGCACGAGGCCGGCGAAATGCTCGCCGCCTCAGCGCCAAATGCGAAAGGCGTCCAGGTCTGGGGCCCAGCGCCCGCACCGCTGTCGATGATCCGCGGCCAAACCCGTCTTCGCCTCGCGGTGCACACGGACCGCACTGTGAACCTGCAAGCCTATCTGCGGGCCTGGCTCGACCCAGTGAAAATGCCGTCGTCGGTGTTTCTGACGATCGACGTCGACCCGCAGAGTTTTCTTTGATCGTAGAGCACCAAGATCATCGGGCGGGCACTCGCCCTGGGAGCGCCTCGCTTTCGATGTCCGGACTTTTCGATCAACTGCCCGCTCGGGCAATCGCATCCATAATCAGCTTCTCCGCGTCCGGCGCATCGACCCAGTCGCCGAGCTTCGTCCACTTCCCCTTTTCCAAATCCTTGTAGTGCTGGAAGAAGTGCGCCGTCTGATCGCGCAAGATCGGCGGCAAGTCGCGATAGGACTGCACGCCGGCATAGAACGGATGCAGCGCATCGACCGGCACGGCGAGTATCTTCTCATCCTCGCCCGCCTGGTCCGTCATGATCAGCGCGCCCACCGGCCTGCAGCGGATGACGGCGCCTGCCACCACCGGCACCGGCGCGATGACGAGCACATCGATCGGATCGCCATCGAGCGAAAGTGTCTGGGGAACGAAGCCGTAGTTCCCCGGGTAGTACATCGCCGTGTGCAAAAACCGGTCGACGAAGAGCGTCCCTGACGCCTTGTCCATCTCGTACTTCACGGGCACGCCGCCGTACGGGATCTCGATCAGCGCATGCAAATCCTTAGGTGGATTGCGGCCCGGCGTAATCTTCGAAAGGTCCATGGATATTTTCGCTCCGAGAACCCGCGAACCTGGCCCGGACGTCGCCCCGCGTCAAAGTCGCGCAAATCCGCCATGTTGCGCCGCACTGGGCCCCATGGTAGACCCCGGCCGCGGCGTCGCCGGGGGTGGATTTTGCGCTGCCCCGAACGCAAAAACTGTCGCAAATTCAATAGCTTAAGCCTCGCCCTCTGCTGGGCGCTTACAAGGCTTGGGCAAGCCTTTGTTGGAGCCTCATCGTGGCAAGCGAAAACGTTTCCGTTGCGGGTCTGGCGGGCCGGTATGCGACCGCCTTGTTCGAACTCGCAAACGAAGCGAAATCGCTGGATGCCGTCGCGGCCGATCTGTCGCGCCTGCGAGCGCTCATCGACGGCAGCGCAGACCTTGCGCGCCTCGTCCGCTCGCCCATCTTCTCGCGTGAGGAGCAAGGCAAGGCGATCGACGCCGTCTTGGCTCGGCTGAACGTGAATATGCTCACGAAGAATTTCGTCGGTCTGCTTGCGCAAAAGCGCCGCCTGTTTGCGCTCACCGGAATTGTCGCCGCGTTCGACGTACTTGTCGCGCAGCAAAAGGGCGAGATGACGGCTGAGGTCACCAGCGCGCAACCGCTGAAGACCGAACAACGCACTGCTCTCATGGGCACGCTGAAGGACGCGATGAAGCGCGAGATGCGCTTGACCGAACGCGTCGACCCCACACTTCTCGGCGGACTGATCGTCAAGGTCGGTTCGCGCCAAATCGACTCATCACTCAAATCGAAACTCGTGCGTCTCGAACGCGCGATGAGAGGCGCATAAGAAAATGGACATTCAAGCCGCAGAAATCTCCGCGATCCTGAAAAGCCAAATTAAGAACTTCGGCGCCGAAGCCGAAGTCTCCGAGATCGGTCAGGTCTTGTCCGTCGGCGACGGCATCGCGCGCATCCACGGCCTCGACAAAGTGCAGGCCGGTGAGATGGTCGAATTCCCGGGCGGCATTAAGGGCATGGCGCTGAATCTCGAAACCGACAACGTCGGCGTCGTGATCTTCGGCAACGACCGTGACATCAAAGAAGGCGACACCGTCAAACGTACGGGCTCGATCGTCGACGTGCCGGTGGGCAAGGGCCTGCTCGGCCGCGTCGTCGACCCGCTCGGCCAACCGCTCGACGGCAAGGGTCCGATCCAATCGACCGAACGCCGTCGCGTGGACGTGAAGGCGCCGGGCATCATTCCGCGCCGCTCGGTGCACGAGCCGATGCAGACGGGCCTGAAGTCGGTGGACTCGCTGATCCCGATCGGCCGCGGCCAGCGCGAGCTCATCATCGGTGACCGTCAGACCGGCAAGACCGCGATCGCGCTCGACACGATCATCAATCAGAAATCGGTCAACGCGACCGGCGATGAAAAGCAAAAGCTCTATTGTATCTACGTCGCCATCGGTCAGAAGCGTTCGACCGTGGCCCAGATCGTCAAGACGCTCGAGCAGTTCGGCGCGATGGAATACACGATCGTCGTTGCCGCGACCGCGTCCGATCCCGCACCGCTGCAGTTCTTGGCCCCGTTTGCTGGCTGCACGCTGGGCGAATATTTCCGCGACAACGGCATGCACGCCGTCATCATCTATGACGACTTGTCGAAGCAAGCCGTCGCCTACCGCCAGATGTCGCTCCTGCTGCGCCGCCCGCCGGGCCGCGAAGCCTATCCGGGCGACGTGTTCTATCTCCACTCTCGCTTGCTGGAACGCGCCGCGAAGTTGAACGAAGCGAACAAGGGCGGTTCGCTGACCGCACTCCCGATCATCGAAACGCAGGCCTCGGACGTGTCGGCCTACATTCCGACGAACGTCATTTCGATCACCGACGGCCAGATCTTCCTTGAAACCGAATTGTTCTATCAGGGCATTCGCCCGGCGGTGAACGTCGGCATCTCGGTCTCGCGCGTGGGCTCCTCGGCGCAGATCAAGGCGATGAAGCAAGTCGCCGGTACGATGAAGTCCGACCTCGCGCAATATCGCGAAATGGCCGCCTTCGCCCAGTTCGGCTCGGACCTCGACGCTGTGACGCAGCGCTTGCTGAACCGCGGCTCGCGTTTGACCGAGCTCTTGAAGCAACCGCAATTCGCGCCGTTCCCGGTCGAAGAGCAGGTCATCTCGATCTACGCCGGCACGCGCGGTTATCTCGATAAGCTCGCGGTCAATCAGATCGGCAAGTTCGAAGCCGAACTCCTGCAGTCGATCCGCGCCGGCCACAAGGATTTGCTCGACGGCATCCGCAAGGAAAAGGCGCTGACGCCGGATCTCGAAAGCAAACTGAAATCGATCCTCGAAAACTTCTCCAAGAGCTTCGCGTAAGCCCCGATGCCGAGCTTAAAAGATCTCCGCAACCGTATCGCCAGCGTTAAGTCGACGCGCAAGATCACGCGCGCGATGCAGCTCGTTTCGGCGTCCAAGCTGAAGCGTGCGCAAGAAGCGGCGGAGGCGGCGCGCCCCTACGCTGAAAAGATGCAGGGCGTTCTGGCAAACCTAGCGGCGGGTATCGCGGGTCAAGCCGGTGCGCCGAAGCTGCTCGCCGGCACCGGCCGCGAAGACAATCACCTGCTCGTCGTCATGACAGCCGATCGCGGTCTCTGCGGCGGCTTCAACACGAACATCGTGAAGCTCGCGCGCCAGCACATCCAAGCGCTGCAGCGTGAAGGCAAGAAGGTCAAAATCCTCTGCGTCGGGCGCAAGGGTCGCGATCAGCTGAGGCGCCAGTTCGCCAGCCTGATCATCGGAACGGTTGAACTGGGCGGCGTCCGCCGTTTGGGTTTCGGTAACGTGCAGCCGATCGCAAAGCAGGTCCTCGACCAGTTCGACGCCGGCGAAGTCGATGTCGTGACGCTGTTCTACGCGCGCTTCAAATCGGTGATCAGCCAGATCCCGACGGCGCTGCGCCTGATCCCGGCCGAAGTGCCGAAGGGCACGAAGACGGCCGACCTCAAGGGCGGCGCTTACGAGTACGAGCCGGACGAACAAGACATCTTGGCCGAACTATTGCCGCGCAACGTCGCGATCCAAATCTTCCGCGCGCTTTTGGAAAACCAAGCGTCGGAACAGGGCGCGCGCATGGCCGCCATGGACGCGGCGACCCGCAACGCCGGTGACGTCATCGACGCGCTGTCGACGAAGTACAACCGCTCGCGCCAGGCGCAGATCACCAAAGAACTCATCGAAATCATTTCGGGCGCCGAAGCGCTCTAAGAGGCAGACATGAACGCTCCGACCAACATCACCGGCAAAGTCACCCAGGTCATCGGCGCCGTCGTCGACGTGCAGTTCGAAAACGAACTCCCGGCGATTTTGAACGCGCTCGAAACCAAGAACGGCACAATCCGTCTGGTGCTCGAAGTGGCGCAGCATTTGGGTGAATCGACCGTCCGCACGATCGCCATGGACTCGACCGAAGGCCTCGTCCGCGGTCAGGAAGTGAAAGACACGGGCCGTCCGATTTCGATCCCGGTTGGCCCCGGCACCTTGGGCCGCATCATCAACGTCATCGGCGAGCCGATCGACGAAGCGGGTCCCGTGAAGGGCACCGAGATGCGCCCGATCCACCAGGACGCGCCGAAGTTCACCGAACAATCGACCGAAGCGCAAATCCTGCTGACCGGCATTAAGGTCGTCGACCTGCTCGCGCCTTACGCGCGCGGCGGCAAGATCGGCCTCTTCGGCGGCGCCGGCGTCGGCAAGACCGTGCTCATCCAAGAACTGATCAACAACGTCGCGAAGAAGCACGGTGGCTATTCCGTGTTCGCGGGCGTGGGTGAACGTACGCGCGAAGGCAACGACCTCTATCACGAGATGATCGAATCCGGCGTGAACAAGGACCCGAAGAAGGGTTCGACCGACGGCTCGAAATGCGCGCTGATCTTCGGTCAGATGAACGAGCCGCCGGGCGCCCGCGCGCGCGTGGGCCTGACCGGCCTCACGGTCTCGGAATACTTCCGCGACCAAGGCCAAGACGTGCTGTTCTTCGTCGACAACATCTTCCGCTTCACGCAAGCGGGTTCGGAAGTGTCGGCGCTCCTCGGCCGCATTCCTTCGGCCGTCGGTTACCAGCCGACGCTCGCCACCGACATGGGCGCGCTGCAGGAACGCATCACCACGACGAACAAGGGCTCGATCACTTCTGTACAGGCGATTTACGTGCCCGCCGACGACTTGACCGACCCCGCACCCGCCACCTCGTTCGCCCACTTGGACGCGACAACCACGCTGAACCGCGCGATCTCGGAAAAGGGCATCTACCCGGCCGTCGACCCGCTCGACTCCACGTCGCGTATTCTCGACCCGCGCGTCGTCGGCGACGACCACTACCGCGTCGCCCGCGAAGTGCAGAGAATCCTTCAGAAGTACAAGTCGCTGCAGGACATCATCGCGATTTTGGGCATGGACGAACTGTCGGAAGACGACAAAGTCCTCGTCGCCCGCGCGCGTAAGATCGAGCGCTTCTTGAGCCAGCCGTTCCACGTCGCCGAAATCTTCACGAACACGCCCGGCGTCTTCGTCGACATCGCCGACACGATCAAAGGCTTCGACGGCCTCTGCCGCGGCGACTACGACCACCTGCCGGAACAAGCCTTCCTCATGGTCGGCACGATCGAAGACGCCGTGAAGAAGGCCGAACGCCTCGCAGCCGAGGCGGCCTAACCGACATGGCGAAGCTGCATTTCGATCTCGTCAGCCCCGAACGGCTCCTGATCTCGGCCGACGTCGATCAAGTCGACGTGCCGGGGTCAGAGGGCGACTTCGGCGTCTTCGCGGGCCATGCGCCGGTGATGACCACGCTACGCCCTGGCGTGCTCGCGATCGTGAATGCAGGTAAGGCGGCGGAGAAATTCTTCGTCCGCGGCGGCTTCGCCGAAGTGACCTTGCAAGGCTTAACCGTGCTCGCCGAAGAGGCGATGCCGCTTGCGGAACTCGACGGAACCGTTCTCGACCAGCGCATCAAAAATGCCGAGGAAGACGTGGCCGACGCCAAGGACGCGAGTATCCGAGACCGCGCCCAAACGACGCTGAGCCAGCTGCGTGAATTGCGCGCCGCCCTGGGCTAAGCGATTGAATCATCTGTGACGGCCGCCATGGCGGCGAGCGGTTGTTTTTGCTAAGGTCCGCGCCAAATTAAGACCCGGCGAAGGGTCTGCGGGTAAAATGGATTGGGAGCTTGGCGTCGGATGCGTGACCACTGGACGCTTGAGACGATCGATTGGTCGAAGTTCGACCGCACGAAGTTGAGCCCTGAGCTCGTGCGCCTGATGAAGGCCGGCTCGCTCGTTGAATACAACGCCACCGATTACGTTGAGTATCTCCGCACCGTCTTCAAGAACGAGCCGGAGATGATGGAACATCTCCACCGTTGGGGCACCGAAGAGGTTCAACACGGCGCGGCGCTCGCGAAGTGGGCCGAAATGGCCGACCCGACGTTCAAGTTCGACGAGGCATTTGCCCGCTTCCGCAAGATGTATCGCCCGGAGCACTTCATCAACGCCGACGGCTCCGTCCGCGGTAGCCGCATCGGTGAGCTGATCGCGCGCTGCGTCGTCGAATGCGGCACATCGTCGAGCTACACCGCGCTCCGCGATGCGGCGGAGGAGCCCGTGCTGAAGCAGATCGCGGGTCTCATCGCAGCCGATGAGTTCGCGCACTACCGCCTGTTCTACAAGCTCATGGACATGCAGCCGGAGGCAAAGCCGGGCTTCTGGCGCAGGCTTTGGATCGCGGCCACCCGCATCTCGGAATCGACGGACGACGAACTCGCGTCCGCGTATTACAGCGCGAACTTCCCCGAAGGCGCGCCATACGACCGCAAGGCCTGCAACGCAGCTTATCAAGCGACGATGATGCTGCTCTACCGCCGCCCGCATATCGACAGTGCGATCGGCATGGTTGGCAAGGCCATCGGCATGAACCCGGATGCGCGCGTTTTGAAGTGGACCTCCGGCGCGCTCTGGAATTTCATCTCCTGGCGCTGGACGAAACCGCAGGCAGCTTAAGCGTCGGTATCGGCGTGGAGCGCGTGCAGCACCCGGTGAAACACGGGCGCAAGCACAATGCCCGACACCGCGACCAGCAACAGCCCTGCGTAAAGCGCATAGACCCCCGCGAAGATCTTGGCCTCGTCGGTGTCGAGCGGCGAGACCGGCCCCATGCCGCCGAGGATCATCGAGGCGTTCAAAAACGCGTCGACCGGCGTCAAATGCGCGAAATACATATAGCCGACGATGCCGCCGACCAGCGACACGCCGACAAACACGCTCGCGGCAATCACCGCGCGCAAGACGCGTCCAATGAAAACCGCGGGGCTCGCAAGTTTCTCGTGACGCCGTTCGAAGCGAAACATCCGCGCTGATCCTCAAGGTTGTCGCGCGTGCACTGTGAAGAAACTGTCATTCCGGGACAAGACGAACGCTGTTAGACTCTCTGGGTTTGCCGCTCCAACAAGGGAACCTCCCGCATCATGTCCACGCTTGCGAAATTCGGTTTCATCGCCTCGTTCGCTCTGATCGCAGCCCTACCCGCGGCCGCAAACATGGCACCGCCTGAACCGGCCGCCGATCCGGCTGCGGCACCTGCCGACCCAGCCGCGGCACCTGCAGATCCGGCCGCCGCGCCGGCCGATCCGGCTGCTGCTCCCGCTGATCCGGCAGCTGCACCGGCAGATCCGGCAGCAGCACCCGCAGACGCCGCGCCGACCGACGCAGCGCCCGCCGACACCACCGCAGCCGAAGCACCCGCAGACGCACCGGCGGAGACGACGCCCGCAAGCGGCGGCATGAGCGGCGGTCTCATCGCATCCATCGTCGGCGGCATCGTCGTACTCGGCGGCGCCGCGTACTGGTTCATGAACCGCAAAGCTTGAAGCACCAGGGCGTCGGCGGCCGATGCGGCCGACGCCAAGTTGTCTCACCCCCGCCCTTCGCGTTCCGGTCAGTTTTCCGGCGCAAGGGGCGGGCGGTCGACGCGGGAAGCGTCATCCGAGCGCAGTGCAAATCGCACCGACTTCGCTCTAAGGTCCCCGGCTGTGGTCGACCCAACAAAGGAACCTCCAGTCAAATGTCCACGCTTTCGAAAATTGCATTAGTTTCATCTTTGGCCCTGATCGCTGCGATGCCTGTTTCGGCCGCAGACCCGGCCCCGGCAGCCGCGGCTCCCGCAGCTGCAACGACCCCGGCTCCAGCAGCGACAACGACTCCGGCTGCAGACACGACAGCCGCTCCGGCGGCGACACCAGCGGCCGACCCCGCCGCTGCTCCGGCGACGGATCCCGCCGCTGCCACGGACCCTGCCGCTGGTGCGGCGACGGACGCGGCTACTGGCGCGACGGACCCGGCGGCTGCAGCGACGGACGCGGCTCCCGCGACCGATGCGGCTACGACCGACGCGGCCGCGACCGACGCAGCGACGGACGCAGCCACGGCTGCCACCGACGCGGCGACGACTGACGCTGCCGCAGCGACGGATGCAGCGGCTCCCGCTTCTGAAGGCGGCATGGGCACCGGCACGATCGTTGCGATCGTTGCGGCCCTCGCGGCGGCAGTCGGCGGCGGCTACTGGTTCATGAACCGCAAATAAGCGGCTTCGCGAACTTTCAAGTTCGATGGGCGCAGGTGGGAAACCACCTGCGCTTTTTTAATGTCCGGGCTTTCGCAGCGGCGGATCGGGGATCGGCACGCGAAACGGTGGACGCGGCTTCAAGACCTTGGGGCCGACCGGTATGAACCGCGCTGGCACGACGCAGCTCCAATTCGCGGCGTCGCTGGACGCGCCTGAACCGTTGAAGCGCGGCAGCTTCGGATAGGGACACAGTGGCCGTTCGAACGGCGGCGACCGGTGTCGCGCGACGAACTTGACCGGTGCAACGCCGCCTTCGACCCAGCGTTCGAGCGCTTGCATCAAATCGTGCGTCGGGGTCATGGAGGTTCCGCGAACCCCGTTTCCGAACTCATTTGCGCCCTCGCCCAGCATGCAGTGGCCCATGCCCGGCACCATGAACAGGCGATAGAAGTTGTCGATGTCGGCCTGCGTAAGCCCCGGCCTCAGCGTGCGCATCCGCGACGACACGCTGGACCAATAATTGATCGAGTTTTTCGGCGCCACAGCGGCATCGTCGAACCCGTGATACTGGATCAGCTTTCCGCCCCGGTCGTAGAACCCGCGAAGGTCGTCCTTGATCGCGTTCAAATACGTGCCGAAGTTCGTGTCCGCCGCATCAACGCGGGCCGAAACGTCCACATTGCGCAAGTCGCCAAGCGCGGGGTCGTTGAAAAACGAAGCGAAAAAACTCGAGCCGAGATGCGCCTGTGCGCCGAACGGGCCCACGAACGATGGACCGGTGATCCATCCGGGCCAGTTCAGTGGGAACGCTTCAGCACCGGGCTCGAGCCCCGGATAAATTTGCTCACCCGACGACCGCGTCGGCCCCGCGTACACCTGTTGGATGACCCCGACTTCTGCGGACGTCAAGCAGGTGGGGGTCGCCGGACCGGCGCAGGTAAGGGCCGCCAGATTCACATGGCAGGCGAGCGGGTTCGTCAAGAAATGATCGCCCACCAAGCCGCCGTCGGTGCCCGTGCATTGATTCTGCACGGCGGTGCTCAGGATCGAAAGCCGCTCCGGTTCGAGCCGCCGCGTAGGTATCGCGGGCAGCGGCGCGTATTCCTGCTGCGCGTTCCACGCAAAGCTCGCAAATTGATGCGTGAAGAAGTTCGCAGGCGCACCCACCACAATGCCGTCGAACAATTCCGGATAGCGCTGCGCCAGCATCAGCGCCTGCCGCCCGCCGTTGGAACAGCCGTGGAAGTAAGACCGCATCGGCGCACTTCCGGTCGCTGCTGCAATCAGCGCCTTCGCGCGGTCGGCCGTTTCCGGCAGCGAGCGATAGCCGTAATCGATGATCTTGTTGAGGTTGACCTTGGCGAATTCCGCAGACCACGGCACGTCGACATGGCCGTCGTCGGTCGCTGCGGTCGCATAGCCGCGGCTGATGCCGTCGGCCATCGCGTCGTACGGAATGACGCCGGAGAAGCCGCCGTTGCCGACCTGCAGATAGCGGTTGCGATAGGTGCCGTTGAACGGAATCCAGACCTCGAAGCCGATCTGCGATTGCGCCGTCGGTCGAGCGACGCCCACGATGCGGCAGAAGGCTGGCAACGAAATCGTGTCGGCGCCAAGCGTCCAGGGCATAGCCGGCTTGAGTTCGGCGATCGAGATCGTCGTCCGCTCGAGGCTTAGTCGAAGCAAATTCGTGCAGCGCTCCGGTGCAAAGCCGAGCTTGAGACCTGGAATGACCCGCAGCGGCGGCAAGCGCGGCGAGAACGGCTTCTGCACGCCGGGCAGGAACGGAGGTGGACCGGCCTCGGCAATCGCGGAGCCGAAAGCGATTGCGAGCGCGACAAGCAACATCCGACATGTCATCGGGAAAATCCCCCTGTGCAGCCGGAGCGGAGCTTAGGCCGGAAAAGGCCGGGGTGGCGAGGGGTGCGCGCTTACGCCTTCGCGCGCATCAGCATCCCGTAAAGATCGCGCGGATCGTCCGGATCGGCGATCATGTCTAGGTTCTGCACGAACGGCGTGCCCTTCACGCGGGCGTGCACATAGCGCAGCGCCGCGAAGTCCTCGATCGCAAAGCCCACGCCGTCGAACAGCGTGATCTGCTTCGCACTTGTGCGCCCGTGCGAACGTCCCGCAATCACCTGCCAGAGTTCCGTCACCGGATGATCGGCGGGCAACTGCTGGATCTCGCCCTCGATGCGCGTCTGCGGCGTGTACTCGACGAAAATGTCCGAACGCAGAAGAATGTCGCGCGCGAGCTCCGTCTTACCCGGGCAGTCGCCGCCGATCGCATTGATGTGCACGCCGGAGCCCACCATGTTGTCGGTCAGGATCGTCGCGAACTGCTTGTCGGCGGTGCACGTCGTGATGATCTGCGCGCCTTCCATCGCGGTCTCCTTGCTGGAGCACGGCGTCACCTTCAAGCCTGAGCGTTCCAAGTTCCGCGCAGCCTTGGCGGTGGCCGCCGGATCGATGTCGTAGAGCCTGACGTGCTCGATACCGCACAGCGCACGAAAGGCCGTCGCCTGAAACTCCGACTGCGCGCCGTTGCCGATCATCGCCATCGTGGTGGCACCCTTCGGCGCCAGATGCTTGGCCGCCACCGCCGATGTTGCCGCAGTGCGCAGCGCGGTGAGCAGGGTCATCTCGGAGAGCAGCAACGGATACCCCGTCGCCACATCGGCAAGCACGCCGAACGCCGTCACGGTCTGCAAGCCCGCCGCCATATTCTTCGGATGGCCGTTGACGTATTTGAAGCCGTAGTATTCGCCGTCCGACGTCGGCATCAGTTCGATCACGCCGACGGCAGAATGGCTGGCCACGCGCGGCGTCTTATCGAACGCCTCCCAGCGCAAGAAGTCCGCCTCGATCTCACCGGCCAGTTCCACCAAAACGCGCTCAAGCCCCATGTGCAGCACAAAGCGCATCATGTTCTCGACGCTGAGGAACGGAACCAGGGCGAGGTCTGACGGAGGGGCCATGGTGCGTGGCTCAGCCGTGACTGCGCGTCGGACGGTCGAACACTTTGCGCCCCATCAAACTCGCG
Organism: Micropepsaceae bacterium; assembly: GCA_044220975.1. Classification (GTDB taxonomy): domain Bacteria; phylum Pseudomonadota; class Alphaproteobacteria; order Micropepsales; family Micropepsaceae; genus SZUA-430. The sequence goes on along the minus strand of JBGAPZ010000029.1, from coordinate 10,003 downwards.
ACCAGATCGACCATCAACCGCGTCGTCTGCCCGCGCACGTCGAGAAACGGATTGAGCTCGGCAAGATCGAGAGACGTGACAAGCTTGCTCTCATGCAAGAACTCCATCACCAGATGCGCCTCGCGAAACGTCGCCCCGCCCGGCACCGTCGTCCCGACCGCGGGCGCAATCGCCGGATCCAAGAAATCGACGTCCAGCGAAACGTGCAACAGCCCTTTGTGGTGTTCCACCTTCTGCAGGAACTCGCGAAGCGGCGCGATCACGCCGCGCTCGTCCAGCACGCGCATATCGTTCACCAAAATGCCGCGCTTCTGCAGCGCCTTGTTCTCGCCCTCGTCGACGGAGCGGATGCCGAACAGGCAAATGTTCCCGTCCGGGACCGGCGCCGGAAACGGCGGCAGCGCATCGAACCCTTCGCGCCCCGCCAAATAGGCGACCGGCATCCCGTGATAGTTGCCGCTACTGCTGCTAGTCGGCGTGTGAAAATCCGAATGCGCGTCGAGCCACAAAACGAAGAGCGGCTTACCCGCGGCTTTCGCATAGGCCGCAACGCCCGCCACCGTGCCGAGGCCCAGCGCATGATCGCCGCCCATAAAAATCGGAAACCCCGCACCCATCGCGCGCCGGGCAACGTCGGTCAGCGCCACGGTCCAGCGATAGGTCTCGACCTCCGCATGCACCGCGCGCCCCGAATGCCCGGGCGGCATGGCCGTCGGATCGACGGCCGCATCGCCCCAATCGTCGACGCTATGGCCAAGCTCTTCCAGCATCGTGGCCAACCCCGCCACGCGATAAGCCGCCGGCCCCATCGTGCACCCCGGCACACGCTGCCCCGACTCCACCGGCGCCCCGACAAGGATGCATTTCTTCGACACGTGAACGGGCTCCAGAGCACCTACTGCCCAAAACTAGAGCACCCGCCTTTATAGTCCATAAAGGCGAAAAGAGCGGGCGGGACGCCCGCGCTCCCAGGCCAAGCGCCTGGCCTAAACAGCAGCGCCCTACGATCGAAGATCCGTGTCTAGCCGAAGAAGCTCTAGCCCTGGGACCGCGGGCGTCCTCGCCCGCTCTCACTCACTTTTTGAAAGCGCCAACCGCATCACCGGCCGCTCCGGCTTCCGCCGCGCCACCTCTTCAAATCCCGCCTTGCGAAACATCGAAGCCGCCCCAAACCACATCGACATCGGAACCGAAACGCCCGGCTTATCGACCGGATAAGCCTCCAACATCTTCACGCGCCGCTTGCGCGCATAGGCAATCGCCCCGTCGAGCAGCGCCCGCGCCACGCCTTGCCCGCGCTCCGCCGCCGGCACGACAAAACAAATCACCGACCACACCGGCGCATCGTCCACCGCCTTCATCACGCGCGACGTCTCAAGCTTCGCGAACGCAGCCCTTGGCCCCAGCGAAACCCACCCGACAGGCTCCTTGCCCCGATAAGCAATCAACCCCGGCGGCGGCTCCCCCTTCGCCAACTTCTTCAACGCCGCCTTCCGATCCGTCGGCATCGCGGCCTTCGCAAACCGGTAATGCACACACCAACACCACTTCGCGACGGAACACCCCTTCGCGTGGAACAGGGTCTCGATGTCGTTCCAGTTCGCTGCCGTGAGCGGCTTGATCGAGAGCTTCATGTCACCCGCCGCTGAGCGCGCCAAAAATATGCACTTCACTCGTCTCGCTGATCGCCACAACAATCTCCCGCACCCGCTCCCCATCCACGAACACCCGCATGTGCTCCCGTATCCGTCCCTGCTCGTCGATCACGCGGAAGCGGATGCCGGGAAAGCGCGCGTCGAGGTCGGCGAGCGCTTGGTCCACGGTCTTACCCATAGCCGTCGCGGTCGTGGCGCCGCCGGTGTAGCTGCGTAACTGCGTCGGAATGAAAACGGTGACGGTCACAGCCGCTCCACCGCCTCCACCGAATAGATCTCCGGCAAGTGCCGCGCGATCTGCGTGAAGCGGCCGCCTTCGTTCGTGCTCGCCCACACCTCGCCGCCAGTCGTGCCCAGGTACAGGCCCGTCGCCTTCATCGCGTCGCGGCAGAACGCTTGGCGCTTCACCGTGAACCAGCCCTGTTTCTTCGGAAAGCCTTTGTCCTGGCGCTCCCACGTCTTGCCCGCGTTGCGCGTGCGGTAGACGGCGGGCTTGCCGTCCGGGCTCGTGCGCGGCCAGACCGTCGTGCCGTCCATCGGAAACACCCACGCGGTATCTTCGTCGCGCGGATGGTCGAGGATCGTAAAGCCGATATCGCCGACCGTCTTCGGCATCGCGTTGCCGATGCGATCCCATTTGTCGCCGGGCCGGTCGAGCCGGTAGATGCCGCAATGGTTTTGCTGCCAAAGCCGGTCCGGGTTCGTCGCGGCCAGCGCGATGTAATGCGCGTCCTGCCCGAACTCCGGATAGGGATCGGGAAAGAAGCTCGCCTCCACGTTCTTGTTCAACGGCCGCCATGAGCGCGCGCGATCGTTGCTCTCGAACACGCCGCCCGTCGACGTCGCGATGTACATGTGCGTGGCATCGCGCGGATCGATCAGAATTTGATTGAGCAGCGCCCCGTCCGGCGTGCCACCGTCCGGTGGGCACCATTTCATATACATCTCGTTGTCGTTGAAGCCCGGAACGCTCTCCCACGAAACGCCGTCGTCGGTCGAAACGAAAAGCCCCGGCGGCGACGTGCCCGCCCACCACACGCCGGGCTCGCTCGCGTGACCTGGCGTCAGCCAAAACGTGTGCGAGACAGCACGTCCGTTGCCGTCCTTTACGGTGGGAAAGGCCGGCGGCTTGCCCGCCTCTTTCCAAGTTTTGCCCTTATCCGTCGAACGGAAAATCGTGGGACCCAGGTGTCCCGTCTTCGCGGCCATCAGAAGCGTGCTGGAACGCGGATCGCGCACCAGGTGATTGACGACCTGGCCAAGAAAGTGCGGCCCGTCGGCCTTCCACGTTTTCCGCGACGCATCCGAATGAAAAAACCACGCGCCCTTGCGCGTACCGACCAGCAGCGTCACGCCCTTGGCCTTCGCCGCAGTCCGTTTCGGCTTCACCGCCGTCTTTTTTTGCTTCGCCATCGTTTCCTCACAAAATTTGGCGGGGCGAACATTAAGCGGCAAGCCAAATCGCCGCAACCCATCGGTCGCATTGAAAAGCGCTCGGCCCGCACGCACGTGTCGCAATTAGATGTGATGATTTTCCAATAATCGTTACGGCCGGGGCTCGACCCGACCGTGACGGACCTTGTGGATTGATGAAATGCCGCAAACGGATCCCAAACGCATTGCACACGGATTCCATACGGATGTTTCCGCGGAAATCAGCCGTCCAAACGCATCGAACGGATTCAGTTACGCATCCGTACGCGTTTGCTACGCATGCGCTACGCATAATTCCGCTGAGAACCGCGGAAGTTACGCATGCTACGGATTCGATTTTGCGTTTTTCACGCCGAGGCTGCGGCGCCGCTCGTCACGTTGCCGACCCATTCGCGCACGTGGTTTGCGGTTTTCTGCCAACCCGGCTCGCCGATCAGCCAGTGGCTGGCGCCCGGCACCTCATGGAACTCGCCCCGCTCGCGATAGCGCCGCGCGATCGAGGCAACGGTGCGCGCCGGGTTCACCCGGTCGTATTCGCCCGCGACGCAAAGGACCGGGCACTCGATCTTGCGCGCGTCCACGAACGTCGCGCGCCGCGTGTCCATCGCCCAGTGCAGGATCTCGAACGTGGCGAGCCCCGACTCCGGGACGAAGCGCGCGAACGTCGCCTCCCGTTCGCCGTCCGGCATGTTGTCGAGCGCGTGCGTCTCGGCGATCCAGCTCTCGGGGCGAAGCGGCTTGTTCCAAAACTGCCCCGCAAGATAGAGCCCTTGCGCGGACATGATCTCCCACGCGCTCGTGGGCAAGGTACCCCAGGGCGCGGACGGAGCGAGCAGCACCAACGCCTTCACCGGCAGGCGCGTCGCCACCATCTGCGCGACGAGGCCGCCCATCGAATGGCCGATCAGCACCGGCGGCTCTTTCAACGTGCGCACCAGCGCCTCGATGTCGTCCGCATAGTCGGTCATGGACGTGACGCCGAGCTCGCGCGGCGGCCGCATGCCGGGTGGAACGTCGTGGTGGCGCAGAGTCGGCGTCAAAACCTTGTGCCCGTGCAGCGCAAGCAGCTGTGCGTAGGGCTCCATCGCCCAGGCCGCGCAAAAAGCGCCGTGAATCAAAACAACGTTGGATGTCATGGGCGCACTTTACGCGGGAACGGCGAGGTGGCGAAAGGCTTCGACCACTTGTACGTAAACGTCGCGCTTAAACGCTACGATAAGCTCGGGCAACTCGTCGATGTCGACCCATCGATAGGCGTCGAATTCGGGCTCGTGACGCGTCAAATCGATATCGCGGTCGCTGCCCACGAACCGCGCAGCGATCCACTTCTGCCGCTGCCCCCGGTATTTGCCCTTCAGCGCAACGCCGATTTCGTGCGCCGGCAAGTCGTAGGTAATCCAGTCCGGCATCTCCGCCAAAATCTTGACGGCGGTGATGCCCGTTTCTTCTTCGAGCTCCCGCAAGGCCGCGTTGCGCAGATCCTCGCCGTCGTCGATCCCGCCTTGCGGCATCTGCCACGCTTCGCCCGCAACCTGATCGATGCGCCGCCCGACGAACACGCGTCCTTGCGCGTTCAGCACCATCAAGCCGACGCTCTTGCGATAGGGCAGTTTCGCCGGATCGATCTTCGTCACGGATGCGGCGCCGTTGAGCTCTCGCCGTCCGACGGCAGCACTTGCTTCGGCGGCGCGGGTATGAGTGTCGTCGTCGCGCGCCGCGTCGTGGGTTTGGGCGGCGTCGCGCGCGCTTGCGTGCGCGGACGCACGGCCAAGCGCGGCCTGCTGGGCCTCGCCGTCACGCGCGGCTTCGTAGGCTCCGCGCTCGCGACCGGCAACGGCTCTGCAAGCGCTGCCGCGCCGATAAGCGCCGAGACCGGTACCAGCGCGATACCCTTTTCATCCAAGCCTGCAATCCACGTCGCCACGCGGTCGACCGTGTTGGGAAGCGCGCCAGCAACGCCGATCGCAGCGCCGCGCTTCTTCGCCGACGCTTCGAGCGCGCTCAGCGCCGCATCGATCGCCTCGCGCGCCGGTGCCTTGTCGATCGCCAAATCCGCGCGCGCAAACGCGGCTCCCGCCGTACCTGCAGCCTGGCGCGCAACCGACTGTTCGCCGGGAGCGGATTCCACGAAGAAAAGGCCGCGGCGCGCCGTCTCCACCATCACGAACTGCGCTTCGTCTTTGCCGGCCAAAAATTTGTCGCCGAACGTGTTGATCAATCCCGCGTATCCCGTCACGCGCGACATCAACCATTTAAGCCTGAGCGTGTTCTTCGCTTCGGCGCCGACGGTCAGCGTGTGGAACCCCGGATCGGTGGTGGGATAATCATGCGGCTCCATCGGGATCTCGAGCAGGACTTCGTGCCCCTTGGCCCGCGCCGCGGTAACGTCGCTCGCCACCGAAGGCGCCTGCGGTGCGAACGCCAGCGTCACATCGGCAGGCAATCGCTCAAGCGCCGTATCTGTCAGCGCCTTGCCGAAGCCCAAGCCACCAATGACGATTGCAACCTTCGGCCGGGGATCGGTCGCCATGTCGTAGGTGCGCGCGTAAACGTCCATCGGCTTGCGCCCGTCTGCGGCGATCCGGGGCAGGGGGCCGCTGTTCGACATCTCGATGAGCGTGGAATCGCCGCCGCTCAAATTGAGCACGGCCGAAGTGGGCTTCGGCACGCTGCCGGGAGCCTCGGCCATCGGTCCCCCGACACCCGTGGCCGGCGGATGCTCGATCCGCATGACCTGCTTGGGCTCCGCATCCTCGCCGCTGCCCACAAGCGACACGACGACGATCGCAACCAACACCAGACCTGCGGCGGTAGCGCCAATCGTTCGGGGCAGGCGCCGCTTGTCCAGGGCGCCCACGACCATCGCGATCAGGGCGGGTATCCAATTCGAGGACATTCAAGGCGCTCAAAATGTTTCAGGCGGAGCGACTGTGCCCCGCCTGAGAACAAGCTTTCAAGAGAACGGCTGGCCGCAGCCCCTAGTTGGGGCGGGTCGCCGGCGTGTTCGAGACGATTTCTTGGCCCCGCAACAACCGCAGGGCGTAAGTTAACTGGAAGTCGTCGAATTTCTCGCCTGTCTTCGGTTTCACGACCGGGCCGACATGCGGTTTGCGTCCGCCTTCCTGCGGGTCCAAATGCTTGGGCAGGTTGGCTTCCGAAAGACGATCCTTCGCGTCCGCTTCGCTGTCGCCGTCCGACGCCTGTTCGACCAGAATGTCCGGATCGATGCCGGTCGCTTGGATCGAGCGGCCCGACGGCGTGTAGTACTTGGCCGTCGTCAAACGCAGCGCGCCATCGACGCCGCCCGAAAGCGGGATCACCGTCTGCACCGAACCCTTGCCGAACGAACGCGTGCCCACGATCCGGGCGCGCTTTTGATCCTGCAGTGCGCCGGCCACGATTTCCGATGCCGAGGCCGAACCTTCGTTCACCAGAACGACGACCGGCACGCCCGAAAAGACTTGGCCAGAGCGCGCGTTGTAGCGCTGCGTATCGCCGGCGCGCCGTCCGCGCGTCGAGACGATTTCGCCTTGATCCAAGAACGCATCGGAGACGCTGATCGCTTGATCCAACAACCCGCCCGGATTGTTCCGCAGATCGACGACGATGCCCTTCAGTCGATTGCCGATTTTGGCCTTCGTCTGATCGACCGCCCGTTCAAGCCCGTCTTCGGTTTGCTCGTTGAAGGTCGTGATGCGGATGTACGAGATGTCGCCTTCCTGCTTCCAGCGCACGCTCTCGACGCGGATGACGGCGCGCGTGATCGTGATGTCGAGCGGCTTCTTCTCGCCCTTGCGCAGGATCTGCAACCGGATCTGCGAGTTCACCGGCCCGCGCATCTTGTCGACCGCCTCGGTGAGCGTCAGCCCCTGGATCTGCATTCCGTCGATGGTCGCGATCAGGTCGCCCGTCTTGATGCCGGCCTTCGCCGCCGGGGTCCCGTCCATCGGCGAGATCACCTTGACCAGGCCTTCGTCCATCGTGACCTCAAGGCCCAAGCCGCCGTATTCGCCGCGGGTCGAAACCTGCATGTCCGAGAAGTTCTTGGGGTTCAGGTAGCTCGAGTGCGGATCGAGCGCCATCAACATGCCGTTGATCGCGCTTTCGACGAGTTCCGCATCTTTCACTTCGCGGACGTAGTCGTTTTTCACCCGCTCGAACACGTCGCCGAACAAGTTCAGTTGCCTGTAGGTGTCGGTCGAGGCGAACGCCTGCCCGATCACGACGGCGGCAATAGCGCCGCCCAGGGCAGAGACTGCAGAGATCATGTATTTTTTCATGGACTATCCGCTCACTTTTTGTCTCAAAGCCGCAAACCAAGGCACCGGATCGACGGGTACATTGTTGCGGCGAAATTCGAGGTACAGCCTCTCGCCTGCCTGCACGTTTCCGGCCCCCATTCGTCCGACCGGTTCGCCGGCGAGCACGACTTGGCCCTCAGCGCCGTCCACTTTCGAAAGACCAGCAAGGAGAACATGATAGCCGCCGTTCGCGGCGATGATCAACATTTTGCCGTACCCGCGAAAGCTGCCCGAGTAGGCGATTTTCCCGTCACACGGAGACGTGACCTGCGCACCGGGCCGCGTTTTCAGGTGAATCCCGGCCAGATGCCCGCCAATACCGTCAGCGGAACCGAAGCGCGAAACGAGTTCACCGTTAGCGGGTAACGTCAACAGCCCGCGCAACTGCTCAAGCGGCGTGTTGCGCGGCTGCCCCGCGGAGGCGATCCGGGTCGTCATCGTTGTGGAAGAACCCGCCGCGGGCCGCCTGGAGTCCTCGTTGAGGCTTGCAATCAGGGCGCGCAAGTCGGTGGCCTCGTTCGCAAGCGTCCCGATCCGCGCCTGGGTCGCCTTCAACTGGTCGCGCGTTTGAGCCGCCAGATACCGCCGCTGGGTCAAGAGCTCGCTGAGAACGTTGCGGTCCTTATCGAGCGCCTCGGCGGCAGCTGCAACTTTGAGCCGCTCTTCCGCCGCCTTGCGCCGCATCTCGCGCAAGTTGGCGAGGTCGTTGCTGAGCGTGCGCGCCTGCGTTTGCACCGCGGGCACCACGGCCGTCAGCAGCATCGCGGAACGCGCAGCCGCCGTCGCATCGTTCGGCCGCACGATCAAGGCAGGCGGCGGCTCGTTTCCCATGCGCTGCAAAACGGCGAGCAGCGACGCGAGCTTCCCGCGCTGCGTAATCAAGGCCCGCATGCCGTTCGCCTCGCGCGTCTCGAACATGGCGAGCCGCTGCTCGACGACGTTGAGGTCTCGTTCGCGCTCCTGCGCCACGCCGGCCGCCCGGATCAGCTGCGCACGCAGCTGCTCCTGCTCGAGCGCCAGCTGTTCCGCCGACCGGCCCAACGTCTCGACGTCCTGCCGGTCCTGGCGAAGCTGATTCTGGATGTCGTTGAGCTTGTCGTTCGGGTTCGTCGCCTCCGCCGCAGCCAGCGAAACGCCTAGGCCGAGCGCAACGAGCGCCACCGTTCCACGTTCAAGTTGCTTGCGACGCACGGACACGAGGGGAACCAGATAGAATCACTATGGCGATTATTCGTCGCAATTGGGGCCAAGGTCGAGGTCAAGCCCCTTTGGTCTGATTCACGACCGTGCTGATCCGGCGCGCGATTTCGTCAGGATCGCCCACAAAGGCGTGCCGTTCCGACAACATACGCGCATTCAATTTGTAGGCCTTCGGCACGCCGGTCGCCAAATTGACCTCCTCGATCTCGGCGTCGCTGATTCCCTCAAGGTGCTTCAGCAACGCGCGCAGCGAATTACCATGCGCAGCAATCAAGATTTTCTTGCCCGCTTTCAGTTGCGGAACGATGTCGCTGGTCCAGTACGGCAGCACGCGCTCGACGACGCTTTTCAGGCTCTCCCCGCGCGGCAGCGAAGCTTCCGGCACGCTGGCGTAGCGCGCGTCGAACTTCGGATAGTCGGGATCGCTCACCTCGACCGGCGGCGGCTGCACCGCATACCCGCGCCGCCACTGATGCACCTGAGCCTCGCCGAACTGCTTCACGGCCTGCGCTTTATCCTTGCCCTGAAGCGCGCCGTAGTGCCGCTCGTTCAGGCGCCAATCTTTGACGACCGGAATCCACATCAAATCCATCGCTTCGAGCGTAAGCCACAGCGTCTTGATCGCGCGGCTCTGCAGCGACGTGAACGCCAAATCGAACGTATAGCCTTCGCGCTTCAAAAGCGCGCCCGCCGCCCGCGCCTCGGCCACGCCAAGCTCCGACAACGGGCTGTCGCGCCAGCCGGTGAAGATGTTGAGCTTGTTCGCCTCACTCTGCCCGTGGCGAATGATGACGAGATCGTAGTCGTTGCGCATGTCGCTCTACCGCAATTTCCTGAAGGAAAGCGCCACCTACGCGAAAATCGCCTCTGCGGCAACCAAACGCCGGGTTCGTCCGCAAGACAAAATCGGTGGCAACCTGCTACGAGCATAGCATCCATGCGTTGCCCAAACTGCGCCTTCGACAGTGCCGCCACGGCAAAGTTCTGCACCGAGTGCGGAAGCGCGCTCGCGCGGCGATGTGCCTCGTGCGGTCGCGAGAGCTCGGCTGGCGCAAAGTTTTGCAGCGAGTGTGGCGGCGCGTTCGCTGACAGCGCGCCGGCCACGCCAAAGACGGCCGCGCCGCCTGCTGCCGACGGCGAACGGCGGCACTTGACCGTGTTGTTCTGCGACCTCGTCGGTTCAACCGAGATAGCAGCAAGGCTCGATCCCGAGGAGTGGCACGAAATCGGATCTGAGTATCAGCGCTCCGCCGCTGAGGCCGCAACGCGTTTTGGCGGACATGTCGCCAAGTTTCTGGGCGACGGCCTCGTCGTCTATTTCGGTTATCCGAAGGCGATGGAAGACGCAGCCGAGCGTGGCGCGCGCGCCGGCCTTGCGATGATCGACGCGATGGGCAAGCTCAACGAGCGTTT
>JBGAPZ010000028.1:0-48371 GCA_044220975.1 Micropepsaceae bacterium | reverse complement strand
TCCTCAAGCTTGATGCTGAGTTTGTAGGCCGCCGACGAAGGTGTGCCCTCCGGGGTCAGCGCGTCCATCATCTGATTGCGAAGATGTACGCCTTGCCGGCCCGGGATCGGTTCGACGAACACCTGACTGAAGTAAGTCGCCATCCCATCCGGCGTCGTGCCGGTGGCATAGAGCGGACGGAACCCGCACGCGCTGAGCGCGAGCGCCGCGCCAACAACGAAAGCCACGCCAAGAAACCTGCTCATGCGCGCTCCACAACTATGTTCGCGATCCGGTTCGGCACAATAATGACCTTTTTGACTTGGCCCCCGTCAATGGCTTTCGCGACCGCCTCGCGCGCCAGGACGGCGGCCTCCACCGCTTTCGGGTCCGCGTCCTTGGGCATGTCGATCTCGTCGCGCCGTTTACCGTTCACCTGAATCGCAATTGTAACAGTATCTTGGCGCGTGAGCGCTGGGTCTGCCTTAGGCCAGGCCGAGTGCACAACCAGCGCTTTGTGCCCCAGCGTCTGCCAGCACTCCTCCGCCAGATGCGGCACCATCGGGTTCATCAGCAGCACCAGCGTCTCCAACGCCTCACGCAACGCCCATTGTCCGTCGGCGCCAGTGGCCTTGTGCTCCGTCAGGAAGTTGACGAACTCGTACATCCGCGCGACCGCCTTGTTAAAGCGGAACCGGTCCAAGTCGTCCGTTACGGCCGCAATCGTTCGATGCGTGACTTGGCGCAGCTCCAGTGCGTCGGCGGAGAACGCGCCCGGCATTGCCGAACCCGGCGCCGGCAACGAAGGCGCGGCCTCCGTCACAATGCGCCACACGCGCTGCACATAGCGCCACGCGCCTTCGATGCCGGAGTCGCTCCACTCCGAGTCGCGCTCGGGCGGTGAGTCCGACATCATGAACCAACGCGCTGCGTCGACGCCGTACGTGTCCGCCACCGCTTCCGGCGGCACCACGTTCTTCTTCGATTTCGACATCTTCTCGACGGCGCCGATCGTGACCGGCTGATTGGTTCCGCGTTTGACGGCGATAGCGTCGCGCTTCTCGACCTCTTCCGGCAGCAACCACTTGCCGTCCAGGTCCTTGTAGGTCTCGTGCGTGATCATGCCCTGCGTGAACAACCCGGCGAACGGTTCGCTCAAGCCCGCATAGCCAGCCTTCTTCATCGCGCGCGTGAAGAAGCGCGAATAGAGCAAATGCAAAATCGCGTGCTCGATCCCGCCGATATACTGATCGACCGGCAACCAATAATCGACGGCTTCCTTGTTAGTCGGCGTCGCGGCGGTGTCGTCGCAAAAGCGAGCGAAGTACCATGACGAGTCCACGAACGTGTCCATCGTGTCGGTGTCGCGCCGCGCAGGCTTTCCGCAGGTGGGGCACGCGACGTGCTTCCACGTCGGATGCCGTTCCAGCGGGCTACCGGCTTGGTCCAGCGTTGCATCGTCGGGCAACGTGACCGGCAAGTCCTTGTCGGGCACCGGCACCACGCCGCAGCTCTCGCAGTGGATCATCGGAATGGGACAGCCCCAATAGCGCTGCCGGCTCACGCCCCAATCGCGCAGACGATAGGTGATAGTGCTCTTGCCGGCTTTCATAGACTCGAGCGTTTTGATCACCTCGCGCTTGGCATCGGGAACGCTCATGCCGTCCATGAAGTCGGAATTGGCGAGCTTGCCGTCGCCGACATAGGCCTCGGTACCAACGCTGAAAGTCTTCGGGTCCTCACCTTCCGGAACCACGACCGGGATCACTGGTAGCTTGTATTTGCGTGCAAAATCCAAGTCGCGCTGATCGTGCGCCGGGCAACCGAAAATGGCGCCGAGGCCGTATTCCATCAAAACGAAGTTTGCCACGTAGACGGGCAAAGTCTGCCCCTCGACGAACGGGTGTTTCGCTTTGATCCCCGTGTCGAAGCCCATTTTCTCGGCAGTCTCGATCGCAGCTTCCGTCGTCCCGATGCGCTTGCACTCCGCAATAAAATCGCCAAGCGCTTTGTTCGTTTTGGCCAGGTCCTGCGCAATCGGATGGTCGACCGAAATCGCACAAAAGCTTGCGCCGAACAATGTGTCCGGTCGCGTCGTGAACACCTCAAGCGACGGATGCTTCGGGTCGGTCAATTTGAACGTGACGCTCGCGCCTTCCGAACGCCCGATCCAATTGCGCTGCATCAGCCGCACCTTATCCGGCCAGCGATCCAAGTCGTCGATCGCCGTCAGCAACTCCTCGGCCATATCGGCGATCTTGAAGAACCACTGCGTCAGCTTGCGCTGCTCGACCAGCGCGCCCGAGCGCCATCCCCGCCCGTCGATCACCTGCTCGTTCGCGAGCACGGTGTGGTCGACGGGATCCCAGTTCACGTTGGACTCTTTGCGCGCCACGAACCCGAGGCGATGAAAGTCCACGAACATCTTCTGCTGATGCTTGAAATAGCCCGGATCGCATGTCGCGAACTCGCGGCTCCAGTCGATCGAAAGCCCAAGCAGCTTCAATTGCGACTTCATCGTCGCGATGTTGGCGTAGGTCCATTTGCCCGGATGAACCTTTTGCTCCATCGCTGCGTTCTCGGCCGGTAAGCCGAAAGCATCCCACCCCATCGGATGCAAGACATTGAAGCCCATCGCACGCTTGAACCGCGCGACGACGTCGCCCATCACATAGTTCCGGCCATGTCCGATGTGAATTTTCCCCGACGGATAGGGAAACATCTCGAGCACGTAATACTTCGGTTTCGAACGGTCGATCTTAGCGAGGAAGACGTTGCCGTCCTCCCACTGCTTTTGCCACTTGGGCTCGACCTCGCGGGCATTGTAGCGCGACATAGAAATGCGTTCCGTCAGGCTGGAGTTACACGAAGACTACCAGCGCATAGCGGATACCGAGCTAGCGGCATCCCGCCGCGCCCGTTCGCCAATTCGGCATTGATGAAAAACTTAGTCGCCGCTTTGGATCTTGAGCGCGCGCGCCTTGTTCAAGATGAGGTTCTCAAGCTTCGTGACCGTTTCAGGATCGACGGTGGCGTCAACCCAACTACCGGCCCCGTTCTTGGCCTCCTTAAACACGGAGACACGAAGGGCATCGGCCCTAAGTCGCGAGTCGAGAATGTAGACGGCAACCCGCAAGCGCTCGTTCGGCGTCGCCGCTGGCGTATACCATCCCGTCTTGATGGTGCCGCCGAACGGATCGGTTTGATCCATCGGCATAAATGAGAGCGCATCCAAGCTCGCGCGCCACAGATAGGCGTTGACGCTTACGCCGCCTTTTTCTCGGACGAACCGCCGAACCAGCCGCCGCTATCCGAGTTGTCGGCCACCTTCGTGGATGGCGGCGGAGGCGCTTCGACGGTGGGCTTCGCCCTGGGTCGGAGCCGCAACCGGCAAGCAACAAGGCGGCAAAGGCAACACTCAGGTACTTCGACATCATGGGCGCACTCGAAACCGATGGGGGCAAAAAGTTGAGGCCGCGTTATACGCGAACGATCGCGCGTCCGGCAATCGCCACGGGCATCACAGAAAGTGTCAAAGCGCAATTTTGTGCGCCTTCTTTGGTCAAGATACACTCGCGTCGCTCGCCAAGCGGTAACGACAGGTTGCAGGTATGGCGGCAACACTAACCGGCCGAATGACCGGCGGCGTAGGCTAAGCGCTTGACCCATCTCGGCAAAAGACCGCATGACTTCGTGCCTGGGGGCGTTCGAAACACTGCGTGAAGCGAGAGGTTTGTGCATGAAGCGGTCGTGGCGTGCCCTTACGGCGGCATCCGTCTTAGTACTTTGCGGCCAAGCATCCGCCGACACGTCGTTCGATTGGGGCGGGCAGGGCAACTTCTCTGCCTATGGCATCGACCAAGACGACGTCGCGACCGGCGACGTAAACAATTTCGGCTTCGCCGCCGAAGGCAAAGTCTGGGGCCGCGTAAAGCTTGTCACCGACAGCGGCTTCGAATACGGCGCCCGCGCACAATTCCGCTTCCAGTCGAGTGAGCACGAATTTTCGAATGACTTCATCCGCGGCGCGCCGGAAGTCGTGGACGAAGTTTGGATCTATGCTCAAACCGTATTCGGCGGACTGAAGATCGGCCTTGAAGATGGCGCGGCCGACAGCGCTGGCATCTACGCACCGGCCGTGTCCGATCTCAACCGCGTCGACGACGCGCGAGCATTCCCGCTGCAAGACCCGCTGTCGCCCGAATACACGGCCTTCATGCCGAACGGCGCGCACCTGCGCACCGATCTCAACGCATCGGGCGATGCGCTGAAAATTATCTACACGTCGCCGCGCCTCATTGGCGTACAGGTGACGGGCTCATACACGCCCGACCTTCGCCGCGGCCTCGACGAACTGTTCGACAGTCATGACTCGCGCAACCGTCAATCCGATATTTGGGAAGCAGGCTTGAACTACCAGGGGTCGTTGTCGAGCTTCGATGTCGGCTTCTACGCGGGCTATGTGACAGGTTCGAACGACGATCCCGCAGCAGTGGTGCTGCCCGTCGTTGCGACGATCGGAGGACCGATTGGTACGTTTGCGAGCAACGCTTTCGTCCCGGACGACCTAGAAGAATGGGGCGCCGGTGCACAGGTCGCTTATGAGGGCTTCAAGATTGGCGGCTCCTACCGATCGACGAACATCGCCGGCGGCGCTGGGTTGATCGACACGAAGATCGGTCCATTCAGGGACGGCTGCGCACAAATCGCAGGATGCGTGCTTCCGGACGCTCGGACCGAAATCTGGGGCGCAGGTATCACCTATGAAACCGGTCCGTGGGAATTCGGCGTGAACTACGTAACCATGGACGAGGAACTGCCGACGTTCACAACCGTCGGACCTGTCCTCCATAACCTGAGCCAGCAAGCGGACGGTTGGACAGGGGCGGTCGGCTACGAGTTCGACGAGAACCTCCGCATGGGTATCGGCTACCAGCACTATGAGTTCGACGGCCCGGCCAATGCGTGCGTATCAGGCCCAACGGCGGTTTGCGACACGCTGGATGCCAACCTCGGCTACTTCGAGACGTCGATCACGTTCTGAGGCGAAAACCTAGACGCTACGGCCATTTACCTTGGCTTTAGCCTGCTGTGCGAAGCCCTAGAGGTGCGATTACATCTTGGGGCGACGCGCGATTCGGCGTTAAGTTCGGCCCATCGAGTGAGGGGTTTGTCATGTCGCGTGTGTTCGGCGCCGTTGCGGCGGCCCTATTTGCGACCGTTGCCGTCGCCCAAGCGGGTGATTTCGATCGCCTGATTTTGCGCCTGAACGGCCACGTCACCGGCGTTGGTGCCGTCGTCGATCAATCGACGATGGGCGACCTTGATCAGATCGTCGGTGCGGTGGACACGGGGCTACTCGGCTCGGTTGTCCTCCCGCTCGACGGTGGCGGCGAGATCGGCGCACGCGTCGCCCTCGACCTCGATTACTCGACCCATGTCGACACGTTCCTGAACGACGCCGGCCGCTCGGATGTCCTCGAAGAAGCCTGGCTCTACTGGGACAGCCGCCTCGGCCGCCTGCAGATGGGCCTCATGGACGGCGCCGCTGACGTGCTCGGTGTCACGCCGCCGACGGTCAGCTCGGGTATTCACGTCGACAATCCGGAAGTCTACCTGCTCGCGTTCCCCTGCCTGAAGACCGTCTTTTGCTCGTCGGATCCTGGCAACCCGGGATCGTTGTTCAATCCGAACGGCATGCAGCTTCGCTCGGACGTTCACGGCTCCGACAATTTCTTGAAGATCATGTACGTGACGCCGGTGTTCGACGGTATCCGGATCGCAATTTCGTACACGCCGGACGGCTCGCGCTACTTGGGTGATCTCTTCGGCACCGATGAGCCGAACGAACAAGCCAACATCGTCGACATAGCGGCGGATTTCACCGGCACGATCGGCATGCTCGATGTCGCCATGAGCATCGGCTACGTCATGGGCGACAATGTCAACAACACGAACCCGGGCCTCTATGGCGATCTTGAAGACTTCGGCGCAGGGATCAAGCTCGGCTTCCAGGAATGGACGGCCGGCGTGAACTATCGCCAAACCAACGTGGCCGGCGGCGGCCCCGCGATCCAGCATCCGTTCCAAGCCAACGTTTTTGAGGACGAGTTCACCGACGTTTGGAGCTTTGGCCTCATGTACGAAACCGGCCCGTGGGCGGCGAGCGCGAACTACATCACGATGACGCAGGAATTGCCGTTTTTTGGCAAGCCAACGCAGGACGGCTCTGGTCTTCAATTCGCGCTCGGTTACACGATCAACGAAGCCTTCCGGATAACCGGCGGCTACCAGCGTTATGAGTTCGACACATCGTTTGGCGGCTTTTGTTCGGCCAGTGGCTTCAATTGCGACAAACTCGATGCCAACGTCGGCTACGTGGAAACGACGTTCAACTTCTAACCCATCCGCCGATTAGGCCAATCCCAACGATCCGGTGCGCTTGAAGCCGCCGGATCGTTTTCGTTTCGACCCCGCCAAGCGCGTAAGCCACCGCGCTCTCGCGCACCAACGCGGCGAACCGCGTTGGGCCAAGTGCGCGACGCGCCGGGTGGCTGGCCGTCGCGAATACGGGTGAAACGAACACAGCATCAGCTCTCCGCGAACGTCGAACGGCAGCGGCATTGTGCGCGGCGCAAGTCACGAGCCACCGTCTGTTCAATGCCTTCACACCTGACAGTTTCGCGACGTGTCGCTCGGGGAGGTGAACGCCGTCGGCGCCGACCCGCTGCGCCAAGGCAGGATCGTCGGCGATCAGCAGCGCAATGCGCCGCGCTCGGCAAAGTGGCCGAAGCGCGCGTGCCAACCGCTCGCGAGCGGCACCATCTCGAAGGCGCACGATAACCGCGCTGGTACGGGGCAAAGTCGCGACCGCCGCAAGCCAATCCACCTTGCGCGTATCGTCCGTCATCAAAACGACTGCAGGCAGCGCCCGGCCGCGCGCGTGACGCATGTTGAGCGCCCGCGCATACCGTGCGAGTTTGCCTTGTGCCTCGTTCATTGACCCCAGCATGACCGCAACTCTATCAGCCGACGCCATCGCCGCGAACCTGCGCGACGTCCGCGCGCGTATTGAAAAAGCCGCGGCCGCCGCGGGCCGCAAGTCCTCGGACATCACCCTGGTCGCAGTAACCAAGACGAACGAAGCTCAGGCGATCGAGGCAGCAATTGCTGCCGGTCACCTGACGTTTGGCGAAAACCGAGTTCAAGAAGCGAAGGCAAAATACCCGGCGCTGAGGGCTTTGCATTCGAAGCTCGAGTTGCATCTCATTGGCCCTCTGCAATCGAACAAGGCGCGCGAAGCCGTGTCGTTGTTCGATTGCATCCATACGCTTGATCGCGACAGCCTTGCCGAAGCCCTGAGCGCGGAGTTCAAGCGTGCCGACCGTACCGTCAAATTGTTTGTTCAAGTAAACACCGGCGAGGAGCCGCAGAAGGCCGGCGTCGCACCGCGCGACACGCTCGCCTTCATCGAGAAATGCCGCGACCTCCACGGCCTATCCGTGTCCGGTCTAATGTGCATTCCGCCTGCGGGAGAAGAACCGTCGCCGCATTTCGCGCTTCTTCTCAAACTGGCGCGTGACGCGGGTTTGCGCGAACTCAGCATGGGCATGAGCGGTGATTACGAAACCGCAATCGGCTTCGGCGCGACGCACGTGCGCGTTGGTTCGGCAATCTTCGGCAGCCGCATTTAAGCGAGGTGACCGGCCTTCGCCTTCTTTGTTGCGAGATAGGCTTCGTTGTGCGGGTTCGTCGGAAAGCTATGCGCGACGCGTTCGACGACCTCGATCCCGAACCGCGAAAGCGCCGCCACCTTGTCCGGATTGTTCGTCAGCAATCGCACGGACGTAAAGCCCAAGTACTTCAACATTTCCGCCGCCGCTGCGAACTCGCGCTCGTCCGCTTCGAAGCCAAGGCGTTGATTAGCCTCGATCGTGTCGAACCCTTGATCCTGCAGCTCATAGGCTTTGAGCTTGTTGATGAGCCCGATCCCGCGCCCCTCCTGTGCGAGGTAGAGCAAGATCCCGTGCCCCGCCTTGCCGATCGCGCCAATAGCCCCGCGCAGTTGATCCCCGCAATCGCATTTCAGAGACCCCAAAAGATCACCAGTCAAACACTCGGAGTGCAGCCGAACGAGCACCGGTCCTGGCGGCTCTGGCGATCCCACGATCAACGCCAAATGCTCGCGCGCACCGTTCGTCGGCCGAAACGCTAGAACACGCGTCTCTTCGGCACCTTCGAGCGGCAGCCGGGCGCGCGCGGCAACCTTGAACGCGACGGGCGCCTCGTACCGCTCAACATCTTCGACGCTGACCTGAGGCAAGCTTTCGCGCGCCGCCAAGCGCTTCGCCGCCGAACTCTTGATCGGCACTTCCACGACCGCGGGAAGCAACCCGGCGATCTTGGAGAGCTTGACCGCCGCATTCGCACCAGCCACGAGAGGCTCGCGCAATGCCTGCCACGGCCCCATCATCGGATCGCGCAAATCGCGCGTTGGATCGGCGAGCGCCTGAGCCGCGCGCGCGCCACCACCATCGCGGGGCAGGGGCACGGCAACCAAATCGCTCGTGTAGAGGCGGATTTTCAGGGTTGACGCTCGGTGATGGGTTAACAGCACGCGCGGCTGTGTCCCCGACCATCGCGCAAGGGCCTCCAATACAGCTGGGCTCGCGAGTTCGGCGGCCACCACAAGTGATGGCGTGCCCTTCGGCGGCCGAACCAGAACCGGCAGCCCACGCCGCAGCTCGGCAGCGGCGCGGTCGACCGCAACCGCGGCACCAAGCAATCGCTCGGCCAGGGTCGCCTTCGCGTTCACAGTTCCGCGAGCGCGCGTCTTCCGCCTTTTGCGCGCTATCAATTTCATGCCTCTCCCGCTCTCCAACTTGGACCTGCTATAGCGTAGACAGAGACCCTCGCAAATCACCGGCCGCACAAACCTATGACCACGCCCCGACGCGTCCTCCTCGTCGACGACGACAACGCCCTCCGCGAATCCCTAAAGGAACAGCTGGATTTGCTGTCGGAGTTCATCGTCGTAGATGCGGCGACGGGTGCGGCTGCACTCGAAAAGGCCAAATCCGAGCTGCCGGATCTTGTCATCCTGGACGTGGGGCTGCCGGACCTCGACGGCCGCGAAGTCTGCCGCCTCATGCGCAAGGGCGGTGTGCGCTGCCCCATCATTATGCTTACCGGCCACGTCGCCGAATCCGACGAAGTCTTCGGGCTGGAGGCCGGCGCGAACGATTACGTCACAAAGCCCTTTAAATTTGCCATTCTCTTGGCCCGCATCCGCGCGCAATTGCGCTCTCACGCTCAAAGCGAAGATGCGGTCTTCAAGATCGGCCAGTACTCGTTTCGTCCGTCGGCAAAGCTACTGACGGGGCCGAACAACACGAAGGTCCGTCTAACGGAGAAAGAGACCTCGATCCTAAAATTCCTCTACCGCGCCGGTGACAAAGTTGTCGGTCGTGAAGTGCTGCTGCACGAGGTTTGGGGCTACAATCCAGCCGTCACCACGCACACGCTCGAAACGCACATCTACCGTCTGCGTCAAAAGATCGAGAACGATCCGACGCATGCGAAATTGCTTGTCACTGAAAGCGGCGGCTATCGCCTCGTGCCATGAGCGAAGACGCGCTCCGCGTTGCCGAGCGGTTTTTCAGTGCCATTGAACGCGGCGACATCGAAGCGGTGAAGGCGATCTACGCGTCTGACGCCCGTATCTGGCACAGCCACGACTTGAAGGAGCAATCGGTCGAAGAGAACCTGCGCGTTCTCGGTTGGATGTCGCGCAATTTGTCGAACCGGCGTTACCACGTGCACCGCCGGGTCGCGATCGCCGGGGGCTTCCTCCAACAGCACATGCTCCAAGTAACAACCCGGAGCGGTCCGTTTACTATGCCGGCCTGCATCGTTGTGGAGGTCAAGGACGGCCGGATTACCCGGCTGGAGGAATACCTGGACTCCGCGCGGGTCGCCGAGCTTGGGCGTCTGGTAAGCGGCAAAAGCGCCACGGGCGCCAATCTTGGCCCTGACCCCTCTTGAAACCGGGAAGAAGGCCTATTATACACTTCACACTATGATCTGATTACTCATGGGGAGCACCTATGACCACCTTGATCGCGAAGTTCATCTTGGCATCGGCCCTGGCCGTCGCCTCTGGCGTCGGACTCATTGGTCTCTCCGGCTTAATCATCTTTGCGGATCTGAAGGCGCCTCAGCCGGCGTCCGTACTTCAGACCCAGCCGTTGAGCAGCGGTACACAGTCGCTGCCGTTCACAGGACGATAGATACATGAGTCTTCTCGCCAAATTGGCCGTCGCCAGCGTTGCTGTCGGCGTCGGTAGCCTTGCGACCCTGACGCAAGTTCAGGGCCGAACGGAAATCGCCGCTCTCGCCGGCTTAACAAACCTCTTAGCAACCGGTCCGGCCGTTACCGGAAATTCGGGCCCTCTCGACCAATCGTATACGGTGCGTCGCATTCGTATCGATACGCTGGTCGCCGACGTCGAATTGATCACGGTGCCGCAACCCGGTCCCGTCCGCGTTCAGGCGAGCGGTAAGCCCGACACGATGAAAGAATTCCACGTCCGCACCGTCGGCGATGAGGTCATCCTCCGTCTCGACTCGGACGAAGAAGATGCTTGGTTCCCCTGGAACCTGTTCAACATGTGGTCGCGCGATCGCAAGGCGCAGGACCTCCGCGTGCGCATCACTGCACCTGTTGGCACGCCTTACGACATCGAAGATATGATCGGTTCGATCAACGCGGGCGACCTCGACGCGCCGCTACGCCTCGAAGGTCACGCGCTGAACGCGCGGTTCGGTCGCGTGCAAAGCGCGCGTGTGGTGGTCGCTGGCCGCGGTCGCATCAATGTCGGTGCGATCAAAGAAACGCTGGATCTCGAAATTGCAGGTTCGGGTGATTTCACCGCCGCGTCGGCACAGTCGGCGGAAGTCGAAATTGCGGGCGGCGGAAACGTGGTGATTGGCCCCCTCGCTGCAGGCCTTAACGCCGATGTCGCCGGCTCAGGTGACATTCGGGTGGCTCAGGTCAACGGTCCCTTCGACGCGGAAATCGCTGGCTCCGGCGGCATAGTAGTCGACGGCGGCCAGGCAAGTTCGTTCTCCGTGTCGATCGCGGGATCGGGCGATGTACTCTTCAGGGGCCACGCGGTGAACCCAAAGGTAGAGATCATGGGCTCGGGCAGCGTCACCGTCGGCTCGTATTCTGGTGCCCTCAGTCAAGACATCGCCGGCTCCGGCGAGTTCAAAGTGCTGAACCAAGGCCAACCCGCTGGTCCGATGCCGCCGGTAGCGCCGCAACCACCCGCGCCGCCGAAGAAATTCTAATCGCCTTCACTCGTAGCGAAGGGCCTCGATCGGATCGAGGCCCGCCGCGCGCCGTGCCGGGAAGAACCCGAACACGATCCCGACGGCCGCCGAAAACACGAACGCGATGACCACCACCCACGGGCTCAGCACGAACGGCACACCGATCGCATAAGCGATTGCAGCCGATCCCCCGAGACCGATCGCAGCGCCGATTAGACCGCCCACGCACGACAACAATACGGCCTCGATCAGGAATTGCAGAAGCACGTCGCGCTCAAGCGCGCCAATCGCCAGTCGTATCCCGATTTCGCGCGTCCGCTCCGTCACCGAAACGAGCATGATGTTCATGATCCCGATTCCGCCAACGAGCAGACTGATCGCAGCCACGGCTGACAATCCCGCCGTCAGCAAAGCGGCGGTCGAATCGACGAGACTCGATATCGATTGCAAATCGCGGATGAAAAAATTGTCTTGCTCTCCCGGACGTATGCGCCGGCGTTCGCGCAACAGCGTCCCGATCGCTTCCTGCACCGGCTTCACCCCCTCGGCAGTGGTCGCTGACAGCTGAATCTGCTGCACATCGTCGGTGCCCGTCATCCGCCGTTGGACCGCAAAGATCGGCATCAAGATCGTGTCGTCTTGATCTTGCCCGAACGTTGACTGCCCCTTGGCGGCAAGCACGCCAATCACTTCGCACGATGTCGTCTGCCCGAGCCGGATAGACGCGCCGAGCGGGTTCTGCTGACCAAATAGTTCCTTGCGCGGTGTTTCGCCGAGGATGCAAACAGCGCGCCCACCGCGTTCCTCGCTCTCGCTGAACGGGCGTCCGAGCGCGATCCCCCACTCGCGCACTATCATGTAAGCGTTCGTCGTACCGTTGACCGCAATTTGCCAATTGCTCGATCCGTAGACCGCTTGCGTCTGCTTGATCGTCGACGGTGCGACCGCCAGAACGCCTTGGATCTCGCGCTCGATCGCGTGTGCATCGTCCATCTTGAACGGCGTTTGCGGGGTGGCGGGGCCTGCCCGCTGCGGCGTGAACGGCACGACGAAAAGCAAGTTGCGCCCCATCGACGCGATGTCGGCCGTCACTTTCATGGTGAGGCCCTGTCCAAGCGTCACCACCGTCACAACGGCAGCGACGCCCACGATAATGCCAAGTGTTGTAAGCAGCGACCGCAATAGGTTCGCTCTCAATTCCCGCCAAGCAAGCTGTAGTGTGGTCCAGATCATTCCGCGGCCTTCTGTGCCTGCGTATCGGACGCGATCTTGCCGTCACGAAATCGGATCTGCCGCTTCGCATAGGCGGCGATGTCTTCCTCGTGCGTGACGAGGACGATCGTCATTTTGCGCCGCGTGTTCAAATCTTCAAGCAGCTTCATAATTTCGTGACTTCGCGACGTATCGAGGTTCCCCGTCGGCTCGTCGGCGAAAATGACTGCGGGTTCCGTGACCAGTGCGCGCGCAATGGCGACGCGCTGCTGCTGCCCGCCCGAAAGTTCCGAAGAGGTATGATTGGCGCGATCGCCGAGGCCGACAAGATCGAGCGCCTTGAGCGCTTGTGTCTTCCGCATCGCCGCAGGCTCGCCGCGATATATCAGCGGCAATTCGAGATTTTCGCGCGCGCTCGTGCGCTTCAAAAGGTTGAACCCTTGGAACACGAAGCCGATGTAGTTCCGCCGCAGTAGCGCGCGCTGCGAACGTGAAAGTGTGCCGACGTCAATCCCGCGAAAATAGTATTGCCCGCTGGTCGGCGTATCGAGACAGCCGAGGATGTTCATCGCCGTCGATTTGCCGGAACCCGACGGCCCCATGATCGCGACGAATTCGCCGTCGTTGATCGCAAGGCTGACGCCGTCAAGCGCTCTGACTTCCGTCTCGCCTTTGCCATAGATTTTCGAGACGCGGTCGAAGCGGATGAGCGGCGCGTCGGCCATGGCGCTACTTCTGCCCGTTGCGAGCGATATCAAGAATGAACTCGTCGCCGGCCTTCACGTTCGTGCTTGTCACCTGCGTGCGCCGCCCATCGGTAATGCCGAGCGTCACGTCATGCGAGGCCAGCTTTCCGTCCGCGCCCAACGACCAAAGCTGTCCTTTGCCGCTGGCAATCGGATCGGACGGTGCCGTCGTCGCCTGGGGAATCATTCCCTGCGCAGCAGTCTCCTTCTCAGGCGTGAAGCGCAAAGCACCGTTCGGCACGCTGAGCGCATTCTCGACGACCTTCGAGGTGATGTCCGCCGTGGCCGTCATGCCGGGTTTGAGCAAACCCTTCTCGTTTTGAACACTCAAGACACCTTGATAGGTGACCACGTTCTGGATCGTGTGGGCGGCGTTGCGGAGTTCAACGACCTTCGCCGTGAACGTCTGTGCCGGATAGGCATCGACCGTGAATGTCGCGTCTTGGCCGGTGGAAACTTCGCCGATATCGGCCTCGTCGATATCGATCGTCAGCTCGAGCTTCTTTAAATCCGACGCGATGACGAACATTTCCGGCGTCTGGAATCCCGCAGTCACGGTCTGCCCGCGTTCGACCTTCCGGTCGAGCACAATGCCGTCGATAGGCGACCGGATCGCCGCCTTCGCAAGGTTCGCATCCGTCTGGTCGGCCTGTGCACGGGCCGTGTTCAGCGTCGCCCGAAGCGCATTGCGTGAAGCGAGGGCCGAGTCATACGTCGACTGCGACGCAAATCCCTTGCCCTTCAGCGAGATGGCGCGCCGCAAATCATTCTCCGCCTTCACGAGATTGGCTTCTGCTTGAGAAACACTCGCCCGAGCCTGCACGGAGCGCGCTTTGAGCTCGTCGGTGTTGATGCGCGCGATGATCTGCCCCTTGGTCACGCGATCGTTGAAATCCACGAAGATGTCGTCGATGCGGCCCGAAACCTCGGCGCCGATCGTGATCTTGTCGATCGGCTGTAGCGTCCCCGTGGCAGTCACCAAGGCTCGAATAGTGGCGATCTCGGCCTTGCCCTTCACGTATTCGGTCTTCTTCGCGGGCGTGAGCATCCACCACGCGACGAGCAAAATCAGAAGAATCGCGAGCGCAATCACCCACCAACGCCGCCACCATGGCGTTGCCGCCCGCCCGACACCCAGCGTTTGTTCGATCTCACTCGCCGCGGTCGCCCGCTGTGCATTTACATCGTTCATCGCGCTGAATAGGCCAGCAAAGGCCGTGCCCCACTAGAGTGACGTATATAGGTACGACCCAGACAGCTTCAAACAGCCGTTGGGTCAAGGGTGTCACGTTTGCGTTAGTTAATGCGAGTACGGATCAACCGCATCGCGCAGGCCGTCGCCCAGCACGTTAAACGCAAGCACAACCAGGATAACGGGTGCGAGCGGGATCAAAAGCCACGGATAAAGCTCAACCGCACTGATATTTTGCGCCTCGTTCAACAGCACGCCCCAACTCACGACTGGCGGCCGCAGTCCCAGTCCGAGGAACGACAGTGCCGTTTCGCCCAAAATCATGCCTGGAATGGCAAGCGTAACGCTGGCAATCAGGTGACCCGAGAAATTCGGCAGCATGTGCCGGAACAACACGCGCAAGCGGCTTGCGCCGAGCAGCTCCGCCGCAACCACATAGTCCTCTTCCCGAAGCGACAAGACCTTCGCGCGCACCGCGCGCGCCAACCCCGGCCAATCAAGTAAGCCCAAAATCAAAGTGATTCCGAAATAGACCCAGATCGGCGACCACGTTGCGGGCAACGCCGCTGCCAGCGCCATCCAAAGCGGCAACTCCGGCAACGCGCGCAAGAGTTCGATCAAGCGCAACACGATGGCATCGACCCAACCGCCCAGGTATCCGGCAAGCCCGCCCAGCAAGCACCCGAGCACAAAGCTCAGAGCCACGCCCAACAGTCCGATCGTCAGCGAGATGCGTGCGCCGTACATCACGCGGCTGAAGATATCGCGCCCAAGTCGGTCCGTGCCGAATATGTAGAAGCCGGTGCCGCCTTCTGCAGGGCACACCAAGTGGAACCGCGTCTCGATAACGCCCCAAAACTGGTACGGATCGCCGTCACATATGAATCGAAGCTTTTCGACACGTGTCGTATCCAGCGTGAATGTGCGTGAAAACGTCGTCAGGTCGACGTCGGATCTCAGCCGGTACACGAAGGGCCCTACAAACGAACCGTCGTGAAACCAATTCACGTCCATGGTGGCGCATAGAGCGCTTCGTTGTCCCGCGTCTCAGAGGCATAAAAGGCGATCACTTCGACGAATGGCAACATGCCGTAGAGCACGGCAAGAAAGACGAACGAAAAGAATGCGCCTTTCCTAAGCCACAACCGGTCAAGGAATGTGGGCCGCTCAAGCTTGGCCAAGATCGCCGAATCGACGGTGCTCATCGCTCAAGCCCCTGGCCCAACCGCACGCGCGGGTCGATCAGCCCAAGCAGCAGATCGGACACGACCGTACCGACGAGCGTGAGTATGGCGGCAAAGAGCAGGATGAACCCGGCTAGGAACTGATCCTGCGCCTGCAGCGCCCTGACCAAGATCGGCCCAACGGTCGGCAAGCCCAACACGACGGACACGATCACAGACCCAGAAACCAGCGACGGTAGCAAATTGCCGATGTCGGCTACGAAGGGGATCAGCGCCATGCGCACGGGATAGCGCAAGAGCAGTCGCGTCTCGCTGACGCCACGCGCACGCGCCGCAATCACGTAGGGTTTCCGCAGCTCGTCGAGCAGATTGGCGCGCAGGCGCCGGATCATCGCGCCGACGCCCGAAAACGCGATAATGACGACCGCAATCGTCAAATGCGCCGCCAGCGACTGTATCTTCGCCGGCGTCCAATCGCTTTCCGCGAATTGCGGGTCGACCAAGCCCCCGATCGTCACGCCGAACCAAGCGTTCGCATATACCAAGACAACGAGCGCCAACAAGAACCCGGGCGTGGCCATCGCCAAATAGGCGAACCCTGCCACGGCGTAGTCGCGGAACGAATACTGTTTGGTCGCGGCAACGATGCCGAGCGGCAATGCGAGGAGATAGATCGCGATAACCGCAAGAACGTTCACGGCGATCGTTGGACCCAAAGCGTAGCCAACGACGTCGGCAACGGGTTTCTTGAACTCGAACGAGTATCCCCAATCCCCTTGCAGCAAACCGGAATACCCGCGCGACCCTTCGGCCACGCCAAGCCAAACGAGGAATTGCTCGATCACCGGCTTGTCGAGGCTGTATTCTTTGCGCAGGTATTCCGCCTTCGCCGCGCCCGTGGCGTCGCCTTGCGCCTTCAACTGCACGATCTCGTTCGACAAATAGTCGCCCGGTGGCAATTGAATAACGAGAAAGATCAGCGCCGCGATGATGAACAGCGCAAACGCCATCAAGATCAGACGCTCGGCTGCATAACGCAGCATTATCCCCCCGTGGAGAAAATCATTGGGCGAACCAGAACTCGTCCATCCGGTACATGCCGAACTGTGCGCCTGGGTCCCAAGAGAAGATGCCCTGCGCCGGAACATTGCGCAATTTCGCATTCACGACGATGGGCTGCATCACACCCGAAACTGTGCCGATGATGAATTGCTGTTCAGCATGAATGGCGAGCATCCGCTCCCACGCCGCCTTGCGCTCTGCCGATGATTTCGCACCGTTCCAAGCTGCATCGAGCTTGAGCAGCTCTTTCGCTGCGGGCAGATCCGGCACCTCGCCGGACTTCCCGTTGGTCTCGAAATAGTTGCCCCATTTGGGCCAGATTAGCGTGTCCTGTCGCGTCGGCGCTAGCTCAGCCGGGCTAAGCTCAGGCGTCGGAATGCCGGTATCCCAACCGGACCACACCGTCATCATCGCCTCGCCCGCATAGGCTCGACTACGCATGATCGTGCGGTCCGACGGCTTGATAACCAGCTTGATGCCAAGACCCTTGTAGTGCTGCGCGATCAGCTGCAGCACATCGTTCTCGTCCTTGGACTCGCCCGACGTCTCGACCACAAGCTCAAGCGGCCGCTTGTCGGCCATCAGCCGCACGCCGTCCGCGCCACGCTGCGTCAACCCGATTTGATCCAAGAGCGCGTTCGCCGCTTTCGGATCGAACCCGGCATTGGCCGTCAAGTATTCCGGCTTGAACAACGGCGATGCCTTCAAGACGGCGTTATTGCCTTCGACACCCAGACCAAAGAACAGCGCTTTGTTGATATCCGCGCGATTGATGCCAAGCGCCAGCGCATGGCGGAAGCGAACGTCGCGCATCAGCTTTCGCCACCCGGCATCGTTCGTGTTCAGGTTCGGATAAAGCGCGACCTGCGACCCCTTCGCGATCGGCCAGGTCAAAACCTTGTACTTTCCGCGCGCTTCGTTCGCCTTCAACACGGTGATGTCGGCGAACGAAAGCCCGCGCGCCTGCAAATCGGAATCGCCGGCCGCCGTTTTGGCGGCGACCAAACCGGAATCCGTGATCGACACTTCAATCGAGTCCGCATACGGCAGCTGCTGCCCCGCCGTATCGACGCGATGGAAAAAAGGATTGCGTTTAAAAACGAAGCGCGTTGCAGGCATCGCCGTTGCCGCGGCCCACGGCTGCAATGTCGGCATGTCGGGATTGTCGTTGTCGTCGATCGCGTCCATGCGATTGTGCAGTTCCGCCCACGACCGTGCTTTCCCCGCCGTCACCTTTTTCGCAAGCTCGGCCGCGTTCGCGTATTTGACGTGGAATTGCTTCAGATAATGCGCTGGCCGGTAGATATATGGCTCGCGCGCCTGCGCAAGGGCAGCCAAGAACCGCGGATTGGGCTTCGACCAGCTATAGCGCACGGTCACCGCATCGATAACCTCGACCTTCGGCGCCTCGCCCCCGTTCAGAAGCTCGACCGGCGGCCCACCGGGATTGAGTTCTTTGTTGGAAGCGACGTCTTCCCAGAAATAACGAAAGTCGTCCGAGGTGAACGGCTGCCCGTCCGACCACTTGTGCCCCGCGCGAAGCTTGAACGTGAAAACGCGCCCGTCCTTCGCCTCGACGGCCTTCAGCAGATCGGGCTTGAGTTCCAGCTTTGGCGTCCACGCGATGAGCCGCGCATAGCCCCAAGTGTTGAGCAAGCGAACGTCCTTCTCCTTGCTCAGCAAGATGCGCAAAATGCCGCCGGGCTTGCCCGTCTCTCGCCCCTGCGATTTCAGATCGACGACAAGGGGCTCACTAGGTACGCGCGCGGCGACGCCAGGTAGCGTTTTCTTCTGCACGTCAGCCTGCAGCGACGGCGTCTCTTTGTAAGCGGCCTTGTCCGCCGCTTGGGCCACGCTTGCAAAACACGCGACCACCAACGCAGCCCACATCGAACGCTTCATGCCGTCCCTCGAATTGTTTTAGGCGATCGCCACGATATGGCCTTCGCCGACCGTCTTGTAGCGCGCTTTCGCGCCTTTTTTCAGGCGATAGGGCTCGTCCCATGCGGTCGGGTCCGAGGCACGGCCTTGCATCAAGGCGCCCAAATCCAACTTTCGGTCGGGATCGGGCTCCGGATTCGCGGCCAGCAGCGCCCTTGTATACGGGTGGTGCGGGTTCGCAAAAAGCTCTGTCGTGGGGGCTGCCTCAACGATCCGCCCACTGCACATTACGAAAACGCGTGAGGCGACCGCTCGCACAACCGCCAGGTTATGGCTCACGAACAGACTTGCAATCCCAAGGTCCTGTCGCAGGCCATCGAGCAGTCCCAGAATCTGCGCCTGCACCGAAACATCCAGTGCCGACACCGGCTCGTCGCAAATCAAGAGATCGGGCCCAAGCGCCAGGGCCCGTGCAATCCCGATGCGCTGGCGCTGCCCGCCCGAAAACGCATTCGGATGACGCATCAACATCACACCTTCAAGACCGACGAGCTCAAGCAGTGCCGCGCCCCAACGCAACCGGTGCGCCGGATCGCCAAGGCCGTGAATGACGAACGGTTCGGTGACGATCTCCTCCGCAGTCATGCGCGGATTAAGCGACGCAAACGGATCTTGAAACACGTACTGCACACGCGCGCGATACTTCGTCAGAGCACTCCCGCTGAGCGCCGCGACGGATCGCGCCGCCTTGCCGTCGTTGATGGTGATCGTGCCGCTGTCGGGCGTCAGCGCACGCAAGATCATTTTCGATAAGGTCGACTTCCCGCAACCGCTCTCGCCGACGAGGCCGACGCACTCGCCAGCGTTGATCGTAAGACTGACGCCAAGCACTGCATCGACGGTGTCGCTCTCAGCGGCGACAAGTCCCCGTTTGCGCGCAGTGAAACTCTTGCTCACATCTTTGATGTCGAGCAGCGTTGTCCCGAGCGGCGGCCCAATCCGCTCTTTCCACACTGGCGCCAGCGTCTGGATGGCGCTGCTGCGCGCATGTGTTGGATTCAGCGCATAAGGCTCGCCCTCAAGGCGAGGCACCGCGGCAAGCAGAGCGCGCGTGTAGTCCGACTGCGGATTTGTCAGAACATCGTGCATCGTGCCTTGCTCAACCACGACCCCTTCGCGCAGCACGATCACATAGTCCGCGATATTGGCCACAACGCCGAAATCGTGCGTGATGAACAACATCCCCAACTGCAGCTCGTCCTGCAAATCGCCAAGCAGCTTCAACGCCATCGCCTGTACGGTGACATCAAGCGCAGAAGTGGGCTCGTCCGCGATAACGAGGGCGGGCCGGCAGATGAGGGCCGAAGCTAGCATCGCACGCTGCCTTAAGCCCCCCGACAACTCGAACGGATAACGCTTCATCGCGCCGTCTGGATCTGGAAAACCGACATGCGCCAAAACCTCGACCGCGCGCCGCCACGCTTCGCTTGCCGAGACACGCTCGTGCATCAAAAGCGTCTCTGTCAGCATCGCCCCTATACTGACGACGGGAGAGAGCGCGGCGGAGGGTTCCTGAAAGGCCATCGCGATCCGGTTGCCGCGCAGCTTCTGAAAGGCGCCCGGCGAAAGGCGCGAGAGGTCGATCTCCGCCGCGTTGTCGCGAAAGAAAATGCGCCCGCTCTGTTCCGCGCGATGCTTCGGCAGAAGCCCCATCACAGCGCCGGCGATCGTCGATTTGCCCGAACCGCTCTCGCCGACGAGCGCGACGGTCTTGCCGCGCGGTACGCTCAAACTAACTTCGCGCAAGATCGGCCGCACATAGCGTCCGTCGCGATAACCGACCGACAACTTTTCGATTGTCAGGACGTCGCCGGTCATGCGCCTAACGCCCCGCCTTCGCAATCAAACCAGCCGCGAGCAAGTTGGCATGCGTTGCATCTGAAATGCCGATCTCCGCACGCTGCGCCGCCGCCCACGCTAGCGACAGCAACGCGCCGAAGCCCTCAAGGCGGTCGTCGATCGACACGGTCGACGTGGCGCTACCAAGCTTCAAATCCATCCACCCCTGTTGCCGATCGCGGCTCAACGGAAAGTGCCTAAGCTCGAACCGCCGAAGCTCCGCCCACTTGATCGTACGCTGCCCGAACACCCCACCCGAAATGCGCAAGCCAGCGTCGTCCATCTCAACGACGCTCCTCCAGCGGGACACAGTGCCCGCAAGATAAAGCCCAAACAAGACTGCCAGAACCAGAAGGGTGAAGAACGCCACAGAAAGGCGAGGCACCAGTGCCAAGAATAATAGAGTCAGCCCGAACGCGACGATCCCACGAACGAGATCGCCCCGAAGCGCGGACGGCTTCCAGCGAAGAATGGTGACGTCGCTCACAGCCCGAACGCCGTGGCGGGCGTATGCCACTGGACGGCGGGATGACCGCGTGTCGCCTTAAGCAGGTTCATGATGATCTGCTCCTTCGCCGCATCCCAATAGGCGTGGTGTGTGAGAAGTCCGAGCGGCTCTGCCGCCCGCGTTTGGCTCTCTCGCCGCCAGCGCAGTTTTCGGAGCAGCAAGCCTGCGATCAAAGCCTCGTCTTTGACGATGCGCCCGCGCCGCCAATCGATCACGTCAAGATGCGTATTCACTTGCATGAGCCCCGGGGTGGGATGGGCGGCCGTGCGCGGCTTCCACGTCGAAAGACCGCGATAGCCCAACGCCGGCAACAGCTCGACTGCAGAGGGCGCGATCCGGTTCCATGGCGGCACCAGAACCGGCAGCAACCGTCGCCCGAACTTCGCACGCATAAGCGCAAGACCGCGCTCCAAGTCGGCGACGATTTCGTTGGACCTGCGCACGCCGCCAAGCTCGCGCTTCGCTTGCCCGGGCCGCGCATGGTTCTCGTGCGCAAATCCGTGCACAAGAACTTGCGCATGTCGCTCGCGCTCCAACGCCTTGACTAGCCGCGGTTTCAGCTTCGCCGGAATCACCGACAACCCGATCTTCACATCGAACCGCGCGGCAGCCGCAAGCATCCGCGAAAGCCTATCCGAAACGTCTTGAGCATCGTCGTCGCGCCACCAGAACTTTGCCGCACGCCGCTCGCGCGCCCAAAGGTCAAGCTCCTGGCTCACCCGATCCCAAGTCATCGCGTAAACACCGCTTTGATCGCACGCACCGTTCCTTCACCACCGTTGAAGTCGATCGCCGCGGTCGGTGGCGTCGAACCTATGGTCGCATCGATCAGCCGGGCCAGCGCATGCGGTTCAAGCATCTTGGACCTCATCATCCGCACCAGTCCCAAGTCGACGAAAGCTCTCGCCCGCGTAACCTGTTCCTGCTCGCGATCCGTCTCGAACGGAACGACGATTGCAGGCGTCCGCGCCTTCACGGTTTCGATCAGCGTGTTGTAGCCCGCCTGCGAAATCGACACGGCTGCATTCGCAAGCCGCGTCCGAAAATCAGGCAATGATCGTACCATCGTGACACCCTCGACCGCAGGCGGCATCGCCGTCAGCGGTCCGGTCACAAATGTCCATGGCGCATCCGTTGCACGGCAATGGCCGCGCGCTTCGAGTGCCGCCGAAATCAATCCCTGCCCGGCCGCCCCACCGCCGGCCGACACCAAAATCTCGCGGCGGGGCCCGGCTCGTTGCGGGATGTCAGCGCAGATGTATCCAGTGTAAACGCAGCGCGCGGCGATCGCTTCCATCTCAGGAAAACTCTTCTCCACGCGCAACACGCCCGGATCGCCATGAACGACAACGGCGTCATAATAGTCGTGAGCGCGCGCGACCATAGCAGCGGCTCGGGCGTCCTTTCGCGGCCGCTGCAACACGTCGCGAACCGACGACACGATTTTGGGACGCGCAGGTGCACGCTTCGCCTCGTCCAGCAACGCCATAAGCTCGAACTCAAGCAACCGCCGTCCAAACGGAAACGTCTCCGTGATCAGCACGTCTGGCTGCGCGCGCCGAAACGCCTCAAGCAATATGTGGCGCCGGCCTTCATGCCAGTTGCGATCGACATCGAACCCGCGCTCATCAACGAGTTCGTCGAACAATTCGTCTTTCGCGCGCGCCGCCGGCAGTTGCACAAACGAAACGCCTTTGGGCACGGCCTCGGCCGGCGTCACCCCGCCGCTCGCCAGCGTCACGGCAAACCCCGCATCGCGCAGCGCTTCAGCCACCACCTTGGCGCGCGCGAAGTGCCCAAAGCCAAGCAGATGCTGCACCCAGATGAACACGCGCACGCTCACTTAGCGAACCTCCGCAATCACGGCGGAAAGTGTGCGCGCGGCAGCCTTAAGACCCCGCTCCTGGGCGACGAAAGTGCGACCGGCCTCGCCCAGTTGCCGCCGCAACACACTGTCAGTCGCCATCCGCTTCAGATTCGCGGCGTAGGAAACGGCATCGCCAGGCGCGCTCAGCAATGCGGTGGAACCGTCCCGCACGGCATCAGGAACGCCGCGATCGCGGCAAGCGACGACCCCGAGTCCAGCTGCCTGCGCCTCCAAAAACACGAGCCCGTAAGCCTCGCCGAGCCCCGGCCAAGCAAACACATCGCCCGCGGCCAAGAATTCCGGGATGCGATCTGGCGCAACCATCCCGGCGAACTGAACGTCGAGCCCGGCAAACATCGCTTCGATTTCGCCCCGATGCGGCCCGTCACCTGCGATGCTCAGCGAACAAGGAGCATCGACGCGCCGCAAGGCTGCCGCAAGCAGCGCGTAACTCGCGCGCTTCCGATCGTCCTTCATGGTCCCGACAGCCACAAACCGCACGCGCGCTGCCGGTTCTCGTGCACCACTGAATGCAGCGACATCGATGAACGGCTTCAAATCTCGCACCCGTCCCGGCGCCAACTGGTCGAGACAGAAGCGATCGAACGCCGTCATCGCGAGCAACCGGTCCGCCGCGCGAAGCGCCGCCGTCGAGCCGTCATGACCCAGAGCCCACGGTCCGCCGTCGCGCTTCGGCGCATGCGATCCCTCGGCAATTAAATACGGAATTGAAAGCGCGCGCGAAACCGAAGGGCCGATCCAGTCCGGCGACTTGTAATAGACGTGATAGCTGAACCACAGATCGGGCTTTGCCTCCCGCCCCTCGCGCACAGCTTCAACAAACGCAGCCGCTGCGCGTTCACTCTGAGCTTTGAGTGCGGCCTGTCGTGCCGCATCGCCGCGCCCTTCATAGGTGCGTGGCAACGCAGGCTGCAC
Source organism: Micropepsaceae bacterium (assembly GCA_044220975.1). Taxonomy (GTDB): domain Bacteria; phylum Pseudomonadota; class Alphaproteobacteria; order Micropepsales; family Micropepsaceae; genus SZUA-430. The sequence goes on along the minus strand of JBGAPZ010000028.1, from coordinate 24,571 downwards.
GACATCCGCATCAGCCCCCTTGAGCGCACGTTGCAGCAACGTCCCCATGCGCTGCACACCGGATGCAGCGCGCGCATCCGGCTCGGCCATCGGCGAATAGAACGCGACGCGCATCAGCCGTTCATCCGTTCTTTCAGCAACACAGCGATCTCATCATATCCTCTTTCCGCGTCACCGGTCCGCCGGACTTGCTCGAGCGCCGTGGCGCCCAGCGCCTGGCGAGCGACGGGCGTTCGGATCAAATCGGTCAGCGTGCGTTGCAAGCCATCAATATCGCCCGCCTCGACAAGACGCCCCGTTCGTCCCTCCAAAACAGCCTCATCGATCCCACCGACGCGCGACGCAACCACGGCCAGACCGCGCGCCTGCGCCTCAAGCAACGCGTTTGGTATCCCGTCGCGGTCGCCATCGGTGCCAACGACCGCGGGCAGCACGAAGAGATCGCCCGCGTCGAGTGCTGCAATGATCTCGCGATGCGGTCGCGGCCCATGCCATGAGATCCGTCCGTCCAAGCCAAGGGCGCGCGATTTCTCCTTCAACTCACCCAGCAACTCACCGCCGCCGTAGTGATCGAGCCGCCACGACAATTCACGCGGTAAAGACGCCAATGCATCGAGCAGGCGTCGCAGCCCCTTTTTCTCCACGGCGCGTGCGACACAAACGATTCGAACGGGATCGCGGGTGTCGGCGCCGTCCCGCACCTGCGCGCGCGCAGCACCCGCAATCACATCCCGCGACAGGCCGTGGTGGATCAGCTTCAGCGGCGCGTTTGCATCGAACGCACGCAGTCTCTCAAACCCCGCCTTGTTGCAAACGGCAATGAACGCCGCTCCCGCAAGCTTGTGTTTCAAATCCCATTCTGGCGCCGTCCAGATGTCTTTCGCGTGAGCAGAAATGCTGAAGTCGATCCCGCGCAACAGCGCCGCGTAGCGCGCTACAGACGCGGGACTGTGCGCAAAATGCGCATAGATGTGCCGCACGCTTGAGGGCATCTGCGTTGCCAAAACGCACGCTTGCCCAAACCGCCGCGCACGCCCTCGCGTGAATTCAAAGGCGACGTCGGCCCGAAACGCGCGCCAAGCCGTATCGAACCCCGGCAACCTGCGCGCAGCAAATAATGCCCTCGCGACCGTCACCGGCGCGTCGTGAAGGTATTCCGGCAGATACTGCGGTACCGCCCGCACCGCGTTGTCGACGAGCGCTGCATCCCCTCCGGGCTTGCGCAGCGCATGCAGTGAAAACGACAAGCCACGCGCCTCCAAACCCTGCAGCTCGCGCGCGACAAACGTCTCCGACAAGCGCGGAAACCCTTTCACCACAATCGCGAGCTTGGGCGTCATCACCCGCGCGCCGTGGCTCGCCCGAACAAGGCAGCACATCGATCGACGATCGTTGTCAGCCCATCGAGCAGGCCTGGCGCGGCAGATCGCGACGGCAAGGCTTGGCTTGGCAGCGCGCGCAGCGCGGCAATCATCGCATCCACCATCGGCACACCGTCCGGCTCGCGCAACATCCGGATGAGGCCCAACCGCTCGGCCGCCTCTGCTCGAATTGTCTGCTCCAGGCGCGGTGTATGCCGCGGCACAAGCAAGGCGCGCTTGTCGAAGGACAAAATTTCGCAAAACGTATTGTACCCGCCCATCGACGCGACCGCGAGGCATTCGGCCATCAAATGCTCCATCCGCGGCTCGAACGTCAGCATGTTGAGTTGCGAAATCGCCGCCGCCCGCTGTTCGAAGCCGGCACGCAAATCGGCGCGCATGAACGGCCCCGGCACGATGAGGGCCGGTGGCAAAGCGGGCGCATTGTGTTCGTACGCGCTGAGCACCCAATCGATCAGAAGCTCGCCATCGCCACCACCGCCCGCCGTCACCACAAGTCGCTGAGCAATATCTGGAAGTGTCGTCGCCGGTTGAGCGGCGGGGCGCGACCGCCGTAGATACCCCGTAAAGGTTGTCTTCTCACTGACCGCACTCGACAAGCCGAGCCCCGCCAGCGGGTCGTAAATCGCCTTCAACCCGTAGACCCAAATGTCGTCGTAGAGCTGCTCCACCGCCGGAATCACGCGCTTGCGGTGCCATTCGGCGGCAAGCGCCTCAGGCTCGTCGAGCACGTCGCGTAACCCAAGCACGAGCCGAGTTCCCCGCGCCTTCAATGCCTCCAATGTCCCCTCGAGTTCGCCGCGCAACCCCAGCGGTTCCTTGTCGACGATGAAGAGATCCGGCGCAAACGCAAGCGCGGTGTCGCCGATCATGGACGAGCGTAGCGCCGTCGTCTCGTGGATCGACCCATGCTCGCCGAGCGGGACGTAGTCGCCGTTTCGAAGCTTGATGATGCCCGGCACGCGCACGAAATCGACGCGCGTCTTGAAATCGAAACTGCCGATGATCGGCGAGCCCGAGACGATCAAGACCTTGAGCTTCGGAAATGCCTCGGCAAGCGCGTGCGCAATAGTCCGGCAGCGCCGGATGTGCCCCAGCCCGAAACTGTCGTGGCTGTAGATCAGAACCCGGCCGTGCGACTGGCTAATGGTTAAACCTCGACGCGCAAGAAGTGCCCGAATTTCGCACGGGACGCGCGGCAGCGAAAGGGCGTGGCGTTGTTAAGTCTTTGCCTCTAGCTTGAGCGCCGAATCCGGCAATCTCTGAATGGCCACGCACCAGTCGCTCTACAAATACATCTGGCAGCATTCCCGCCGCGACCAGCTGGTCATCCTCGCGATCGCGGTGGCGGCTCAGCCGTTCTATTTCGTAACGCTCACCCTTCCAAAGCTCATCATCAACGGCCCAATCTCGGGGCCTCAGAACGGTTCGGCGTTCACAACGCCCGGCGCGACCGAGCAGTTCCTGCGCATCGTGTTCAGCTTTCCCGAGTGGCTGGGCGGCCAGTGGGCCCTGTTTCAGGGCTTCGCGCTCGAGCGTATGCCGTACCTCATCGCGCTCAGCGTTGCCTACCTTGCGTTGGTCGGGTTCAACGGGTTTCTGAAATATCTCATTAACACGATGAAGGGCCGTCTGGGTGAGCGCCTGTTGCGCCGCCTGCGTTACGACCTTATCGACCGCGTCCTACGCTTCCCGCCGTCCCATTTGCGCAAGGCCAAGCAAGCCGAAATCGCGTCCATGGTGAAGGATGAGGTGGAGCCATTGGGCGGCTTCTCCGGCGACGCGGTCGTTTGGCCGGTGTTCCTCGCCGGTCAGGGCCTGACGGCCCTGATCTTCATATTGGTGCAGAATTTTTGGCTCGGCATCATCGCCGGCGTCGTCGTTTTTAGCCAAGCGATCATCATCCCGCGGCTGCGCCGGCCTATTCTGCAACTCGGCAAACTGCGCCAAATTCAAGCCCGCGAACTCGCCGGCCGCGTCGGCGAAATTGTCGACGGCGGCCCTGACATCCGTGTCCACGGCACCTCGAATTGGGAGCGCGCCGACATGGTGCGCCGTTTAGGGAAGATCTTCGACATCCGCTTCGAGCTCTATCAGCGCAAGTACTTCGTCAAATCGCTGAACAACTTCATGGCCCAGCTGACGCCGTTCATCTTCTATCTAGTGGGTGGTTATTTCTTGATCGTGGATCAAACGCTCGACGTCGGGCAGCTTGTTGCCGTCATCGTCGCTTACAAAGACTTGCCCGGCCCGATCAAGGAGCTGATCGACTGGGATCTGCAGCGTCAGGACGTCGAAATCAAATTCAACCAAGTGATGGATCAATTCCATCCCGAAGGTATGTCGCTGCCCGAAGTGCACGATACGCGCGCAGCCCCCATGTCGTTTACAAATCCGATCGAACTGAAGAACGTGACCGCACTCGATGACTCCGGCTTTACGTTGCTCGATGATGTCGACGTAACCCTGTCGCTCGATCAGATGGTCGCCGTCGTCGGCCCGGCCGGCTGCGGCAAGGAAGCTTTGGGCCAACTCTTCGCACGCCAAATCACGGTGAAGAACGGCACGGTCAAAGTCGGTGACGCGGACATGCTGTCGCTGCCGGAAAGCGTGACGGGCCGCTCGCTGGGTTATGCCGGCCCGGACGGCTATTTCTTCCCGGTAACGGTGAAGGAGAATCTGCTCTACGGCTTGAAGCTCACGTCGCGTTCTGGCCTCGCCGCAGAGCGCCGCTTCCGCGAAGCTGACCGCGCCGGCAATCCGATATTCGATGCCGACGCCGACTGGGTCGACTATGACGCCTTGGGCACGCGCGATCCGAAAGTGGTTCTCGATCGACTGATAGACGTCCTGTCAATGGTCGAGCTCGAGAACGACATTTATCAATTCGGTCTGCAATCCCGCATCGATCCGAACAAAAACAGCGCCGCGGCCGACCGCATCGTCGAAGCGCGTCTCGCTTTGCACAAGCGTTTGAGCGCGCCAGAGTACGCGAACCTTGTCGAACGCTTCGACGCCGAGACCTACAACCGAAACGCCTCGATCGCCGAGAACATATTGTTCGGTTCCAGCGCCGATCCGTTGCTCCAGCCGCACAATTTGCCGAGTCTCCCCCATTTCCGCCGTGTGGCCGCGGAAGAGCGCCTAGACAAGCATCTGGTCGCGATGGGTCTTTCGATCGCGGAGACCATGTTGGAGTTGTTCCGCGACTTCCCGACCGATCACCCGTTCTTCGATGAATTCAGCTTCATCCCGTCCAGCGAACTGCCCGCCTATCAGCAGATCATGAAACGCGCGAAGACGACCGAGCTTTCCTACGAAGATCGCTCGCGCCTCTCGGTGCTGCCGCTGCGCTATGTCGAGGCGCGCCACCGGTTGGGGCTTATCACGCCCGAGATTCGCGAGCGCCTGCTCGCCGCGCGCCGAACGTTCGCGGAGACGCTGCCAGCCGACCTCGCCGCGCGGATATCGTTCTACGAAGAGGACAAATACAACGCCTCCGCCTCGATCCAAGACAACATCCTGCTCGGCCGCGTTGCTTACGGCATTGCACATGCGCAAGAGCGCGTGAACGTGCTCGTGCGCGAGATCTTAGACCAGCTCGACGTCCGCGATGTGATTATCGAAGAAGGCCTCACCTTCAACGTTGGCGCCGCAGGCAAGCGCTTGACGACGGCGCAGCGTCAAAAGCTGGGCCTCGCGCGGGCGCTGGTCAAGGACCCGCAGCTTCTGATCGTCAACAGTGCGCTCGCCAACCTCGACGACCACCAAAAGACCGTGATCGTCGAGCGCGTCCTCGCACATCGCAAGGGTAAGGCCACGCTTTGGGTTCTGACGAAAGCCGATCTCGCCAGCCGCTTCGACCGCGTGCTGCATTTCGAGCGTGGCAAGCTGACGTCGGATCAGACCCAAGCTGCCGTTCGCGAGGCTGCGCAATGACGAACGTGGAGGTGGCCTCATGAGTATCCAAAACGAAGTCGAGCTGCTGCGCCGCGTTCCGCTGTTCGCAAATATCGAAACCTCGCGTCTGAAGCTGCTGGCGTTCACCAGCGAGCGCTTGTCGTTCGAATCCGGCGCTGTCTTGTTTCGCGAAGGCGACCGTGGCGACAGCGCCTACTTGATCTTGGAAGGCAAAGTGGACGTCGCCGTAAACTCGCCGAAAGGCGACGTTGTTGTGGCGCATATCGGCGCGAACAACATCGTGGGCGAAATGGCATTGCTGTGCGAAATGCCGCGCACGGCGACGATCGTCGCCGCCGAACCGCTCGACACGCTCAGGATCAAGAAGGATCAGTTCCTACAGATGCTGCGCGACATTCCCCAGATGCCGCTCGAAATCATGCGCGAACTCGCCGTGCGGCTGAACAACGTCAACAAGGAGCTGTCTACAGCCCACGCCAAGCTGCGCGACGCGGGCCTTGAATAATGCCGATCGATCGCGCGCAGCCGGAAAAATACCCGCCGAACATCCAAGCGATGTTGAAGCGCCGCGCCGAAGCCTCGGCCGTCTTGGGTCAAGATCTGCTTGATGTCGACGTCGCGAACGGAACCGTCCGCGTGGCCTACGACACGACCGCATCGCTCAGCAACCGCTACGGCGCCGTCCATGGCGGCATGACGGCAGCCATGATGGACGACGTGATCGCGCTCGCCGCCGGCCTCACGATCGAATGGGGCCAAATCACGCCCACGCTCGAAATGAAGGTGAGCTACCTCGCCCAAGCCAAACCCGGCTCCCGCCTCATTGCGGAAGCCCGCACCGTCCGCCGCGGCGGCACTGTGATCTTCCTCGACGCCGACCTGAAGGACGAGGCCGGCAAACTCATCGCGACCGCCTCATCGACGGTGATGATCAGCCAGGTGAAGCGGCCTTAAGTCTCAATCTCGGCCACCACTGGCACGTGGTCCGATGGGCGCTTCCAGTCGCGCGCGTCGCGCAAGATGGAATGCTTCTTCACCGCCCCTTTTAGCGCTGGGCTCACCCAAATGTGGTCGAGCCGGCGCCCGCGGTCGGACTTCTTCCAATCCTGATTGCGATAGCTCCACCAGCTATAGGCCTTTTGGTCCAACGGGACGAACGAGCGCGTGACGTCGATCCAGTCGTGCGCCGCATAGGCGGCACCCATCCGCTCCGTCTCCGGCGGCGTATGGCTGACGACGTTGAGAAGCTGCTTGTGGCTCCAAACGTCGTGCTCGAAAGGGGCAACGTTAAGGTCGCCAACGACAACCCGCGCCGCCGAGCGCTTGTTCTTCATGCCCTCGAAATAGCCCGTCATCTCGTCCAAGAACTGAAGCTTGTGCGCGAACTTCGGGTTCGCTTTGGGATCGGGAATGTCGCCGCCCGCAGGGACATAGAAATTGTGCACCTCGATGCCGCCGGGCAGCTTCACGTGGACGTGGCGCGCATCGCCTTTGCCGCAAAACTCCCGCGCCTCAATCTTCTCCATCGGCACGCGGCTTAAGATGGCGACACCGTGGTAGCCCTTCTGTCCGTTGATCGCGACGTGCTCGAAGCCGAGCTTGCGGATCGCCTTATGCGGAAACGAACTGTCCGCGACCTTGGTCTCCTGCAGGCACAGAACATCGATCCGGTGCTCCCGTGCGAGCTTGCCGACGATGCCAAGGCGCAGGCGCACGGAGTTGATGTTCCAGGTCGCGATTCGAAGAGCGGGCATGACGTCTAACGGGGTGCGTGTAGCAAGGCGGTGGGTGCAACCAGAAATGAAAAGACCCCCGGCTGTGCGTCCAGCCGAGGGTCAAAACGCGCTTTAACGCGCCACGCGTCAGGAGGGGATATTCTGACGCTTAGATGGCTGAAAACCGGTCCCGCTAGCGGGGGGGGCAACGCGAAACCAGCATCAAATCAACCATCTGCGACTCACTATATGCGCCGATGTCACAGCGGGCAACTTTTTTTTTAGCTCTTACACAATGTTAATGACTATGGCTCGTCAGACACATCGTTTTTGTGAGCAGTGGGGAACAGGCAACGAGCAGATGCAACTAGCCTGGGGGTAACCCGAGATCACTCGCCGTTAAGTCGAAGCATCGCCGCGCCAGCCTGACAATTTCGTCCACTTCGTCGCGAGAAATAATCAAAGGCGGCGAAAGAACCATCGTGTCCCGGATTGCCCGCATGACGAGTCCGTTCGAAAAGCAGTGATTCCGGCACTGCGTTCCAACGTCGAGTTCGCGCGGGAAAAACGTACGGTGCGTCTTGTCTTTCACGAGTTCGATCGCGGCGAGGAGTCCCTTGCCCCGCACTTCACCCACCAGCGGATGTGTCGAGAGCTCCTGAACCTTCGCCTGGAAGTAAGGTCCGATGTCATCGCGCACGCGATCAACGAGTTTTTCCCTTTCGATGATCTCCAAATTCTTTAAAGACACCGCGCAGGCGACCGGATGCCCAGACCACGTATAGCCGTGCACCAACTCCTCGTTCGCAGTTGCGATGGCATCGCCCACCCGCGGCCCCAGTGCGACCGCCGAAATCGGCTGGTAGCCAGAGGAAATGCCCTTTGCCATCGTCATAATGTCGGGCGTGATGCCGAAGGTCTGCGAGCCGAACCACTCGCCGGTACGCCCAAAGCCGGTGATCACCTCGTCGATATGCAGCAGCACGTCGTATTTCGTGCAAATTCGCTGGATTTCCGCCCAATACCCTTCCGGCGGGAACAAGAGCCCGCCGGCACCATGAATTGGCTCGGCGGAGAACGAAGCCACGCGGTCCGCTCCCAATTCCAAAATCTTCTCTTCGAGCTTCCGCGCGACCTCAAGTCCGTAAGCCGCCGGGTCTTTGCCCTCGCCGAACATGTACCAATAGGCAGTCGGCACTTTCTCGAACCCGGCAAGCGGCAGATCGAATTGCGGGTGCATGGGTGTCAGCCCAGACAATGAGGCCGCCGCCATCGTGACGCCGTGATAAGCGTACTCGCGCGATATATGAATCTTCTTCTGCGCTTTCCCTTGCAGGTTCCAATAGTACCGGATCAACTTCAGCGCCGTATCGTTCGCCTCGGAGCCGGAGTTCGCAAACAAAATGCGGCTCAACCCCGCTGGCAGCAGGCTCGCGATCTTCGCCGCCAGCTCCGTCGCGTACGGGTTGGTCGTCTGGAAGAACGAGTTGTAGTACGGCAACTGCAGCATCGCATCGTATGCAGCCTGCGCGAGCTCCTTTCGCCCATACCCCACGTTCACGCACCAAAGGCCCGACATACCGTCGATCATCCGGTTGCCTTCCGAATCCCACACGTAAATGCCGTCGGCCTTCGTAATGACTCGGACGCCCTTTTTGTTCAGAGCCTGCGTTTCGGTGAACGGATGAATGTGGTGGGCGGCATCGAGCGCCTGCCAATTCTTGGTCTGATTGTGCGTTGCAGCTTTGCTGGACATGAGTGTGCTCTCAGGAACGGTGGCTGAAGGAAAAGCGGACAGAGGCCGTTAGGCCGAAGGGGGATTGAACCCGATCCGCGCGCAGAGAATGAGCATCATCTCTTTGCAAGCCATAGGCAAACTCTAGCAAAGTGGCCCCCGATGTCGAAGACCAAAAAAGCCGACGCCATCTTCGAACGCCTTGCTGCCGCTATGCCGGCGCCTAAGGGCGAATTGGAGCATGTGAACCCCTACACCCTGCTCGTGGCGGTGGTGCTGTCGGCGCAGGCGACCGATAAGGGCGTCAACAAGGCGACCGGCCGTCTGTTCAAAATCGTCAAGACGCCCGAGCAAATGGTGAAGCTGGGTGAAGCCAAGCTGATCGACCACATCAAGACGATCGGTCTTTTCCGTTCGAAAGCGAAGAACGTCATCGCCCTTTCTCAGGCCTTGATCGCTAACCATGCAAGCCAGGTTCCCCACGACCGCGAAGCGCTGGAGGCGTTACCCGGCGTCGGCCGCAAGACGGCGAACGTGGTCCTCAACATGGCATTCGGCGAACCCACGATCGCCGTCGACACCCACGTCTTTCGTGTGGCGCAACGGCTGGGTCTCGCGAAGGGCAAAACCCCGCGCGAAATCGAAGACCAACTCATGAAAGTCGTACCGGCTCGCTTCATGGAGCATGCGCACCACTGGCTGATCCTGCACGGCCGCTACGTCTGTGTCGCCCGCAAGCCTAAGTGTCCCGTTTGCCCCGTGCGCGACCTCTGCCCGTTCAAACCTAAGACAAAGCCCGAAGACCTGGGTTAGGCTTCCCTTGAAGGGGGACAGGGTCATGAACATCCGTTTTCTTGCCACGTTTTTTGGTGCCGTCGCTGTGACCGCACTCTTCATGATCTGGGCAACCGCCCAACTCGAAGCTCCCGGCAACGCCGCCAACACCGGATTCTCGCAAGCGCGCGCCATGGAAACGCTTGCCCGCGTTCTTGGACCCGAAACCCCGCACATGGCAGGCTCCGCTGCGAACCTCGCGATCAAGGATCGCATCGTCCAAGAGCTGACCCTCGCGGGCTACACGCCTGAGGTCCAATCGACCGCGCAATGCGCGCCGCCGGAAACGCGCCCCGGCTGCAGCTATGTCGAGAACATCATCGCGGTGAAGAAGGGCGCAAAGCCCGGCAAGGCGGTTCTCGCCACCGCGCACTACGACAGCGTGCCCGCTGGCCCCGGCGTGGGTGACGATCTGGCGGGCACGGCCGTCATGCTCGAACTCGCGAAGGCGATTTCAAAACGCCCGACAAAGAACGACATCATCTTCCTCATCACCGATGGTGAAGAATTGGGTTTGCGCGGCGCGATCGCTTTTGCGCAACGCCATCCGCTGTTCAAGAACGTGGGCATCGTCGTCAACGTCGAAGCTCGCGGTGCCTCCGGCCCTTCGATGATGTTCGAAACAGGCAAGGGCAGCGCGAAGCTGATGGGCTTGTTTGCCCGAACGGTTCCTCACCCGCGCGCGAACTCCTTGACCTACGAAGTGTATCAGCTGCTGCCGAACGACACGGATTTCAGCGTCTATCGCAAGGCCGCGAACCTCTCGGGCTTCAACTTCGCGTTCTCGAATTCCGCCTCGCTCTATCACTCGCGCAACGACAACCTCGCAAACCTGAACCGCAACACGCTGCAGCACCATGGCGACAATGCGTTCGCGGTCGTCACCGCGCTCGCCGAAGCGGATCTCGAAGCGCTGAAGGCCAACGCGGACGCCAGTTACTTCGACCTTCACGGTCTGATGATGGTGATCTGGCCGGCGGCGATGAACGTTCCGATCGCAGCGCTGTCGCTCATCGCGATCATCGGCTTGATCGTCGTCCATCGCAGCGCCTTCTCCGCCGCGGCAGTCGCGTGGACTGCACTCGCGATCGTGGGCAGCGGTGTGATGCTTTTCGCCGCGGGTTGGTTGCTGTCGTTCCCGCTCGGTATTTGGCCAGGCGTTCATCCGCTCGACCACCCCTCCCCGTGGCCGGCAAGGATCGCGCTCGCTGGCGCGGGCATCGCAGTCTCGCTCGCGAATGCGATGCTCGTTGCCGGTCGCGTCGAGATGCGCGCACTCCTGCTGTCGAGTTGGCTTCTGCTCGCAGCCCTAGCGCTCGCCATAGCAATTACAGTCACGGGCGCCGCTTACCCCATGATGTGGCCGGTCGCGGCCGTCGCCGCTGTCGGTTGGATCGAAACTTTGACGACTGCGCGCGGCCGCCCCCTCGTAATTACTGCGGCTGTCGGGTTCGCTCTCTCGGCGTTCTTCTGGCTGACGTTTCTGCTTTTTCTGGAACTCGTTCTCGGGTTTCACCTCAGCCAATACAAAATCTTGGTCCTGTTCGCTTTCGTGCTCGCACTGACGCCGCTCTTCGTTTGGGCGTTTTTGGCCAGGGAAGCCCGTTTGAGTTTGGTGGCACTCACAGTCGCGATCGCCGTCGCGGCAATTGGGGCGAGCCTCATGCCGGCTTATGCGCCGAACCACCCGCGCGGCCAGAACATCACCTACTACGACGACGGCACGAGCGCCCCGCGCTGGCTGGTCGACTTCCAAGGGCCGCCGGACGAGACCTACCTCAAGGCCAACGATTTTTCGGCGCCAACCCCGTATCTGTACGCTGGCTTGTTCCCAGAAGAGGATCGCAGCAAGGCGGCAATCGACCTCAAACTCGAACCACCGCGCCTTGTGACCGATCAGGTCATGGCGCAAGACAAACTAAAGGTGCTACGCGGCACGATCAAAGTGGCGCGCGGCGGGCTTTATCTCGCGCTCGCGGTTAGAGGTCAGTCGGGAATGCAATCGATCCGTGTTGCGGATCAAGTTTCGTTGGCGCGTCGCGCCTAAATCAGGCCGAGCCGCTGTCCATGCGCCTGACTGGTTTCGGCGCGCATGAAATCCCGATCGAAATCGTCTTCGACCCGTCGAAAGACCCGAAGTTGATCTTGATCGAGCGCGCACCGCTTCCCGACGTTCCGGAAGCGCGCGCTTTAACGGCGGCCCGCGCCGCCGACGCGGCGCCCGTTCACAACGGCGACGGCGCTGTTGTCGTCCGGCAATACGGATTGAACGCGTTGTCCCTGCAGATCACGCCACAGCCTTAAGCCGCTGTCGGCGTCTCTTTGTCGGCGTCCTTGAGTTCGTAACGCTCAAACAGCGGCGCTTGCGTCAGGATGAAAATAAAGGTCAGCGCCGCAAGCCCGGCGAACTTGAACCAAAGCCACGTCTCGAACGAGTACGTGAACGCGACCCACACGTTCAGCACGGCCATAACGCCGAAGAAAATCGCCAAGCGCCAGGTGAACTTCCGCCAGCCCGCGTCGGTCAGTTTGAACGCGAACTCGGCGATGTCGCGAAGCACAAGACGATTCATAAGAAGGCTGACGACCAAGATGCCGGTCACTGTGATGTAGTAGATTGTAGGCTTTAGTTTGATGAAGAGGTCGTTCTGCAGCCAGATCGTGAGCCCACCTAGAACGACCACGAACACGCCGCTGAATATCATCAGCGGCGACACCTTTCCGTTCAGCGTGTAGGAAAGTGCGGCTGCGATGACGGTCGCGAAGATGAATATGCCCGTCGCCCAATAGACGCCGAACGCGTAATAGGACATCAAAAAGACGACGAGTGGCCCGAGGTCGAGCGCGAGTTTCTTGAGGGGATTCATACGAAGCAACATAGTCCCCTTCGCTCGAACGGCGCCAGAACGTGGACCGCTCATCCATCACGTTTTCGCTCGTTGTGATGCCATGGAATCACGCATTCGCGCGACAAGCATCACGTTGGAAACCATGAAGAACGCTGATGAAACCGGCAGGGAACGGTTATGCCGCGAGCCCGACGAGCGCGCGCGCAAAGCTCTCTGCGTCAAACGGCTGCAGGTCGTCTGCGCCTTCGCCGACACCGACATAATGCACCGGTAAGTCGAACTTCTCGGCGATCGAAACCAAGATCCCGCCACGCGCTGTGCCGTCGAGCTTCGTCATCACGAGCCCCGTGATTCGTGCGGTATCGCGAAATACTTCGGCTTGCGCGACGGCATTCTGGCCCGTGGTTGCATCGAGCACCAGCAGCGCGCTGTGCGGAGCATTCGGATCGAGCTTCTTGATCACGCGCACGACCTTCTCGAGCTCGGCCATCAATCCGGCCTTGTTCTGCAAGCGCCCGGCGGTATCGATCAGCAACACGTCGAAGCCGTCGGCGCGCGCTTTCTCGAACGCCTCGAAGGCGAGACCCGCCGCATCCGCGCCGATCTCTTTGGCCATGACCGGCGCGCCCGTGCGCTCGCCCCAAACCTTTAGCTGCTCGACCGCCGCCGCACGAAATGTATCCCCGGCCGCCATCATGACCTTCAACCCTTCGGCCCGATATTTCTGAGCCATTTTTCCGATCGTCGTCGTCTTGCCGGAGCCGTTCACGCCCGCGACCAAGATCACATGCGGCTTCAACTCGGGCCGGATCAACAAGGGCCGCGACACGCGCCGCAGAATCTTGGAGACCTCCTCGGCCAAAACCGCGCGAATTTCCTCTTCGCCGACATCCGAGTTAAAGCGCGTGCGCTTGATCTCGGCCACGACGTCCGCCGCAACCTTTGCGCCCATATCCGCGCCGATCAAAAGCTCCTCCAGTTCGTCGAGTGCAGCTTGGTCCAGCCGCTTGCGCGTGAAGACCTTTGTGATTCCCTGCGTCAGCGTTTGCGCCGAACGCGAAAGGCCGGCCTTCAGCCGCGCGAAGAAGCCGGGCCTCTTGCCCTCGCTCTCGGTCACTATGCGGCCTCCGCATAGGCGAAGCGTGCGTCCGCGTCGACGACCCGCGCACGCACCAGCGTGCCACCCGCAAACGAACGGCTAAGTTTCACGGGCGCAAACGTTGGCCCGCGCGCAACGTCGTCTCTTTCAACCAGGACTTCGACGTCGTGTCCCTTCAGCGAAGCAAGATGCCGCTCGATCGCCACCGCACCGGCCAAGCGCAGGCGTGCCGCGCGTTCCTTGACGATGGCGCCATTCAACTGCGGCATGCGCGCCGCGGGAGTCCGTTGGCGCGCCGAGAACGGAAACACGTGCAAATAGGTGAGGCCGCACGCGCGCACATGGTCGAGCGTCGCTTCGAACATCGCATCCGTTTCCGTCGGAAAGCCTGCAATCAAATCTGCGCCGAACACGATGTCGCGTCGCCGAGCGCGCAGTCCTTCGCAGAACGCAACGGCTTGCGCGGTCGTGTGCCGCCGCTTCATGCGCTTCAAAATCATGTCGTGCCCGGCCTGTAGCGACAGATGAAGGTGCGGCATCAGCCGCGTCTCGCTCGCAACCAGGTCGAGCAGCCGCTCGTCGCACTCGGCGACATCAAGCGACGATAACCGAAGCCGCGGTAACTCCGGCACCAGCGTCAGAATTTTCTCGACGAGTGCGCCGAGCTTCGGTGAACCCGGCAAGTCCGCGCCATAGGCGGTGATGTCCACGCCGGTCAACACCACCTCGCGAATGCCGTCTGCGACGAGCATCCGGATCTGCTGCACGACTTCGCCGGCTCCGACGCTACGCGAAGGCCCGCGGCCATAGGGAATGATGCAGAATGTACAGCGATGGTCACAGCCGTTCTGCACCTGCACGAACGCCCGCGCGCGACCGTCGAATCCCGCGATTAGATGCGAAGCCGTTTCCTTCACCGACATGATGTCGTTGACCGCGACCCGCTCGCGCGGTGCGTCGAATGCGTAAGAGCGTGCGTCCAACTTGTCGGCATTGCCCAACACCTGATCGACCTCAGACATCGCTGCAAAGGTCGCGGGCTCTGTCTGTGCCGCGCAACCGGTCACGATCACGCGCGCCAGTGGGTTGGCGCGCCGAGCTTTGCGAATCTCCTGCCGCGCCTGCCGCACGGCCTCGGCGGTCACCGCGCAAGTATTCACGATGACGGCGTCTTGCAGACCTGCGTCGCGCGCTTTGTTGCGAATGACTTCCGACTCATACGTGTTGAGGCGACAGCCCAACGTAATCACGTCAACGCTCATGACGCGTCGTCCGCGAAGTAACGGTCGGCGAGTTCGCCGATGAAATTGAGTTCCGTCGGGCCCGTCATCAACACGTGGTTGTCGGCGCGCCACTCGATGTCGAGCGGTCCACCGTCGAGCACGATCTTGACCTTGCGATCGGCAAGCTTCCGGCGCGCGGCGGCAACAGTTGCTGCACACGCGGCCGACCCGCACGCCAGCGTCATCCCGACCCCGCGCTCCCAAACGCGCAAGCGGATCTCGCCTTTGGATTTCACCTGCGCCAGGCTGATATTCGCTCGCTCCGGGAACAGCGGATGATGCTCGATCATCGGCCCGATCTTTTTCAGATCGTGCGCCTCTGCGTTCTCGACGAAGAAGATGCAGTGCGGATTGCCCATGTTGACGGCCGACGGCCCGAATAGAACCGGCGCATCGATCGGGCCGAGTTGGATATCGAGCGTTCGCGTATCCATCCGCTCCGCCAGCGGAATGTCTTGCCATTCGAGCTTCGGCTCGCCCATGTCGACGGTGACCCGCCCGTCGGTCGTGCGGCGGCAAAGAAGCAGTCCGCCGTCGGTCAGAAGCGACAACGAGGGTTTGCCGGACTCTTTCAACAACAAATCGGCGACGCACCGCGTGCCGTTTCCACAGGCCTCCGCAACACTGCCGTCGGGATTCCAAATGCGCATGACGGCATCACCCGCACCGCTGGCAGGCTCGATCACCAGCAACTGGTCGAAGCCGACGCCACGATGCCTGTCGCCGATCCGTTTCGCCGCCGCCGCGCCGATTTTCAACCTTTGCGCGCGTGTATCGACGACGACAAAGTCGTTGCCGAGACCGTTCATTTTGTAAAACGCGACGCTCATGGGCCCGTTATATGGCACTCGCGCCCACAACTGGCGAGCCCCTTGGCGTACTACTTTTGCGCACGGGATGGCGGCCGAACGTCTCAGCGCGCGGGAAAATTTTCCCCTGCTCCCGTCACTCCCGCGTGGTGTGGTCGTTAAGCTCGCATGATACATAGATTCTGCGCGGGGTTTTGGGGCGCGACTGGGTTTCGAGTGCCAAGGTCCGGAGTGCTTGATGCGAGTGGTGGCCTCGTTGGCGGGAGCGTTGCTCTCGGTCATTTTCTGTTGGATCGCAGTCGGCGCTACGACCGACGATCCGTTCCTCTGGCTTGAGGACGTCCGCGGCCAACGCGCACTCAAATGGGTCCGCGCCCAAAACGAACAAACCTTGCGCTCGCTGCGCAGCGATGACGGCTACAGCGAAGCGCTCGCCGACGCCGCAGCGATCGTGTCCGCCAAGGATCGCATTCCCTACGGCAGCCTGGCCGCCGGCTGGGTGCACAATTTCTGGCAGGACGAGCGCCACCCGCGCGGTGTATGGCGCCGGACGAAGCTCATCGATTATCGCGACAACGATCCCGATTGGGAAACGCTGATCAATCTCGACGCGCTCGCGGCATCTCAGGGTCAAGATTGGTCGTGGCGCGGCGCCGAGTGCCTTCCGCCGGCTTACGAGCGCTGCCTGATCCGCCTTTCCAGCATCGGCAGCGACACGACCATCGTGCGCGAATTCGACGTCGCCTCTAAGTCGTTCGTACGCGATGGCTTCGACATTGGCGACGCCAAGACGGAAGTGTCGTGGGTCGACCTCAACACCGTCGTCGTTGCGACGAACTGGGGCAAAGGTCCGCACGCGTCGGGCACGCCGCGTACGGTCAGACTGTGGAATCGCGGCGAAGCAATCGGCGACGCGAAGACCGTATACAGCGGTAAGCCCGGCGATGTGGCTGTCCGCCCCGCCGTCTACTTCGACGCAAAAGGCAACGCGGAAATCTTCATCGTCCGTAGCGGCTCCGACAACGAGGTCCTCTACGTGGATGCGAACTCGCGCGTCACGCCCATCGAAGTGCCGCGCCATCTCGAGTTCAAAGGATTCCACAGCCGCCAGTTATTGTTCCGCGCAACGCGTCCCTGGCAGACCGGCGGAACGACGTTCGAACAAGGCGCGCTCGTAGGCTTCTCGCTCGATGAGTATCTCGGCAACGGCGGCACGATTCCAGCCGTGAAGGCGCTCTTCACGCCGGAGCGGCGTGTCGCGATCACCGACGTGACGCTCGGCCGCGACGCGGTTTATCTGACGTTGCTCGACAACGTGAGGGGGCGCGTCAATCAAGTGACCTACGACGGCCGCCAATGGTTTTGGCGCCGCATGACGTTACCCGACAACGGCAGCGCCGAAGTGATGAGCGCAAGCCCCGTCGACGCGGAAGTACTGATCAAATACGAAAGCTTCATCACCCCCGATAGACTCTACGTCGCAACCAGCGGCAAAGTGCCAAGGATCATCAAGTCGCTGCCCGATCGCTTCGATGCGAACGGCGTCGTGGTTGCCCAATACGAAGCTGTTTCGGACGACGGAACTCACATCCCTTATTTCTTCGTCCGCAGAGACGGAGCGCACGGCAAAACGCCGACGCTGCTCTACGCCTATGGCGGTTTCCAAGTTTCGACGACACCTTGGTACTGGTCGACAGCCGGCAAACTCTGGCTCGAAAAGGACGGTGCCTACGCCGTCGCGAATGTGCGCGGTGGCGGCGAGTTCGGCCCCGGCTGGCATGAGGCCGCAACGCGCGAACGCCGCCAACGCAACTTCGATGACCTCGCAGCCGTCGCGCGCGACATGATCGCAAGGGGCTTCACCACCCCGCGCCATCTCGGCGTCATCGGTTCCTCGCAAGGCGCGTTGCTTGCGACCGGGGCGTTCGTGCAGAACCCCAGCCTCTTCAACGCGGTGTCTGCACAACTCCCGCTCACCGACATGCTGCGCTACAAGCGCCTCTCGTCGGATGGCGCGAACCTCGTCGCCGAATACGGCAACCCCGACGATCCGCGCCAGCGCGCCATCATCACGCGCTGGTCGCCCTACCAAAACGTCCGCGCCGGCGTTACCTATCCGCGTGCGTTCTTCCTGACTGCGACCCGGGACGAACGCATCCACCCCGGCCACGGCCGCAAGATGGCGGCAAAGCTCGACGCAATGGGCCAGCCCACGCTCTACTTCGAGACGCCCGACACGACCGGCACCCGCGCCCAACAACTGGCGCTGACGTTCACCTATTTCCGCCAGCAGTTGATGGAATAAGGCCAATTTGCCGCCATCCGGTCGCGCGCACCTACATTGACTCCCCCTGGGGGAAACCCTAGGTTCCGCGCCGATTTCCAAGGATCGACTGAATGCCGATCCGCCCTGGTCATGAGGCCGGGGTCAACGTCCGTCAGCGCGTTGCGCCCGCGGGCGCGATAGGCATTTGGCCAAACGCTTGAAGGGCGTGGATGTTTGAAGCTCTGACCAATCGCTTGTCGTCGGTGTTCGACGGCCTCAGGGGGCGCGGTGCGCTGACCGAGGCCGACGTCGATGCCGCGCTGCGCGAAGTGCGTCTGGCGCTGATCGAAGCCGACGTCTCGCTCCCGGTCATCAAGGACTTCCTCGCCAAGGTTCGCGAAAAGGCGATCGGCGTCGATGTTCTGCGCTCTGTCACGCCGGGCCAGCAGATCGTCAAGATCGTCCACGACGTTCTGATCGAAACGCTGGGCGAAGAAAGCTCGAGCCTCTCGCTCGACGCCGTGCCGCCCGCCGTCATCATGATGATCGGCTTGCAGGGCTCCGGTAAGACGACGACCACCGCCAAGATCGCGCTCCGCCTTACAAATCGCGACAAGAAGAAAGTCCTGCTCGCATCCCTCGATACGCGCAGACCTGCCGCCCAAGAGCAGCTGAAGGTCCTTGGCGAACAAATCAGCGTCGCCACGCTGCCGATAGTGGCGGGCCAGTCGCCGGCCGACATCGCCCGCCGCGCGCTGCAAGCAGCAAAGCTCTCCGGCTACGACGTGCTGATGCTCGACACCGCGGGCCGCCTGCACATCGACGAAGCGCTGATGGCCGAGATCGCCGAGATCCGCGATCTCTCGCAGCCCGTCGAAACGCTGCTCGTTGCCGACAGCCTTTCCGGCCAAGACGCGATCAACGTCGCCAAGACGTTCAAAGAACGCATCGGCATCTCGGGCATCGTGCTCACCCGCATCGACGGCGACGGTCGCGGTGGCGCCGCGCTTTCCATGCGCCAGGTCACAGGCGCACCGATCAAGCTGCTCGGCACCGGCGAAAAGATCGATGCCCTCGAAGACTTCCATCCTCGCCGCATCGCGGGCCGCATCCTGGGCCAAGGCGACGTCGTCAGCCTGGTCGAGAAGGCCGCCGAAACGATCGATCAAGAAAAGGCCGAAGCGCTCGCCAAAAAAATGGCGAAGGGCGAGTTCGACCTCAACGACTTGGCTGAACAGCTCCGCCAGATGCGCCGCATGGGCGGCATGCAAGGCATTATGGGCATGCTGCCGGGCGTGGCGAAGGCGAAGGATCAACTCGCCGCCGCCGGCATGGACGACAAGCTGCTGAAGCGCCAAGAGGCGATCATCCACTCGATGACGAAGGAAGAACGGCAGAACCCCGACGTGCTGAACGGCTCGCGCCGCAAGCGCATCGCGAAAGGCTCCGGCGTCGACGTCTCCGAAGTGAACAAGCTCATGAAGATGCACCGCACCATGGCCGATGTGATGAAGAAGATGGGCAAAGGCAAAGACTTGATGAGCGCGCTGTTCGGCGGCCGTGGCCAGATGCCGCCTGGAGGCGGCTTGCCCGGGTTGGGCGGCGGCGGTCTGGGTGGCGCCGGAATGCAATTGCCTCCCGGCATGAAGTTACCGCCGGGCTTCGGCGGAAAGCGTTGATTGGTTTGAATTTGGATTGATGAGAAGGAAACTCGAATGCTGAAAATCAGAATGTCACGCGGCGGCACGAAGAAGCGCCCGTTCTACAAAATCGTCATCGCCGACGCGCGCTGCCCGCGCGACGGCCGCTTCATCGAGCGCATCGGCCACTACAACCCGCTGCTCGCCAAGGATCACGTCGACCGCATTAAGCTCGACCTCGACCGCGCGAAGTATTGGCTGAGCCAAGGCGCCCAGCCGTCGGACCGCATCGAACGCTTCCTGGCCGACGTCGGCCTTGCAAAGAAGCGCACGGCGTTCAACGACCCGCAAAAGTCGGCGCCGCGCAAGAAGGCGCAAGAGCGTCTCGCCGCCGAAAAGAAGGGCGAAGAAGCCGCGGCCTAGTCCCGCGTCTTGAGCAACGCACATGGCGGACAAACAAATCCTTCTGGGCCGTATCATCGGTCCCCACGGATTGAAGGGTGAGGTGAAGATCAAAAGCTTCACCACCGACCCGCTCGACATCGCGTCCTATGGACCGGTGACGACCGGTGACGGCCGCCTTTTCCGCCTTACGAATGTGCGATTGCAGGGTGACGTCGTGATCGCCGGTATCAAGGGTGTTGCCGATCGAAGCCTCGCTGAGGCGCTCAAAGGCCTGGAACTGAAGATCGATCGCGACGAGATGCCGGAGACGGACGACGGCGAATTCTACGAGGCCGATCTCGTGGGCCTCGCCGTGTTCGATGAAGGTGGCGACAAGGTCGGCGAAGCACTCGGCTTCCAAAACTTCGGTGCGGGCGATCTGCTGGAGATCAAGCGCACCACCGGCCGCACGGGCTATGTCCCGTTCGCGGGCAGCATGGTTCCCGAAGTCGATATCGAAAAGGGCCGCATCGTGCTCTCCGAAACGGGCCTTGCCGTGCTCACGGCCGACGATCAGGGAGCAACCCCATGACCTGGGCGGCAACCGTCCTCACCGTTCTGCCGGAAATGTTCCCTGGGCCCTTGGGTGTGTCGCTCAGCGGCAAGGCGCTCGCCGAGAAGCGCTGGTCGCTTGAGACGATCGACATACGCAAGTTCGCGACCACGCGTTACGGCTCGGTGGACGACACGCCGGCCGGCGGCGGCCCCGGCATGGTGATGCGTGCGGATATTCTGGCCGCCGCGATCGACAGCATTGCGCGCGACGGTCGACCATTGATCCTCCTCTCGCCGCGCGGCAAGCCGCTGACCCAAGCCCGCGCTCGCGAATTGGCGAACGGGCCCGGCGCGATCCTCGTCTGCGGTCGTTTCGAAGGCATCGACCAACGTGTGATCGATGCGCGTGCGTTCGAAGAAATCTCAATCGGCGACTATGTGCTTTCGGGCGGCGAACTGGCGGCGATGACGCTCATCGACGCAGTTGTGCGCTTGCTCCCGGGCGTCGTCGGCGCCGACGCGTCGCTCGAAGAAGAGAGCTTCGAGAACGGCTTGCTGGAATATCCGCAGTACACGCGCCCCCAAACCTGGGAAGGCCGCGAGATACCTGCAGTGTTGACCTCGGGTCATCACAAGAAAATCGCCGAGTGGCGCCGCGCGCAGTCGCTCGAACTTACGAAATCCCGCCGCCCCGATTTGTGGGAAGCCCACACGCGGGCGGCATCGACGAAACACTAAGTTTGGAAAGGACAAATCCGATGAATCTCTTGCAAACCCTCGAAGCCGAACAAGTCAAAGCGCTGACGAAAAAGAAGAAGACCGAATTCGGCCCCGGTGACACCGTGAAGGTCAACGTCAAGGTCGTCGAAGAATCGTTCGACGAAAAGACGAAGCAGACGAAACGCCGCGAACGCCTGCAAGCGTTCGAAGGCGTCGTCCTCGGCCGCCAGGGCCAAGGCTTGAACGAGAACTTCACCGTCCGCAAAATTTCCTACGGCGAAGGCGTGGAACGTATTTTCCCGGTTCACAGCCCGCTCGTCGACTCGGTCGAAGTGCTCCGCCGCGGCCGCGTCCGCCGCGCGAAGCTCTACTACCTCAAGGGCTTGACCGGTAAGAAAGCCCGCATCGTCGAACGTCAGGACAAAGAGCGCGGCGGCGAAGCCGACGCTGCCGAGTGAGCTCACTCACGTTCCGCTTCGCTGAGCGCAACGACGCGCCGGCGATCGCAGCGTTGATCGAACAGGGCTACCGCGGCGACGAGAGCCGCCGCGGTTGGACCACCGAAGCGCACTTGATCGAAGGCAATCGCACCTCGGTTGCGGAAATCGAAGCCTACATCGCCGACCCGAACGCGCGCTTCTTGATGGCGTTCGACGGGCCCGCGTTGATCGGCTGTGCGCTGATCAAGAACGAAGGCGGCGAAGGCTACTTCGGCATGTTCACCGTGAAGCCCGCGCTCCAGGGCGGCGGCCACGGCAAGCAGATTCTAGCGCACGCCGAGCAGAAGATCCGCGACCTCTGGAACTGTAAGCGGATCGCGATGACTGTCATCTCGATCCGCGAAGACCTCGTCGCCTACTACGAACGCCGCGGCTACGTCCGCACCGGCACCAAACCGTTCCCCTTCGACCGCGAACCAGGCGCGAAGCGCCAAGACTTCCATTTCGTGGTGCTAACGAAGCAACTACCGTAACCTCCCGCGTGCGCGCGTCACGCTGGTGTATCGCTTACGCTCCGCACTAGACCCTCAAGAGCGCAAACCCAAAGTTGGCGATCACGAACAGGACGGCGAGGCCCGTCGCCCACTTCAGTCTGCGGGTTTCCTGATCCATGAAGTAGGCCATGTTCGTCGCGGCGACTTGGAGATCGCGTTCCCTACGTTTTTCCTTTTGCTTGTTCGCGCTGTTCGAAAGGCCGAAGAGGATGCCCAAGCTCACCACGACGACGGCAACCGCCACGCCAAATGGTCCAAGCGTCACGCCCCACCCTGCCGCTTTGAGGATTGGCATGGCCCAAAACAGCCCTGCGCCAGCCGCCGTGCCCGCCACGATTTCGGCGAAGGTCGCCGGGTATTCCGCTTCGACATCGCCGTGCTCCACTGCGCGTTCAAGCAGGCGTCCTTTTGCGGCGACATTGCTCCAATAAGCCCAGGCGATGCCGGCGCCCATGATAGCGAGATAAACGAGCGACACCGCCCACAACGGTAGTCCCACGAGCGGCCAAAACCCAAGAAGCCTCTCGGTCGCCGACCGCCACGCCCCCAGCGGATCGAAAAGTGCGCCATGCAAATTCGTGAGATCGGAAATCACCGCAGTGAGAGCCAGCGGCAACGTCAGAAGGGTCCACGCGAACACGAGGATGGAAAGAGCATTTCGTACAAGCCCCAATGCTTGCATAGCAAAAACCCTCAACCCCGGTCTTCAACAAGATAAGATTTCCCCGGCGAATGCGGCAGAAATGTGTCCCTTGTTGCGACACATATTTGTCATAGACAGTGATATTACGCGCCCCCATTGGGGACAAGGCTTTCAGTCGGCGGGCATCCTCTTGCTCGGCGTCGCGAACACAAGGGTCTAGGTTTTGCGCCGGTGCTTCCTAGCAGCCGATTGCCCTCGCCACATGCATTTCCTGACATTGCCTTATCGTCTGCGAAGGCGATCGCGGATCAATCGGCTGCGCCTTGAATGAACGCCCCTACGACGTCGCGCATTTCAGCATGCTCGCGGTGAAGCCGGGCGCTCCCAGAAAGCGCGCGTCACCCGATAGAGAATGTGCCGCCTGAGCGCATGCCCCACCGGCAGCCGCGGATGATCGAAGTCCTCCGCCGGATCGCGCCTCATGCCGAGCCGTTCCATCACCGACCATGACGGCTTGTTGGCCATCACCGTGAACGAGACGATTTGATCGAGATTCAAATCTTCGAACCCGATTCGAAGTGCCGCTTTCGCACCCTCCGTCGCATAGCCCTGCCCCCAATACGCAGGCGCAAGCCGCCACCCGATCTCAACAGCGGGCGTGAACGGCGCTTCGAACCCAACCCGCTGCAGCCCGATATACCCGAGCAGCGGCGCGACGCCCGGCGCTTCAGCGGCCCAAACCCCAAACCCGTGCAGCCGGTGATGCTCCTCGAACCGGGCGATCAGCGCTTGGCTCTCTGTCGCCGTCATCACCCCGGGCATGAAACGCATCGTCAGCGGATCGGCATTCATCGCAGCAAACGGCGCAAGATCATCCTCGCGCCAGCGGCGCAGGAGCAGTCGTTCGCTACGGAAGGGTTGCGCCATTTCACAGCCAAACTTGCGCGTTTCGTAAACCCCCGCAAGGCGATATGTAATCGCCATGACCGCCACCACGCTCTACGACAAAATCTGGGACGCCCACCTGGTCCACGCCGAACCAGGCGAGGCCGCTGTCCTCTACATCGACCGCCACCTCGTGCACGAAGTGACGAGTCCACAGGCGTTCGAAGGTTTGCGCCTCGCGAAACGCAAGGTCCGCCGGCCCGAGCTGACGCTGGCCGTCGCCGACCACAACGTGCCGACGACCGACCGCAGCCACGGCATCGCCGATCCGGAATCCGCGCTCCAAGTCGCGACGCTCGAGAAAAACGCGAAGGATTTCGGCGTCACCTATTTCGCGATGGACGACATCCGCCAAGGCATCGTCCACATCGTGGGGCCGGAGCAGGGCTACACGCTCCCCGGCCAAACGATCGTCTGCGGCGACAGCCACACCGCGACTCATGGTGCATTCGGCGCGCTCGCCTTCGGCATCGGCACCAGCGAGGTCGAACACGTTCTGGCGACCCAAACGCTCCAGGCGCGGCCGTCGAAGAACATGCGCGTCACCGTGGACGGAAAACCCGCGTCCGGCATCACGGCCAAGGACATCATCCTCGCCATCATCGGCAAGATCGGCACCGCGGGCGGCACGGGTTACGTCATCGAGTATGCAGGCGAAGCCATCCGAGCGCTTTCGATGGAAGGCCGCATGACGGTCTGCAACATGTCGATCGAAGCGGGGGCGCGCGCCGGCCTGATCGCGCCGGATCAAACAACGTTCGAATATTTGAAAGGCCGTCCAAATGTGCCGAAGGGAG